>NZ_JBEZXS010000040.1:0-80894 GCF_040638185.1 Streptomyces sp. NPDC026672
ACCATGGCCTGACCGCTTTCCGCTGACCGATGTGCGGAGGGCCTGTGAGGGGGGTGTGCATGTCGCGATTCGCACGGTGGACGACCGCGGTCGCCCGGCTTGTTGACGAACGTGTGCCGGAAGTAGTCGGCCAGCTTCAGCTTGGACGCGGCCGGCTCGTCGACGACCACCGTGGCGTGCGGGTGCAGCTGGAGTGCCGACGCCGGGCACACCGCCGCCACCGGTCCCTCGACGGTCGCCGCGACCGCGTCCGCCTTGCCCTCGCCCGTCGCGAGCAGCACCAGGTGCCGCGCCTCCAGGATCGTGCCGATGCCCTGCGTGATGACGTGGTGCGGCACCTGCTCGATGTCGCCGTCGAAGAACCGCGCGTTGTCCACCCGTGTCTGCTCGGTCAGCGTCTTGATGCGGGTGCGCGAGGCGAGCGACGAGCACGGCTCGTTGAACCCGATGTGCCCGTCCGTCCCGATCCCGAGCAGCTGGAGGTCGACGCCCCCGGCCCCGGCCAGCGCCCTGTCGTACGCCTCGCACGCCGCCTGGACGTCCTGCGCCGTGCCGTCCGGGCCCATGAACGCGTCCATGCCGATGCCGAGCGGTTCCAGCACCTCGCGCCGCAGCACGGAGCGGTAGGACTCGGGGTGGTCGGCGGGCAGCCCCACGTACTCGTCGAGCTGGGCTATCCGCGCCCGCGAGGTGTCCGCCGCGCCGGAGCGCACCTTCGCCGTCAGCGCCTGGTAGACGGGCAGCGGGGTCGAACCGGTGGCCACGCCGAGCAGGGCGTCGGGCTTGCGTCCGAGGAGCTGTGCCATGGCCTCGGCGATCAGTTCGCCGCCCGCCGCTGCGTCCGGAACGATGACAACTTCCACGCTGGGCCTGCCGTTCTGAAGAGGGCTGGAAGGTGTATGAGGTGGCTATGTGGTTTAGACCAATCTAGCATTCGGCCCGCGCGGACACCGGACCTCGGAGGCACTCCCGGAAAACTCCTCCGCCGCCCATCCCCATACCCGACCATGCCGGGCTAGGCTGCGGAGGACAGCTTGTGAACAGCCTCCAACACATGGACACACAAACGTGGTCTAGTCCACAATGGAGTGCGTACGGCGCGACCGTACGACGCGGACGCACACGTCCGCCTTCCCCGCACAGGAAGGCGGACCGAGGAACCGGAGCTCTCTGCCCTGACTGCCCCGGGTCCTCACCCTTCGGCCGACCGGGACCGCACACCCCACGGCCGTTGTTGCTCCGGGCTGCGGTGCCGGGAGGGTTGAGGGTCCCTCCCAGGCGCCGCGGCCCGCGGGTGTCCCGGCCCGCGCGTTCCCCAGGGGCCCCGTGGCCGCGCCGGAGCACCGGTGTTGTCGCCCGGCGTTCATTTCCTGGCCGCACAAGGCCCCGGGTACGCTCACAACGTGCCCTCCATGAACGAACTCGTACGCCAGCACACGGCCCTCGACGACTCCGACCTCGAGTGGCTGCACCTGCTGGTCTCGGAGTGGCAACTGCTCTCCGACCTCTCCTTCGCCGACCTGGTCCTGTGGGTCCCCACCAGCGACGGCACCCGGTACGTCTCGGTCGCCCAGATGCGCCCCAACACGGGCCCGACCTCGTACCAGGACGACATGGTCGGCCATCTCGTCCCGCGCGGCCGCCGGCCCATGCTGGACGCGGCCCTGGACGAGGGCCGGATCGTGCGCGAGGGCGACCCGGAGTGGCGCGAGGAGGTCCCGGTCCGCGTCGAGTCGATCCCGGTGCGCCGCGCGAGCCGCGTCCTCGGCGTCATCGCCCGCAACACCAATCTGCTGACCGTGCGCACCCCGAGCCGGCTGGAGCTGACCTACCTCCAGAGCGCGTCGGACCTCGCGCAGATGATCGCGGCCGGCTCCTTCCCGTTCCCCGACCAGCAGGTCGACATGGACGCCTCGCCGCGCGTCGGGGACGGGCTGATCCGCCTCGACGCGGACGGCATCGTCCAGTACGCCTCCCCGAACGCGCTGTCCGCGTACCACCGTCTCGGCCTGGCCTCCGATCTGCTCGGCCACCGCCTCGGGCAGACCACCGCCGAACTCGCCCCGACGCGCGGGCCGGTGGACGAGGCGCTGTCCAAGCTCGCCAGCGGCTGGGCGCCGCGCGAGTTCGAGATCGAGGCGAACGACGGGGTCATCCAGTTCCGGGCCATCCCGCTCAAGCCCAAGGGCATTCGCACGGGCGCGCTGGTGCTGCTGCGCGACGTCACCGAACTGCGCCGCCGCGAACGCGAGTTGATCACCAAGGACGCGACCATCCGGGAGATCCACCACCGGGTGAAGAACAACCTCCAGACGGTCGCGGCCCTGTTGCGCCTCCAGGCGCGCCGCATCGAGTCCGAGCGCGGCCGGGAGGCGCTGGAGGAGGCCGTACGGCGTGTCGGCTCCATCGCGATCGTGCATGAGACGCTGTCCCAGAACCTGGACGAGCGCGTGGAGTTCGACGAGATCGCCGACCGGGTGCTCGCGATGGTCGCCGAGATCTCGCCGGGCAAGGTCACCGGCCGGCGCTCCGGGCGCTTCGGGATACTCGACGCCGAGGTGGCCACCCCGCTGTCGATGGTGCTGACCGAGATCCTCCAGAACGCGCTGGAGCACGGCTTCCGTGAGGGCGACACGGGCACCGTCGAGGTCTCGGCGGTCCGCGGCGGCACCTCCAAGGAGTCCCGCCTCCTCGTCACCGTCCAGGACGACGGCGTCGGCCTGCCCGACGGCTTCGACCCGCACCGCTCGGGCAACCTCGGTCTGCAGATCGTACGGACCCTGGTCGAGGGGGAGTTGGGAGGCACGTTCGACATGATCCCGGCGCCCGGACGGGGGACGCGCGTGATCCTGGACGTGCCGGTGCGGGCGCAGAAGTAGCCGGTCACCACGGCCGCCCCGGGTGCCCGCGCACCGCGGCGCACCCCGAACAGCAGTGAGCCCCGGGCCATGTGGCGGCCCGGGGCTCAGAGCTCGGTGCGATGGGCGTACCCCCTGCTCAAGCGATGTCGAGAGCCAGGGGGAGCATCGGGGTTACTGCGTGCTGCGGCTCGGGGGCGGGAGATGCGCACTCGCTGTACGCGCCGCCAAGCTCAGGCTGTCGAGCGGGGTGGTCGGTCAGGCGGAGGCCTGACGGGCCCGGTTGCGGGCGGCGCGGCGCTTCATGGCGCGGCGCTCGTCCTCGCTGAGGCCACCCCAGACGCCGGAGTCCTGACCGGACTCGAGCGCCCACTGCAGGCACTGCTCGATAACCGGGCAGCGACGGCAGACGGCCTTGGCTTCCTCGATCTGCAGCAGCGCAGGACCAGTGTTGCCGATGGGGAAGAAGAGCTCGGGGTCTTCTTCGCGGCAAACGGCGTTGTGACGCCAGTCCATGGCTGCTACCTCTCCTTGTATGACATGCAGATTGCTTGTGAATGTGAACGCTTTCACGAATCCCTCAACAAGTGAAGGGCTCACTGCCAGGTTCACTGGCATGTGTCCTGTGATGTGAAGAGGGGTTCTGGTGATCAGTGGAGGCCGGTGTTGCGGGCCGTCCCGATCGCCACGTAGAGACTCGCAAACCTCAGCGACGGATACAACCCCTTCAGAAAAGTTTTTTTTGATTCCTCGGTGTCGACTAGGTCACAGCCGTACTTCCATGGGGTGGATCCTGGCCTAAACGTTCGAGTGAAAGGACTTTGGGGCCTTCCACTCACACAATCACACGCAGTGCACGGCGTACGCCTGTGAACGTCACGCTCGTACGCAGTCCGAGGTGGTCGCCGTCCATCTGGAGGGGCAGGGGCACCTTCGAATGCAAGGTGAAGCCGTCCAGATCATGCAGGGGTACGGCGTGCTTGCCATGGGGTCCGCGCTCGGGGGACGAAGTGAGCAACTGGGTCCCATACCGGGCAACCGCGGCCGTGGACAGACGGCTGAGACCGAGTACGTCGAGGGCCGTGTCGAACGAAGCCTTAGGTGACGCGTATATGGGGCGATTGCCGAGGAAGGTCCACGGCGAGGTGTTCGAGACTATGGCGATGACCAGGTCGGTCACCGGGTCGGCGCCGGGGCGTTCGAGCGTGATCGTGCCGTGCCTGCGGTGCTGCTCGCCGAGGAACTGCCGGACCACCTGGCGCATGTAGAGCGCGTGCGTCGACTTCTTGCCGCGCTCCCGCTGCTGCTCGACCCGGCCCACCACGCCCGCGTCGAAGCCGAGCCCCGCGTTGAAGGTGAACCAGCGGGCCGGCACCGCCTCGTCCTCCGTGCCCGGGGTCCCCGCGGCGAGACCGAGGCCGACGACCCGCTCGCGCTTCTCGCGCAGTGCGTCCAGCAGGGCGCCGGTGGCCTCGACGGGATCGTTGGGCAGTCCCAGGGCACGGGCGAAGACGTTGGTGGAACCGCCCGGGACCACGGCGATGCCGGGCAGGTCGTCCGGAGCGGGGCCGCCGTGCAGCAGACCGTTGACGACCTCGTTCACCGTGCCGTCGCCGCCGAGGGCCACGACCAGGTCGACGTCGTCGCTCGCCGCGGCCTCCCGGCCCAGGTCGCGGGCGTGCCCGCGGTACTCGGTGGCGACCACCTCGAGCTTCATCTCGCTCGCCAGCGCGTGGATCAGCACGTCGCGTCTGCGTGCGCTGGTGGTGGTTGCCGCCGGATTGACCACGAGAAGTGCACGCATGGATTGCAGCGTACCTACTGGGGGGTACCCGGCCCAGACAGAGGTAGGGATCGGGTAAGAGAAGGCGACGTGAGCCTGAACACTCGGGGCGCCACGGCGGCGGCTACCCTGCTGGGGTGAGCAGCCAGCAGAACCCCGCCCCGAACGCAGTCGACGACGCCACCCCCCGGCCGCGCCGCCTGACGTGGGCGGCGGCACTGGCCGGCGTCGAGGGTCTCGCGCTCGTGGCCGGCGGGGTGTGGACGCTCGCCCTCGGCCTCACCGGTGACCCCGACGACCGGCAGCAGGCCGTCACGCTGGGCGTCACCGTCGTCGTGCTCGCGCTGCTGCCGCTGCTCGCCGCACGCGGGCTGCTGCTGCGCCGCAGCTGGAGCCGGGGCCCCGCCGTGATCACACAGATCATGGCCCTGCCGGTCGCCTACAGCCTGCTCCAGGCCGACAGCGCCGCCATCCCCGCGGGCATCGCCCTCGCGGTGATCGCCGTGGCCTCCCTGGTCCTGCTGGTCAGCCCGGCGACCACCGAGGCGCTGCGCATCCGCGGGCCCGGCCGTGGGGACGAGCCCGAGGCCCGCTGAGCGCGTCGTCCCTTCGGGACGCTCCTCGGCACCTGCTCCTCGCTACTCCTCCACCAGGAGCTTTTCCCGCAACTGCGCCAGTGTGCGTGCCAGCAGCCGGGAGACGTGCATCTGGGAGATGCCGACCTCCTGCGCGATCTGCGACTGGGTCATGTTGCCGAAGAAACGCAGCAGCAGGATGCGCTTCTCCCGCGGCGGCAGGTCCTCCAGGAGGGGCTTGAGCGACTCGCGGTACTCCACGCCCTCCAGCGCCTCGTCCTCCGCGCCGAGCGTGTCGGCGACCGCCGGGGACTCGTCGTCGGTGTCGGGCACGTCCAGCGAGAGCGTCGAGTAGGCGTTCGCCGACTCCAGGCCCTCCAGGACCTCCTCCTCCGAGATGGCCAGCTTCTCGGCCAGCTCGTGCACCGTGGGGGAGCGGCCGTGCAGCTGGGACAGCTCGGCCGTGGCCGTCGTCAGCGCCAGCCGCAGCTCCTGGAGCCGCCGCGGGACGCGGACCGCCCAGCCCTTGTCGCGGAAGTGCCGCTTGATCTCGCCGACGACCGTCGGAGTCGCGTACGTCGAGAACTCGACGCCGCGGTCCGGGTCGAACCGGTCGACCGACTTGATCAGGCCGATGGTGGCGACCTGCGTGAGGTCGTCCAGCGGCTCGCCGCGGTTGCGGAAGCGGCGCGCGAGGTGCTCCACGAGCGGCAGGTGCATCCGGACGAGCCGGTTGCGCAGCTCCGCGTACTCGGGGCTGCCGTCCTGCAGCTTGCGCAGCTCGACGAACATCGCGCGCGCCCCGCTCCGGTCCTGAGGATCGTGCTGGCTGCCCTGGGCGCTCGGTGCGCCCAGCGCCGCTTCCTCGGAGTATCGCTCGTGCTCGCTCATCGTCCCGCCCGTCGCCCTTCCACGAGCCCTCGCCTCCGTCCGGACCGGGGATGCCGCCCCGGTCCGTCCCGCCGGAGACGCGCTCCGCACGGCACCCTCCCGATCCGCTCCGGCGGACTCGTCCACCGGATGCGGTCTGGCCTGCTCGGGGATGCCGTCGATGCCGTCCGTCATGAGTCGGGAACCGTCCGGGGAGCCGGTGCCCCCGGACGGCACCTCCCGTGTGCCGCGCTCTTCGTCCCGCACGGGCCCGTCCCCGTTCCTCACGCCGGCCCGGGTCCCGCGCCGCGCTGTTTGTAGAGGCTGATGGACACGGTCCGGTCCTCGTCGACGGCCGAGGAGACCTTGCCCGCCAGGGCCGACAGCACGGTCCAGGCGAACGTGTCCCGTGACGGGGCGTGGCCGTCCGTGGTGGGCGCGGACACGGTGACCTCCAGCGAGTCGTCCACAAGGCGGAAGACGCAACTGAGGACCGAGCCGGGCACGGCCTGCTGAAGGAGGATCGCGCACGCCTCGTCCACGGCGATGCGCAGGTCCTCGATCTCGTCCAGGGTGAAGTCCAAGCGGGCGGCGAGTCCGGCCGTGGCCGTCCGCAGCACCGACAGGTAGGCACCCGCAGCCGGCAGCCGGACTTCCACGAAGTCCTGGGTCGCGGGCTCGCCTGCGATCTGGGACACCCTCACCTCCATGGTGGTACAAGCTTTTCGGGGCCGAGGGTCGCCCCCCGGGATAACGCGATTCCTGGTTCAGCGGTGACGCTACCGCGCTCCGAACTTATCCGTCCCCGGGACCCCAACCCCCTGGCGTCACTCACAGTAAACCTGCGGATACGCTCCGTGTCTAGAGGTCTGCGGGCCCAAATGGGAAGAGCGCGCGCCGGGTTGACGTACCCCGGCGTCGGACGGTCGAACCGTCGGCGCCGGGCGTCGCTCCGCAGTGTCACACGAGGACGTGGTCGACGAAGCACCAACGCCATGTCTCGCCCACTTCGAAGGTCCGCATCACCGGGTGACCGGACTCTGTGTGATGCTCCGTCGCGTGCCGTCCCGGCGACGAGTCGCAGCAGCCGACGTGGCCGCAGGACAGACACATCCGCAGCTGGACGGGGTGCGTTCCCTCCGCGAGGCACTCCGGGCAGGTCTCGTTCTGGGGGTCGGGTTCCGGGTGCGGCAGCGCATTGGCGTGCGTGCACTGTTTCATGATTGCCAGATTACGACGGGTGTGCGGGTGGCCGCGCGGAAAACGAGGGCGGGCGAGGACATGGATGTGATGCCGCTGCTGTTGCTGGTCGCGGGCAGTGCGGCGGTGGCCGCCGCGGCCCGGCGCACGCCGGTGCCCGCACCACTGCTGCTGGTGGCCGTCGGGCTGGTCGTCTCGTACGTCCCCGGCGTGCCCGACTACACCCTCGACCCCGAGGTCGTGCTGCCCCTGCTGCTGCCCCCGCTGCTCTACACGTCGGCCGGGGACAGCTCCTACCTCGACCTGCGGGCGCAGCTACGACCGGTCGCGCTGCTGTCCGTCGGATACGTGCTCTTCGCGACCTTCGTGGTCGGCTGGGCGGTCTACCAGTTCGTGCCGGGGATGCCGCTGACCGCGGCGCTGGTGCTCGGCGCGGTGGTGGCGCCGCCGGACGCGGTCGCGGCCACGGCCGTCGCGCGCCGGGTGGGGCTGCCCTCGCGGATCACGACCATCCTCCAGGGCGAGTCCCTGCTCAACGACGCCACCGCGATCACCGCCTACAAGGTGGCCCTGGCCGCGGCCGTCGGCGAGGGCGCCACCTGGGCCGGCGGGATCGGCGAGTTCCTGCTCGCGGCGGTCGGCGGCGTCGGCGTCGGCCTGGTGCTGATGGCCCCGCTGCACTGGCTGCGCACGCACCTCAAGGAGCCGCTGCTCCAGAACACGCTCTCCCTGCTCATCCCGTTCGTCGCGTACGGCGTCGCCGAGCAGTTGCACGCCTCCGGTGTGCTCGCGGTCGTGGTCGTCGCCCTGTACCTCGGCCACCGCGCGTGGGAGGTCGACTTCGCCACCCGCCTCCAGGAGGAAGCGGTGTGGAAGATGGTCGCGTTCGTCCTGGAGTCGGCGGTCTTCGCGCTCATCGGGCTCCAGCTGCCGGTGGTGCTGCGCGGGCTCGGCCAGTACGCGGGCACGGACGCCGCCTGGTACGCCGTCGTCCTCTTCGCCGTGGTCGTGGCGACCCGGTTCGTGTGGGTGTATCCGGCGGCCTTCGTGCCCCGGATCATGTCCGCGCGGATCAGGGAACGCGAGGAGAACCCCACCTGGCGCGGCGCGCTGGTGACGGGCTGGGCCGGCATGCGCGGTGTCGTGTCCCTGGCCATCGCCTTCTCGATCCCGGTCACGACGCACGACGGCGACCCCTTCCCGCACCGCAACCTGATCCTGTTCCTGACGTTCACGACGGTCATCGGGACGCTGGTCGTGCAGGGCGTGACCCTGCCGCCGCTGATCAGGCTGCTCAAGTTCCCCGGGCGGGACGTGCAGGCCGAGACCCTGGTCGAGGCCAACGCCCAGGCGCAGGCGTCCCGGGCCGCGGAGAGCCGCCTGGACGACCTCCTCGCCGACGAGCGCAACGCCCTGCCCCCGCCGCTCGCCGACCGGCTGCGCATGGTCCTGGAGCGCCGCCGCAACGCCGTCTGGGAGCGCCTCGGCGCGGTGAACCCGGTGACCGGGGAGACGGTCGACGACACCTACCGCAGACTGTCGCGGGACATGATCAGCGCCGAGCGCGAGGTCTTCGTGCGGCTGCGGGACCACCGCTACATCGACGACGAGATGCTGCGCACGCTGCTGCGCAGGCTGGACCTGGAGGAGGCGGCGGCCTACCGGGAGGCGGCCTGACCCTCAGGGGAGGGCTGGCCCGGCTCCGGGAAGGGCCGGCCCGTGACGACCGCGGCCAGGGTCGTCCCGCGCGCGAAGGCGCCCTCGGACGTCAGGGTGAGCAGTCCATAGAGCAATTTGGCGACATAGAGACGTTCCACGGGCAGTCCGTGACGGTCCTCGAAGTCCTCGGCGAAGGCGTCGAGTTGCGGGCCGGTGCGGGCGTACCCGCCGAAGTGGAAGCGCTCGTCGAGGCTCCAGGTGCCGCGCCGGCCGCCGAACGCGCGCTCCTGGAGGGCGGCCGTCTCCGCGCCCAGGAAGCCGCCCCTGAGCACCGGTATGCCGAGGGCACGCTGCTCAGGGGCGAGCCCCGCGGCGAGTCCGGCGAGGGTCCCACCGGTGCCCACGGCGACGGCGACGACGTCGGTGAGGCCGCGCAGCTCCTCGCCCAGCGCCCGGCAGCCGCGCACCGCCTCGATGTTGCTGCCGCCCTCCGGCACGACGTACGCGTCCTCGGCGCCGGCCGCGCGCAGGATGCCGGCCAGGGTCCCGGGTTCGTTCTTGTGCCGATACGTCGATCTGTCGACGAAGTGCAGTCGCATGCCGTCGGCCGCGCACCGCGCGAGGGAGGGATTGAGGGGGCGGCCGGCCAGTTCGTCGCCGCGCACCACGCCGATCGTGGCCCGCCCGAGCAGCCGTCCCGCGGCGGCGGTGGCCCGCAGGTGGTTGGAGTAGGCCCCGCCGAAGGTGAGCACGGTCCGTCCGCCGGCCGCCTCCAGGTTGGGCACGAGCTTGCGCCACTTGTTCCCGACCAGCTCGGGATGGATCAGGTCGTCCCGCTTCAGCGTCAGCCGCACCCCGTGCCGCCGGAACCGTTCGTCGTCCACGTCCTCCAGGGGCGAGGGGAGACGGGGGACGAGGGAGGCGGGACCGGTCACGGCTCCATTGTCCCGGTCGGGCCCGCCCGGTGCCCGCCCGGGACCCACCTCGTGCCCGTTCGCTGCCCGTCCGGCGGACCGGCCCCGATCCTTGTAGGTGTTCTCCCGGTCCTGGAGGTACCCCTAGCCCTTCAGGTGTTCCCTGACGCGGGCGCGGAGGGAGGCCATGGTGAAGCCGCGGGGGTCGACCTTGCCGGGCTGCCACTCCAGGTGGCCGACGACCGAGCGCTCCGTCCAGCCGTGGTGGCGGCAGACGGCCGCGGCCGCCCGGGCGATCGCGTCCAACTGGGCCGGTGGCCACGGGTCCTTCCCGTCGCCCAGGTTCTCGCACTCGAAGCCGTAGAAGTGCCGGTTGCCGTCGGTGTTCGCCTCGTTGTCGTGCGGCAGCGCCTTCTCGGCGATCACCGCCCGCAGCACGTCGTCGTCACCGAGCCCGGCGTGGTTGGCCCGCCCGTACCCGACGAGGTGGACCCGGCCGTCCTTGGTGATCACGCCGTGGCAGAGCGGCCCGGGCAGGTCCTCGTGCCCCTTCCGGCACAGCTCGACCGTCGCCGCGCTGCCCTCGGTGACCGTGTGGTGGACCATCACGCCGTGGACCGGCCCCCAGGGCCCCTTGTGGTTGCGGTTGTGGTGCTCCCAGTCGCCGACCTCGACGACCTTGACGCCCTCGGCTCTCAGCGCGGCCAGAAAGCCGCTCGCGGACATGGGCGAGGCCATGGACGCCTCCTTCGCGCGGTGCCCGGCGGTCACGGGCCGCGACCGCCTTGTGCCCCTGCTTCTACCGGAGAAAAACGTTCCCCCATGACTCGTTCGCACACTGTACGAGCCGATTCGGACAGGTCAGCGGGCAGGCCGTGCCGGAAAAGTCCCTCCATCTGCCCACTAGTGCGATGATCCATTCCCCCTCTTTCGGGTAATGGCACGGACACGCTCCGTGATGGAACGCTTGGTCGCGAGAACGATGCGCGGCGCACTTCGGCGCCCGGGCATGACTGGGAGGGCATTTCTCTATGTCGGTAGGCGAAGAGGTCCGCACGGATCAGGGCAGGCCTCAGCAGTCCCTGGACACGGCGGCGGCGCGGAACCTGGCCACCACCACCAAGTCGGCGCCGCAGATGCAGGAGATCAGCTCCCGCTGGCTGCTGAGGTCGCTGCCCTGGGTCGACGTGCAGGGCGGCACGTACCGCGTGAACCGGCGGCTGACCTACGCCGTCGGCGACGGCCGCATCACCTTCGTGAAGACGGGCGACCGCGTCGAGGTCGTCCCGGCCGAGCTGGGAGAGCTGCCGGCCCTCAGGTCGTACGAGGACGGGGAGGTCCTCTCGCGCCTGGCCCAGCGGTGTGCCCAGCGCGAGTTCGGCCCCGGCGAGGTGATCGTGTCCTTCGGCAGCCGCACCGACGAGGTGTACCTGCTCGCCCACGGCAGGGTGGAGAAGATCGGCACGGGACCCTACGGCGACGACGCGGTCCTGGGCGTGCTCGCCGACGGCGCCTACTTCGGTGAGCAGGCGCTGCTCGACCCGGACGCCATCTGGGACTACACGGCCCGCGCCGACACGGCCTGCACGGTCCTCGTCCTGTCCCGCGAGGAGTTCGAGCGGGTCGCCGAGCGCGCTGAATCGCTGCGCGAGCATCTGCGCCGGCTGCGGTCGATCCCGGCGCAGCGCACCAACAAGTACGGGGAGAAGGAGGTCGACCTGGCCGCCGGCCACACCGGCGAGCCGGACATCCCGCACACCTTCGTCGACTACGAGGCGACGCCGCGTGAGTACGAACTGAGCATCGCCCAGACCGTCCTGCGCATCCACACGCGCGTGGCGGACCTCTACAACCAGCCGATGAACCAGACCGAGCAGCAGATCCGGCTCACCGTCGAGGCGTTGAAGGAGCGCCAGGAGCACGAGCTGGTCAACAACCGCGAGTTCGGGCTGCTGAACAACTGCGAGTACGACCAGCGGATCCAGCCCCACGACGGCGTGCCGGGCCCGGACGACATGGACGAGCTGCTCAGCCGTCGGCGCGGCACCAGGCTCCTCCTCGCCCACCCGCGCGCGATCGCCGCGTTCGGCCGTGAGTTGAACAAGCGCGGGCTGGTGCCGGAGACCGTCGACGTCGGCGGCAACCGCATCCCCACGTGGCGCGGGGTGCCGATCTACCCGTGCAACAAGATCCCGGTCACCTCGGAGCGCACGACCTCGATCATCGCGATGCGTACGGGGGAGGAGGACCAGGGCGTGATCGGGCTCAGGCAGTCCGGTATCCCGGACGAGATCGAGCCGAGCCTGTCCGTCCGCTTCATGGGCATCAACGAACAGGCGATCATCAGCTACCTGGTGACCGCGTACTACTCGGCGGCGGTCCTCGTGCCGGACGCGCTGGGCGTCCTGGAGAACGTCGAAATCGGCCGGTGGAGGTGACGTCTGCGCACTTCGCGACCGTGTCCGGGTCTGCCGCCGCGGGTAGATCCCCGGGGTACGTGCGCAGTGGGGGCGGTGCCGTCACCGCCCGCGGACTCCGAGGGGGACCCATGGCCGAGTTCACGACGGAGACGAAGCAACGCCGCGCGGCGCGGTCCACGGGGGACGACGGGAGAGGGCCCCTCGACGGGGGCGAGGGGTCCCCTCCCGGGGCCGAAGGGTCTCCTTCCGGGCCCGAAGCCTCCCGCTCCGGGCCCGAGGGAGCCGATTGCGGTGGCGAAGGGGGAGATCCCGGACCCGAGGGGGCCGATCTCGGGACCGAACTGGCTGATACCGAGACCGAAGAGGCTGAACCCGGGATCGAGGAGGGGGAGCACGACGGGCACGAGGCCGTGGTGATCCTGGAGCGTGCACGGGCCGTGGTCGATCCCGAACTGCGGGGTGCCGTCGACTCGTTGCCCGGCTCGATGCGGCGGATCGCGCGCTACCACTTCGGCTGGGAGCAGGCCGACGGCACGCCGGCGGCGGGCAACGCGGGCAAGGCCATACGGCCCGCGCTCGTCCTCACCGCGGCCGGCGCGCTGGGCGGGCCCCCGGCGCGGGCGGCGGCCGTGCGGGCGGCCACGGCGGTGGAACTGGTCCACAACTTCACGCTGCTGCACGACGACGTGATGGACCGGGACACCTCCCGCAGACACCGGCCCACCGCATGGACGGTGTTCGGCGACGCCGACGCGATACTCGCCGGGGACACCCTCCAGGCGCTCGCCCTGCGGCTGCTCGCGGCCGACCCGCACCCGGCGTCCGCGGAAGCCGCCGCCCGGCTCGCGGACTGTGTCGTCGAGCTGTGCGCTGGCCAGCACGCCGACACGGCGATGGAGCGAAGGGCGCCCGACGAGGTCACCCTCGACGAGGTGCTCGCCATGGCCGAGGCCAAGACGGGCGCGCTGCTCGGGTGCGCGTGCGCGCTCGGCGCGCTGTACGCGGGGGCGGGGGAGGAGGAGGTCGCCGCGATGGACGGGTTCGGCCGGCAGGCGGGCCTCGCGTTCCAGCTGATCGACGACATCATCGGGATATGGGGCGACCCGAGGCGTACGGGCAAGCCGGCCGGTGCGGACCTCGCCGCCCGCAAGAAGTCCCTGCCGGTCGTCGCGGCGCTGGCCTCCGGCACCGAGGCCGCGGCCGAACTGGCCGAGTTGTACGGGGCGCCGTACGACGAGGGGGACCTGGAGCGGACGGCCCTGGCCGTGGAGCGCGCGGGCGGCAGGGACTGGGCCCAGGCGGAGGCCGCCGACCGGATGGCCCGGGCGGTGCACGAACTGGCCCGGGCGGTCCCGAAGCCGACGGCGGCGGACGGTCTGCTGTCGCTGGCGGAGTTCGTCACCCGCCGCAGCAGCTGACACGGGCCGCCGGGGGCCGGGGCTGGGGCTGGGGGCGGGGGCGGAGCCGGGGGCCCGGGGGCGGCGGGGTGACCGGAATATCCCTCGTGCCTGCCGTCCCTCGTGCCTGCCGTCCCTCGTGCCTGCCGTCCCTCGTGCCTGCCGTCCCTCGTGCCTGCCGTCCCTCGTGCCTGCCGTCCCTCGTGTTCCGGTCGGCCCGAGCGCCCCAGCTGGCCCGAGCGCCCCAGTCGGTCAGAGTGTCCCGGCCGTCCCCGGCGCCCCGCCCGCTTCGGCGGGGCCTGTCGGATCCCGGGGTCCCCGGGCCGTGCGGCTCCTGCCTCCGTGCGGTCGCCGGGGGCTTTGGCCCGATCCGGCGGGTCCCGCGCATCCCCACGGTGCGCGGGGCCGCGGGGGACCCGGCTCGTGCCCCGCTCGTGTCCGGTCGGTGAGGTCCCGGCGGCGGGGGAGCGCGGGGCGTCCTACGCTGAGGGCATGGACAGCGAACAACCCGTCTGTCCCACCTGTGGACAGCCGGTCGAGACCGTCGTCAAGCGGCACAAGACGCTGGGGGCCTGGGTCCCCGTGTGGACCCCCGGACCGTGCCGCAACCCCGAGTGCGCGTCCGGCGCCGATCCCGCAGGCCGGCAGGAGACACGGCCCAGGGAGCCCGCCGCCGATCGGCGGACCCGGGCGCAGGCCCCCGCCCCCGATCTCGCCCCCGGTCCCCGGGCGACCGTGACCAGGGATTCCTGAGCGCGGGCCGGGTGGGCGGCCGTAGCGTGATCACATGACCGAACTTCCGTACATCCTCCACATCACGGAACGCGCCCTGTGGGACGCGGCCCGCGAGAGCGGCGCCTACGAGATGTCGACCCGTGGCCGCACCCTCGGGGAGGAGGGCTTCGTCCACTTCTCCACCCGGGCGCAACTCCCCCGCGTGGCCGCCTTCCTGTACGGCTCCTACGACGGTCCGGACGAGCTGGTGGTCCTGGTGGTGGATCCGGCGCGGCTCGATGTGCCGGTGCGGTACGAGGCGATGGAGCCGGGCGGCGAGGAGTTCCCGCACGTGTACGGGCCGGTGCCGGTCGACGCCGTGGTGGCCGTGGAGCCCTGGAGGTGACGCCGGAGGAGGGCCGCCGTCGGCTGTGGCGTGGGCTGGCCGTGGCGTGGGCCGTGGTCGTCGCGGTCGGCGGGGGAGCGACCCTGTGGCTCCAGAACTCGCCGGCGTCGGCCGGGGGGCCGGCCCACTGGGAACGGGATTCCCCGGAGCCCGTGCCGAGTTCGGTGAGCTGTCCGTCGGAGCCCGGGCCGCCGGCGTGGTACGGCGAGCCCGCGCTGGTGGTCTGCGCCTACACCACAGGCGGTGGGTGAGGCAGGCCGCCGGTCTCCGGGTCCCGGCCGGTGAGGCAGTAGACGCCGCCCGCCGGGTCGCGCATCACCTGCCAGTGGGGGCCGCGGGCGATCGGGACCGCGCCCGACTCCTCGTGCCGGGCCCGGGTCGCCCCGATGTCCGCGCAGGCGAGGTCGAGATGGGCGGAGGCGGGCCGGTCCTCGCCCAGCCGCTGGAGGAGGATCCGCAGCGGCAGCCCCGCCGGGGGTCTCAGCACCCGGAACTCCGGGCGCGAACCGGTCAGCGGCTCCTAGCCGGTCAGGGCGGCCCAGAACGCGGTCTCGGCGTCGTAGCGGGACGGTCCGACGTCCAGGCAGACCTGGTCGAGCCTGCTGCCCGCCACCACCGGCGGCCGTGCCGACTCCCCGTTCCAGGGCACGACGCAGAACAACTGGCCGCCGGGAGACCGCAGTACGGACCAGCCGGGGTGCTCGGCGACCGGCTGGGCGCCCAGCTCGCGGGCCGTACCGACGTACGCGTCCACGTCCTCGACGCACAGGTCGAGATGGGCCCCGCCGGTGCTCGCGGCGACCCCCTGCACCTTCACGCAGGCGTACGCGCCCTCCGGCAGCAGGGTGGTGAACTCGCCCCGCTCGCCCCGCAGTTCGGAGATCCGGGTGCCGGTGACGGAGGCCCAGAAGGCGTGCGCGCGGGCGAAGGAGGCGGCGGGCCGGTCGACGAAGGCGTAGGTCCAGCGAACGGTCATACGATGATCGTAGGGAATCGCGGGACGGCGTGGAGTGGCGCGGGGAGGCGGACGGCCCTGGTCAGGACTTCTCCCGTTCCATGAAGCGGAGCAGGTTCCCGGCCGGGTCGCGGAAGGCGCAGTCGCGCACGCCGTACGGCTGGTCCATCGGTTCCTGGACCACCTCCCCGCCGGACTCGCGCACCCGCGTGTACAGGGTGTCGCAGTCCTCGGTGGTGAAGATGACCCCGCGCAGCATGCCCTTGGCCAGCAGCTCGGCCACGGCCTGCCGGTCGGCGGGGGAGGCGTCCGGGTTCATGCCCGGCGGCTCCAGCACGATCTCCACGTCCGGCTGGAGCGGCGAGCCCACCGTCACCCAGCGCATGCCCTCGAAGCCCACGTCGTTGCGGACTTCCAGGCCGAGCGCGTCACAGTAGAAGGCCAGTGCCTTGTCATGGTCGTCCACCGCGATGAAGCACTGCTTGAGTTTCAGGTCCATGGGCCCACGCTAAGCGCTCCGGCGGGAGAGCCGCGATGGCTCAGAACGAGCGGCGTCGGGGTCGGGTGAAGGCGCGGGCCACGCAGGAGGGGATCACCGCGCTCTCCTCGTGCGAGCGGGCCCGGTAGGCGCTCGGGGTCTCCCCGACCAGCTCGGTGAAGCGGGAGCTGAACGAGCCGAGCGAGGTGCACCCCACGGCGAGGCACACCTCCGTGACCGAGAGGTCGCCGCGGCGCAGCAGCATCTTGGCCCGCTCGACGCGGCGGGTCATGAGGTAGGCGTAGGGCGTCTCGCCGAACGCCTTGCGGAAACTGCGCTGGAAGTGACCCGGGGACATCAGGGCGGTGCGCGCGACCTCGGCCATGTCCAGCGGCTCGGCGTAATCGCGGTCCATGCGGTCGCGCGCCCGGCGCAGCCGGACCAGGTCCTCCAGGGTCACCGCTCCAGGATGGCACGCCGGCGGACGTCTCCACGAGGTCGGCGCGGGCTCCTGGAACGGACGTCGCCCGCCGTTCGCCGGGCATTGGCCCGCGCCCGTTTCCCTGAAGGGATGGACCACATCACGTTCCTCGTGGCGGTCGTCATCGTCACGGCGCTGGCCTTCGACTTCACCAATGGGTTCCACGACACGGCCAACGCGATGGCGACGTCCATCGCGACCGGCGCGCTGAAGCCGAGGACGGCCGTCCTCATCAGCGGCGCCCTGAACATCGTCGGTGCCTTCCTGTCGACGGAGGTCGCCAGGACGATCTCCGGCGGCATCGTGGACGACACCCTCGTCACCCCCGGGATGATCTTCGCGGGTCTGGTGGGGGCGATCCTGTGGAACCTCGTGACCTGGCTGGCGGGGCTGCCGTCCAGTTCGTCGCACGCGCTGTTCGGCGGGCTGATCGGGGCCGTCTGGGTGGGCGCGGGGTCGGACGGCGTGCACTTCGACAAGGTCGTCGAGAAGGTGCTGATCCCGGCCGTCGCCTCCCCCGTGGTGGCGGGCGTCGCGGCGCTGATCGCCACCTACCTCGCCTATCGGCTCACCGCGCGGGCCCGCAAGGACTCGGTCACCAAGGGGTTCCGGCTCGGCCAGATCGCCTCGGCCTCCCTGGTCTCGCTCGCGCACGGCACGAACGACGCGCAGAAGACCATGGGCGTCATCACGCTGACCCTGATCTCCGCGGGCGCGCTGGGGCACGACGCGGGCCCGCCGGTGTGGGTGATCGGCGCGGCCGGACTGGCGATCGGCCTCGGCACCTACCTCGGCGGCTGGCGGATCATCCGCACGATGGGCAAGGGCCTCACCGAGATCCAGTCCCCGCAGGGCTTCGCGGCGGAGACGGCCTCCACGACCGTCATCCTCACCTCCGCGCACCTCGGCTTCGCCCTGTCCACCACCCAGGTGGCCTCCGGCAGCATCCTCGGCGCGGGCCTGGGCCGGCGGCTCGCGGAGGTCCGCTGGGGCATCGCCGGGCGGATGGCGCTCGCCTGGCTGATCACACTGCCCGCCGCCGCGCTGGTCGGCGGGATCGCGGCGAGCGTGGTCAAGCACGGGGGCGACGTCGGAACCGCGGTGATCGCCGTCGTCGCCGCGGCCGTGGCGACGGGCATCTTCCTCGCCGCCCGCCGCAACCCGGTGGACGCGCAGAACGTCAACGACCACCACGAGGTCACCATCCGCACCCCGGCGCCGACGAACGTCGGCACGGCCGCCTGAGCCACGGAGGTTCCCCATGCATCTGGACTGGACCGCACTCGGCGAGGTCACCGCGGTGAGCATCGGTGTCACGGTCGCCGTGGTCGTCGTCTTCGCCCTGGGTGTCCTCGGCCTCGCCCGTCACGAGGGCGCCCGCGAGGCCGCGGCCGGCTCCCCGCTCGGCATGGCCCAGGCAGCCCTGTGCTTCCTGGCCTGCGTCGCGGTGGTGGCCTACGGCATCTACCTGATCGTGCCTCAGTTCCACTGAGGCCCACCGCCCTTGTCCTCCCACCCCCCACGCACACGACGAGGGCCCGGTCGTGATCACGACCGGGCCCACGCCGAGAAGAGAGCCGTCAGGCCTTCTTGGTCTCCCAGAAGATCTTGTCGATCTGGGCGATGTAGTCCAGGGCCTTCTGGCCGGTGGCGGGGTCGGTGGACGCCTTGGCGGCCGAGAGGGCCTTCAAGGCGTCGTTCACCAGCTGGTGGAGCTCGGGGTACTTCTCGAAGTGCGGGGGCTTGAAGTAGTCGCTCCAGAGCACGGAAACGTGGTGCTTCGCGAGCTCTGCGCGCTGCTCCTTGATGACGGTGGCACGCGCCTGGAAGTGCGGGTCGTCGTTGCCGGCCATCTTTTCCTGGACAGCCTTCACCGACTCCGCCTCGATGCGGGCCTGGGCAGGGTCGTACACGCCGCAGGGCAGGTCGCAGTGGGCGCTGACCTTGACCTTGGGAGCAAACAGGCGGGAAAGCATGGAGCATTCCTTCCTCGTGATCGTCTTCTCAGGTGGGACATTACTCCCTGGGAGGCTCGTTTTCGCGAGTGCCCCCTAGGGCTTAGGACAAAAGTCCAGGGTCACACTGGGACTGGTGGAGGAACGGACCGGGGAGGTGCCGGGGATGCCGGAGCTGTCGCAGGAGACCGAACGGGGGAGGGCGGTCGCGCCCTTCGGGCTGGCCGAGGTGACCGGCCCGTCCATGGTGCCCACCCTGTACCACGGGGACCGTCTCGTGCTGCACTACGGCGTCGCCGTCAGGCCCGGTGACATCGTCGTCCTGCGCCATCCGTTCCAGCAGGACCTGCTGGTCGTCAAGCGGGCCGTGGAGCGGCGCGAGGGCGGCTGGTGGGTGCTGGGGGACAACTCCCACGCGGGCGGGGACAGCACCGACTACGGGGTCGTGCCGGAGGACCTGGTGCTCGGCCGGGTGCGCCTGCGGTACCGGCCGCGCCGGCCCGATCAGCGTTCGCCGCTCGCCGTGGTGCGCTGGGCGCTGTCCGCGGTCAGGCCCGTCTTCGCCGACCGGTCGGCCTCCAGGCGCTTGCGGGCCCGGTAGGCGGCCACGTTCGCGCGGGTCGCGCAGCGGTCGGAGCAGTAGCGCCGGGAGCGGTTGGTCGAGGTGTCCAGATAAGCGTTGCGGCAGGGCGCGGCCTCGCACAGGCCGAGCCGGTCGACGCCGTACTCGGTCAGGTGGAACGCGAGGCCCATCGCGGCGATCGCGGCGTAGCCGGCGGTGGCGTTCGACGGGTGGTCGGCCAGGTGCATGTGCCACAGCGGGCGGCCGTCGTCGTCGCGGTGGTCGTGCCCGGAGATCTGCGGGCTGACCGGGAACTCCAGCAGCAGTGAGTTGAGCAGGTCCACGGCCAGGGTCTCGTCGCCCTGGTCGGCGGCCTCGAAGACCGCGCGCAGCCGTCCCCGGACCGAGCGGAAGCGGGTCACGTCGGCGTCGGTGGCACGGCGGGCGGCCGACTGGTTGCCGCCGAACAGGTCGCGGACCGCGTCGACGGAGGTGAGCGTGTCCTTGCCCCGGAGCGGCTCCTCGCTGTTGACGAGGCGTACGGCGTAGTCCGAGTAATAGGCCAGTTCCACTTGTAGTCCTTACGAGGGCGCTCTATGGTCGTGCGTGCGGTCGGGTAACAGCCGGTCGTGCTTCCAGGGTATTACGGGATCTTCGCGACCGAGGGGCGACGATGACGAACACGCGGACCACCGCGGCCGGTGCCGACTGGGCTGCCTGGCAGGAGAGCTGGGACCGCCAGCAGGAGTGGTACATGCCCGACCGCGAGGAACGCTTCACGGTCATGCTCGACATGGTCGAGGCCCTCGTGGGCACCGCACCCCGCGTCCTCGACCTCGCCTGCGGCACCGGCAGCATCACCGCCCGCCTGCTGCGCCGGTTCCCCGACGCCACCAGCACCGGCGTCGACCTCGACCCGGCCCTCCTCGCCATCGCCGAGGGCACCTTCGCGGGCGACGACCGCGTCACCCTCGTCGCCGCCGACCTCAAGGACCCGGCGTGGCGGGCGGCGCTGCCGTACGACGCGTACGACGCCGTCCTGACCGCCACGGCCCTGCACTGGCTGCACAGCGACCCCCTCGCCGACCTCTACGGCCGGATCGCCGAACTCGTGCGCGACGGCGGTGTGTTCATGAACGCGGACCACATGATCGACGGGACAACCCCGCGCATCAACGCCGCCGAACGCGCCCAGCGGCACGCGCGCATGGACCGGGCGAAGCGGGACGGCGCCCTGGACTGGGCCGACTGGTGGCAGGTCGCGGCCCAGGACCCCGTACTCGCCGGGCCGACCGCCCGCCGCTTCGAGATCTACGGCGAGCACGCCGACGGCGACATGCCCTCGCCCGCGTGGCACGCGCGCGTGCTGCGCGAGAAGGGTTTCGGCGAGGCGCGGCCCGTGTGGTGCTCGCCCTCGGACACGCTGCTCCTCGCGGTCAAGTAGCCCGCGGCCGCACAGGGGGCACGCGCGAACGCGGAGGGGCGGTACGGATCGATCCGTACCGCCCCTCCGCGTTCGTGTCCGCCGCCGCGCGGGTCAGAGGACCTTCGAGAGGAAGGACTTCGTCCGCTCGTGCTGGGGGCGGGTCAGGACGTCGCGCGGATGGCCGGACTCGACGACCACACCGTCGTCCATGAAGACCAGCGAGTCCCCGACCTCCCGGGCGAAGCCCATCTCATGGGTGACGACGATCATCGTCATGCCGTCCTCCGCGAGGTCCCGCATCACGTCCAGCACCTCGCCGACCAGCTCCGGGTCCAGGGCGGACGTCGGCTCGTCGAAGAGCATCAGCTTGGGCTCCATCGCCAGGGCGCGGGCGATGGCGACACGCTGCTGCTGGCCGCCGGAGAGCTGGGCCGGGTAGTGGTTCTTGCGGTCGCCGAGGCCGACCCGGTCGAGCAGCCGCTCGGCCCGCTCCCGGGCGACGGCCCTGGACTCGCGCTTGACCTGGACCGGTGCCTCCATGACGTTCTCCAGGGCCGTCATGTGGGGGAAGAGGTTGAAGCGCTGGAACACCATGCCGATGTCCCGCCGCTGCGCCGCGACCTCCTTCTCCTTCAGCTCGTAGAGCTTGTCGCCCTTCTGCCGGTAGCCGACGAGGTGACCGTCGACGTAGAGCCGCCCGGCGCTGATCTTCTCCAGGTGGTTGATGCACCGAAGGAACGTGGACTTGCCGGAGCCGGAGGGGCCGATCAGGCAGAACACCTCCCGCGCGTTCACCTCCAGGTCGATGCCCTTGAGGATGTGCGCCAGCCCGAAGGACTTGTGCACGCCCTCGGCCCTGACCATGGGGGCGCCGGTCGCGTCCTTGGCGAGATCTGTCATCGGGCCACCTCCGGGCGGCGGAACGAGCCGAACAGGCGCACGTTCCGCTTCAGGCGCTGGAGCGGGGTCGGCGGCAGGCTGTGCGTCGAACCGCGGGCGTAACGGCGCTCCAGGTAGTACTGGAAGACGCTGAACACGCTGGTGAGGATCAGGTACCAGATGGACGCCACGAAGTACATCTCGACCACCGCGAGCGAGGTGCTGGAGATGTCCGTGGCGCGCTTGATCAGCTCGTTGAACTGGACCGCGTAGGCGAGCGACGAGGTCTTCAGCATGTTGATGAACTCGTTGCCCGTCGGCGGGACGATCACGCGCATCGCCTGCGGGAGGACCACGCGCCGCAGCGTCTTGCCCTGGGTCATGCCCAGGGCGTGCGACGCCTCCGTCTGCCCGAGGTCGACGGACTGGATGCCCGCGCGCACGATCTCGGACATGTACGCCGCCTCGTTCAGGCCGAGGCCGAGCAGCGCGGCCAGGAACGGCGTCATGACCTGGTTCATCTCGTCCTTGTAGAACCCCAGGTTGAGCACGGGGAAGACGAGCGCGATGTTGTACCAGAGCAGGAGCTGGACCAGGACCGGCGTGCCGCGGAAGAACCAGATGTAGAGCCAGGACACCGTGCTCGTGACCGGGTTGGACGACATCCGCATGACCGCGAGGATCACGCCCAGCACCAGTCCGAGCGCCATGGCGAGCACGGAGATGTACAGCGTGTGCCAGACGCCGGACAGGATGGTCCCGTCCGTGAGGTAGTCCGGGATCACGCCGTAGTTGATCTTCGCGTTGGAGAACGCGATCCCGATGAGCACCAGGACCGCGACGACCGCGGCACCGGCCACCCAGCGGCCGTAGTGGCGCACCGGGATGGCCTTGATCTGCTCCGGCGGCACCGCCGGAGCCTTGTCGAGAGTGTCAGTCACGGTGACAGCCCTTCAGTGGTGCGCAGGGCTCAGGAGCCGCCGTTGATCTTGGCCTCGGTGACGCCGCCGTCCTTGACGTTCCACTTCTCCAGGATCTTCTGGTACTCGCCGTTCTTGATGATCGCGTCCATGGCGGCCTGGAGGGCGTCACGCAGCTGGGCGTTCTCCTTGGAGACGCCGATGCCGTAGGGGCCGGCCTCGATCTGGTCGCCCACGACCTCGAAGTCCTTGCCGCCGCCCGAGGTCTTCGCGTTGTACGCGGCCACCGGGAAGTCGTTCAGGTCGGCGACGGACGCGCCCTGCTTGAGCCGGAGCAGCGCCTCGGGGTCGGTGTCGAAGGTCTGGAGCGATATGGCCTTCTTGCCGTCGGCCGTGCACTTCTTGTTCTGCTCCTTGGCGATGCCCTCGGACGTGGTGCCCCGCTGGAGCGCGACCACCGTGCCGCACAGGTCGTCCAGGGACTTGATGCCCTTCGGGTTGCCCTTCTGGACGAGGATCGAGGTGCCGGCGGTGAAGTAGTCGACGAAGTCGATGCCGTCGCCGACCTTCTTGCCGGTGTCCGAGTCGATGCCGTTCTGGCGGTCCTTGGTGTCGTTCATCGCCGACATGATCACGTTGAACCGCTTGGACTGGAGTCCGACGATGAGCTGGTCGAACTTGCCGTTCTGGAACGTGAACGTCACGCCGAGCTGCTTGCCGAGGGCGGCGGCGACGTCGGGGTCGATGCCGACGGCCTTGCCGCCCTCCATGTACTCGACCGGCGGGTAGGCGATGTCGGAGCCCACCTTGATGACGCCCGCCTTGCGGATGTCGGCGGGGAGCTTGGCGGCCAGAGGCGCGGCGGACGACGAGCCGGACCCGTTGTCGTTGCCCTTGTCGGTCTGGTCACCGCAACCGGCGAGCAGCAGGGTGCCTGCGACCGCGATCGCGCCGACCGCTGCTAGCCGGGAGCGAGCGGCGGCCGTACGACGGGTGGAGCGTGCGGTCATGGTGGGTTCCTCCGGCGAGTGGGTGGAGATGCCGATGGGTCGACGAGAACACACACCATCGGGTGTCGCGACCTCGTGGGTTTACGGCATCTTGCCATTGGGTCTACGCCATTCAAGGGACCAGCCATGTCAAAATCGGATAACGGGTGACCCCCGAACCATGCCGATACGGACTTCTGGCCGCATCCTCTACGGAAAAGCCTGGTCACAACCGGAACATCTTCGGTCGATCTCAGTATGTGGTCGTTCCTTGTCGAATGCCGACCCTCGTGCGAGGGGCCAGGACGTCATCAGGACGTGACCTTCCGGTGCCCGGACGTGACCTTGGGCTCAACCGACTCGCTGTCGGCGCCGTCCGTCCGGTAAGAAGGTTCTTTACACCCCTCATCCGGGGCGCAGAGCGCGTGTGCGGCGCGTTCGTCGCGGACGACCCGTGGTAACGGTCAATCGGGTCGTGCGCGTCCCCGTCCACTCTTCACCAGGAGTGGCCCACCCTCGCACCATGAACTTCCTAAGGGGTACAGAAAAGTGGCAGCGGAGATCGTCAATCCTCGCAGCGACAGCAATACGGACCAGGACGGCGGGGCGGAGCCCCTCGATTCCTTCGATCCGGCGTTCGCGCTGCACCGCGGCGGCAAGATGGCCGTGCAGGCCACCGTGCCGGTCCGGGACAAGGACGACCTGTCCCTCGCGTACACGCCCGGCGTCGCGCGCGTGTGCTCCGCCATCGCGGAGCAGCCGGACCTGGTCAACGACTACACGTGGAAGTCGTCCGTGGTCGCCGTCGTGACCGACGGCACGGCCGTCCTCGGGCTCGGGGACATCGGCCCCCAGGCGTCCCTCCCCGTGATGGAGGGCAAGGCCATCCTCTTCAAGCAGTTCGGCGGGGTCGACGCGGTGCCGCTCGCGCTCGACTGCACGGACGTGGACGAGATCGTGGAGACCGTCGTCCGGCTCGCCCCCTCCTTCGGCGGGATCAACCTGGAGGACATCTCGGCGCCGCGGTGCTTCGAGATCGAGCGCAGGCTCCAGGAGCGGCTCGACATCCCGGTCTTCCACGACGACCAGCACGGTACGGCCGTCGTCACGCTGGCGGCGCTGCGCAACGCGGCACGCCTGAGCGGCCGGTCCATCGGCGACCTGCGGGCCGTCATCTCCGGCGCCGGAGCGGCCGGGGTGGCCATCGCGCGCATGCTGATCGAGGCCGGCATCGGGGACGTCGCGGTGGCCGACCGCAAGGGCGTCGTCTCGGCCGGGCGCGAGGACCTGACGCCGGTCAAGCGCGAGGTCGCCGGGTTCACCAACAAGGCCGGCATCAGCGGGTCGCTCGAGGACGCGCTCGCGGGCGCCGACGTCTTCATCGGCGTCTCCGGCGGTACGGTCCCGGAGGCGGCGGTGGCCTCCATGGCCGAGGGCGCCTTCGTGTTCGCCATGGCCAACCCGGACCCGGAGGTGCACCCCGACGTCGCGCACAAGTACGCGGCCGTCGTGGCGACCGGGCGGTCGGACTTCCCGAACCAGATCAACAACGTGCTGGCCTTCCCCGGGATCTTCGCCGGGGCGCTCCAGGTGCGGGCCTCCCGGATCACCGAGGGAATGAAGCTGGCGGCGGCCGAGGCGCTGGCCGCGGTGGTCGGGGACGACCTCGCCGCCGACTACGTCATCCCGTCGCCCTTCGACGAGCGGGTCGCTCCCGCGGTGACCGCGGCGGTTGCTGCCGCGGCTCGGGCCGAAGGGGTTGCCCGGCGTTAGTCCAGGTGCCGTCGCGGGGGCTGCCGCCCCCGGGCCCCCGCTTCGGCCTCCGGCCCCGTCCTCGAACGTCGGACGGGCTGAAAGACGTACGTGGCTGGTCCCCGAGGTTGTGACACGCGTCTCCGCATCCGGGGGGCGTGTGTCACGGAGGGGCGTGGTTCCTTCGGAGTGGGCGGGAACCTATCGTCTTGGCCATGTTCGCTGCCTACGCCTCCCGTATCGACCGTGACCAGCCGCTCTCCGGGCTCGAGCTGGGGGAGCGGCCGGCTCCCGAGGCCCGTTCCGGGTGGAGCGTCGTCGACGTCAGGGCCGCCTCCCTCAACCACCACGACCTCTGGTCCCTGCGCGGCGTCGGCCTCGCCGAGGACAAGCTGCCGATGATCCTCGGCTGTGACGCCGCCGGTGTCGACGAGGACGGCAACGAGGTCGTCCTGCACTCCGTCATCGGGCAGACCGGCCACGGCGTCGGTCCCAGGGAACCCCGCTCCATCCTCACCGAGCGCTACCAGGGCACCTTCGCCGAGCGGGTCGCCGTGCCGACCTGGAACATCCTGCCCAAGCCCAAGGAGCTCTCCTTCGAGGAGGCCGCCTGTCTGCCCACGGCCTGGCTGACGGCCTACCGGATGCTCTTCACCAACGCCGGTGTACGTCCCGGTGACGCGGTGCTCGTCCAGGGTGCCGGCGGCGGGGTCGCCACGGCGGCGATCGTGCTCGGCCGGGCCGCCGGGCTGCGCGTGTTCGCCACCAGCCGGGACGAGGCCAAGCGGAAGCGGGCCGTGGAGCTCGGTGCCGTCGAGGCCGTGGAACCGGGGGCGCGGCTGCCGCAGCGGGTGGACGCCGTGATCGAGACCGTCGGCGCCGCGACCTGGTCCCACTCGGTGAAGTCGCTGCGGCCCGGCGGCACCCTCGTCATCTCCGGCGCCACGAGCGGGGACCGTCCCTCGCACGCCGAACTCACCCGTGTCTTCTTCCTTGAGCTGAAGATCGTCGGCTCGACCATGGGCACCAAGGACGAGCTGGAGGACCTGCTCTCCTTCTGCGCCGCGACCGGGGTCCGTCCCGTCATCGACGAGGTGCTGCCGCTCGACCGGGCCCGCGAGGGCTTCGAACGGATGGAGTCCGGCAACCAGTTCGGCAAGATCGTGCTCACCAACGGAGGCTGAGACCGCCCGTCTCCGGGCACGCCTGCGTCAACTGTGGTTGACATCTGCCGGATGTCAACGTACGTTGACGTCATGACCGAAGCAACGGATCTCGCCGAGCGGGCGGGAGACCGCGATCCGCGGATCGGACTGCGCGCCGTCGCCGCGCTGCGCAGGCTGCTGGAGCAGCTGGAGGCGGTGCAGGTGCGCAGTGCGCGCAATCAGGGCTGGTCGTGGCAGGAGATCGCCGCCGAGCTCGGCGTCAGCAGGCAGGCCGTGCACAAGAAGTACGGGAGGCAGTGATGTTCGAACGGTTCACCCAGCATGCTCGTGACGTCGTACGGGGTGCCGTCGAGCACGCCGGACGTGACGGCGCGCGGACCGTCGAGGCCGAGCACCTGTTGCTCGCCCTGCTGGACCGGGAGGAGAGCCGCGCCTCCGCCGCGCTGACCGCCCTCGGCGTCAAGGATCACCCCGAGTCCGTGCGGGAGGAGCTGGACGCGGCCCGGCGGCGGGCCGGTCTGTCCCGGGCCGACACCGACGCCCTCGCCGGGCTGGGGATCGATGTCACGGAGATCGTCCAGCGGGTGGAGGAGGCGCACGGAGCCGGAGCGCTGTCCGGGAACCGCGCCGACGGGGCGGGCGGCGAGGGGCGGCGCTCCGGGCGGCGCTTCCTCGGGCCCGGCGCCAAGGACGTCCTCGAACGGTCCCTCCGGATCGCTGTCGCCCGCAAGGACCGTCACATCGGCGACGAGCATCTGCTGCTCGCCCTCACCGTCCGCCCCGGCGTCCCCGCGGAGGTCCTCGCCGACCACGGCGTGACCCACGCGTCCCTCATGCGGGTGCTGTACGGCGAGGGTGAGGCCAAGGCGGGCTGAGGGGCGTCGGCGGCCCCGAGGGGCCGGGGGCCGAGGGGCTCGGGAGCTCAGGGGGAGTCGTGGGCGGTCCGGTGTGGCCCGGCGGGTGGTCGGTGGGTCAGGGTTTCGGGGTGCGGAGCAGCGCCCCGATGTGGGCCGCCGCCGTCGACAAGTGCCTCCGGGCGTCGCGGAGTTGGTCGGGTGAGACGCCGTGGTCGCGGGCCGCGTCCCGGATGTCGTCGCGGAAGCGGTCGAGCAGCCGGTCCAGGTCGCGGGCCGGGTCGCCGGTGGGTTCCTCGTGGGTCCAGGACGGTTCGTACCCCGCGGGGAAGTCCTCCGGGGTCTTGGAGAAGTCCGGTCCCGGGCTCCGCCGCCCGGGGGCGGTGTCCGTCGGCGCCCTGCCGGGGTCGGTGGAGCCACCGCGGCCGAAGGCATAGTCCTTGCCGAACTCGCCGAATTCCTTGGCCAGTTCGGCAAGCCCCTCGCGCACCCCGGTCGGCCAGTCGCCCCGCGTGAAGTGGTCCTGCACCTGCTCCTGGACGCGCCGCGCGATGCGCTGCATCTCCTCCTGTGCCTGGGCCCGCGCCCGCGCCTGGGCCTCCTGGGCCTGGCGGCGGGCCCGCTGTGCCTCGTCCCGGGCGCGGCGGCTCTCGTCCTTCGCCCGGCGGGCCTGCTCCTTCCACTCCTGCTTGACGCGCCGCATCTCCTCCTTGGCCGCGCGCCACGCCTCCTTGTCGTTCGTCTCGCCCGCCGTCCCGAACGGCCCGTGCTCCCCGTCACCCGCCCCGGAACCGTGCCGGGCCTCGCTGGCGGCGGCCCGCATCTCGCGCCGCAGATCCCCCGCCGCGCCGCGCACATCGGCCCGGATCTCGGCGGCGAGCTCGGCCACGGACTCGCGGATCTCCAGCTCCAGATCGGCCAGTTCACCGCTGCGGTCGGCGAGTTCGGCGCGGCCGGCGTCCGTGATCGCGTACACCTTCCGGCCCCCCTCGGTGGTGTGGGTGACCAGGCCCTCGGCCTCCAGCTTGGCCAGCCGGGGGTAGACCGTGCCCGCCGACGGCGCGTACAGCCCCTGGAAGCGCTCCTCCAGCAGTCTGATCACCTCGTAGCCGTGGCGCGGGGCCTCGTCCAGGAGTTTGAGCAGGTAGAGGCGGAGGCGGCCGTGCGCGAAGACGGGAGGCATGTCAGAGCACCTTCTTGTCGGTCGTACCGTCGGCCGGGGCCGCGGCGCTCGTCCCGGCGCCGGCCCGGCCGGAAACGGAATTGTCCCCCGAGTCGGCCCCCGCCCCGGCCGACGGGTCGGCGTCCGGGGCGTCCCAGGTGCCGTCCTCGTCCTCCTTGGGCGGGCGGCGCAGCAGGGCGATCGAACCGGAGACCGTCGTGGCCCGCAGTGTGCCCGTGCCGGCGCCGAGGCGGCCGGTTATCTTGTGGGCGCCCCACTGGCCGTGCACCCGCAGGCCGTCGAAGGCGTTGGAGATCGTGCCGCTCGCCGTGTTGGCCTCGACGTCCGCGTCCGCCGGGTGCGGCAGGCGGATCGCGATCTCGCCGGAGACACTGGTCAGCCGGACGTCGGTCGGACCCTCCGGGTCGAGGTCGACGATCATGGAGCCGCTGACGGAGTCGGCGCGCACGGCGGAGCCGGACGCCTCGACGACGGTCAGGTCGCCGGAGACGGAGTTGAAGCGGAGGTCGCCGGTGACGGCCTGTGCCTCCACGTTTCCGGACACCGTGTCGGCGCGGACCGGGCCGGAGAGGGCGACCAGGGTCGTGTCGCCGGTGACGCCCTTGACCGCCGAGGTGCCGCGTATGCCCGAGAGGACGGCGCCGGCGCCGACGACGCCCACCTCCACGCGGGTGTGCGCGGGGACGGCGAGGGAGACGACCGCGCTGCGGCGCCAGCCCTTGCGGTCGAGCCACTTGAGGAAGCCCTTCCAGGGCAGGTCGTCGTAGGCCACGGTGAGGGTGCCGTCCTCGTGGGTGACCACCAGGGGCGGGCCCTCGACGTCCGTCACCTCCAGGCGGGCGGAACCTTCGTCCGTGCCCACGACGTTGACCGTCCCGTTGACGATGCGTACGTGGAGTTCGCTCACGGGGGTGTCGAAGGTGAGTTTCCTGGGCTCGGCGACGGACCACTCCGGCATGGTGCTGACCTCCTCGGGCGTGACGCGACGCGCCATATCGCGTCTTACGTGAAACACGATATATCGCGGCCGGGGAAAGTCAAGACACTCGTTCGTGTGGCAGGGAGGGGTGCCCGCGGGAGTGAGGTCAGGCGGGCGCGTGTAGGGGTTCTACATATCAGGCGAGGATTGGGCAAATCGGTCGACCGATGGGCATGCCGACGGGAGCGCTCCGCGTCGGGAGCGCTCCCGACGGGGGTGCGGTTCCGGAGAGGGGTGGTGCTACTCGTCGTCCTCGTCGTCCAGGCGGGCGAGCCACGTCGCCAGGCGTTCGACCGGCACCTCGAAGTCCGGGTTCAGGTCGACGAAGGTCCGCAGCTGCTCGGCGAGCCACTCGAAGCTGACCTCCTCCTCGCCGCGCCGCTTCTCCAGTTCCTCGATGCCGCGGTCGGTGAAGTACATGGGGGCTCTCCTGGGTGATGCGTGGGTGTGACGGTGACTCGGTACCAGCGTAGGCCGCGGTCGGAGTGCCTGGTCGTGCGCGGTGCGCGCTCCCGGTGCGCCCCTCGGTGACGGTCCGGGCGGTCCGAGTGGCGCGGGGTGCGGGGGAACCGGGGCGGGGCGCAGGGGTAGGGGGTGCCCGGTGCGGGAAGGACAACTTCCCCGCGGAAGGTGACATGAGTCGACCCGCGTGGGGAGAGCGCACGGTCACGAAGAAACGAATCGGTGCGGGGTGTGCCGTTCGGCTGCCGGGTGGACGGTCGTGCGGGTACTTTGCGCCGTCGGCACCCCCACGTCGGTCCGTGCTCGGGCGGGCGGGGGGGCTCGGGGGAAACGGGGGAAGGCCATGGCACGGGACGTGACGCGGGTGGCGCGGATCGAGTTGCCGGACGGTACGCCGGTGTGGGCGCGGATTTCGGGCGCCGAGGAACTGGGGGCGCCGGCGGGGGAGTTGTCGTACACCGACACGGGTTTCGCCGAGCGGGTGGAGGCGAGCGTCGAGAGTCTGCACTCGCTGGTGACCGGGGTGGCGCGGTCGCTCGCGGGGCCGTTGCGGGCGGTGCGGCCGGACGAGGTGAGCGTCGAGTTCGGCATCGAGCTGACGGCCAAGGCGGGGAAGGTGGTGGGCCTGCTGGCGGACGGGGAGGCGAAGGCCGGCATCACGGTCACCCTCACCTGGACCAACGGCGGCCCCCCGGACCCCACGGCCCCGGCCTCACCGCCCTCGCAGGCCCCACCGGGTGCGCCGACGCCAACGGCTCCCTCGGCTCCGCCGGCCCCGACGGTGCCACCGACCACGCCGGGCTCCGCACCCGCGACACCGCTCCCGGACGTCCCACCGACTCCATCGACGGCCTCGGCCCCACCCACCCCACCGATGGCAACGCACCCCACCCCCCTGGTCGACCCCCGCCCCACCCTCCGCAATCACCCCACCCCCGTTCCCAACCCCCCGACCCCCCACTCTCCGGGTGCGTGGGGCGGCGGTTCGGGGCACGGGGGCGTTCGGGGGGTCGGTTGTGGGGAGCGGGGATGAGTGGGGGGTACGACGGGGGCGCACCGGAGGGCCACCGTGCCGCGCAGCATGCGCTGCGTGAACTCGTCATCGCGGCCACCGTGCGCATTCATCGCACACGTGTCGGGTATGCCCTGGACGAGCCCGACACCTTCCTCGGCAGCGGATTCTTCATCGCCCCGAACTGGGTTCTGACCTGCGCACACGTGGTACACGGCGAGGAGGGGGGCGAAGTGACCGTGGTGTACGAGAGCGGACCGGAGCAGGGGCCCTCCGTCGTCGCCGGCCGGGTCGCCGCGACCCTGCCCGAGCACGTGGGGCAGCGGGTGCGCGGCAGCTGGCCCGCCCCGGACCTCGCGCTGGTCCGGCTGCGCGAACCCGTCGGCCACGACTGCGTGTACGTCTCCGAGCGGCCCACCGCGCAGTACGGCGAGGGCCGGGTCTTCTACGCGGGCTGGACCGTGACGGGAGGCCAACTCCAGCTCCTGGACGGGTTCCTGACGGTGCAGGGCGCCATCGGCGGCTGGTCCTCGGGCGTGCAGATGCGGCTCGGGCAGAACGACCTGCCGCGCGGCGTCTCCGGCGGCCCGGTGATCGACCCGGCGCGCGGCGAGGTCATCGGCGTGCTCAAGTCCCGCTCGGACAACGGCACGGGCGGCACCTCCACCGGCATCGACCGGCTGCGCACGCTCCAGGTCCCGCCGGGCGCGGTCCGCACCGAGCACGACGACGTCTACCAGGCCGTCTTCCACGCCCACGACCGCTACCACCGCGACCGCCAGCAGCCCTCCGACTCCCGCCGTCCCACCTGGGCGGACGTCCAGGGCGGACTCGGGGCCCGGCCGGGCCGGGTGCTCGGCCCGGACCGGCGCGGGGAACTGCTGGGCCGGCTCGCCGAACTGCCGCCGCCCGACACCACCCGCACCCTGCTGGACCTGCTCGACTCCCTGCCCAACTTCCAGGCGCCCGCCCTGACTCCGGCTCCGCGCGGCTGGCGGGACGGGCTCGGTGTGCTCTACGAGAACGCGCCGCGCGACGGCGCGCTGAAGCTGGTCCTCGACTACGCGGTGCTGGTGATGGCGGCCGACCGCCCGGCCACGCCGAGCAACCTCGCCGCCGAACAGGCGCTGTGGGACTGGGCGCGGCAGGTGTCGACGGGCCTCGACCCCGGTTACCGCAGCCGGCTCGCCCGGCAGCGCGTCCGGCATCTGGAGCGCCGCCGCGGCCGGACGCACGCGGGGCACACGGTGGTGCCGGGCGACCGGGACACCGCCGTCCTGCTGGAGGTCCTGCCGCGCGGCTGGGAACCCGACCGCTGCGACTGGTCGGTGTCCGTGAGCGGCCCGGACGGCGAGGTGACCCGGCTGCACGAGGTGGAACGGACCCGCCTGGACGACCTCCCGGCGCACGTCACGGCCCCCCTGGCCGAGGCGTTCCGGCGCTGCGACGGGCCCGGACGGCCCGTGGCCCTGCACGCCGCGCTCCCGCACGGACTGCTCGGACTCGCCGTCGACACCTGGCGGTTGAGGCCGGACGGGCCCCCGCTCGGCGCGCAACGGCCCGTCGTCGTGCGCTGCTCCGACCGCGACCAGCTGCCCGGCGACGACGGCGGTCCGGGAGCCGCGGACGGCCACGGCGGACAGGGGTACGGCGGGCACGGGGACCGGGGGCACGACGACGAGGAGCGGCGCGACCGCTGGAGCCGGCTGCACGCGCGCGACGCGCAGGCGGAGGTGCTGGACTGCGACGACGGGGTACGCGAACCGGTACCGGCCGCGGTCGAGTTGCGCGACCTGCCGCCCCGCACGGTCCCGGTCCTGTGCCGGTACGGCGACGAGCGGTACGAGGACGACACGGCCGCGCTCGGCAGGATCGTGCGCGCGGGGTTCGGCGTGGTGCTGTGGCGCCGCTGGCAGGGCCTGCCGGACGCCGTGTGCGGGGAGTTCCACCGGGGCGCCAGAAAGGCGGTCGACGACGGGGACGGCGCGGCCTTCCTGCCCGACCTGGTGCACGGACTGCGGGTGAAGCTGCGCGCGGGGCTCACGGAGGCGTACTGGGCCGACGGCATCGCCCTGCTGTACGACGATCCGCACCGCCCCCTGCCCGGAACCGGAGATCTCCTGGAGGCACCCTGATGCGACCGCCCGCCTGGCCCTTCCGGCCCCTTACCAGGCTTCGGGCGGCTCGATACCGTGAGGCACGTTCGACGGCCGCCGTGGTGCGACGAGTGACGACGAGGACCGGACCATGACCGAATCCAGTGAGTGGCTCATCTACCGAGGCGCCGGGGAACCCCACGACGGCATGAACCGGCTGCCCCCGCCCCCGCCCTGGCGCGACTTCTCCGGCCGGGACGCGGCCGACGGCGGCGACGGCTCCCGCGACCGCAGGCTCGGCGCGCACCGCCACCTCGCCGAACTGCACCGGCCCGGCGCCGAGGAACTGGAGATGATCAACGCGGCGCTGTACCTGCGCCGCCCGCTGCTGGTCACCGGCAGCCCCGGCGCGGGCAAGAGCACGCTCGCGCATTCGGTGGCGTACGAACTCGGGCTCGGCGACGTCCTGCGCTGGTCCATCGTGAGCCGCTCCGCCCTCCAGGACGGCCTGTACCACTACGACGCCATCGCCCGGCTCCAGGACGTCCAGATCGCCGCGCAGGGCGGGTTCGGCAACGCGGCGGGCAGCCCCGGGGCCGTCGAGGCCATCGGCAGCTACATCCGGCTCGGCCCGCTCGGCACCGCCCTGCTGCCCTCGGACACCCCGCGCGTACTGCTCATCGACGAGCTGGACAAGAGCGACATCGACCTGCCCAACGACCTGCTCAACGTGCTGGAGGAGGGCGAGTTCCAGATACCCGAGCTGGAACGCATCGCCGACCGGCTGCCCGACGGCGAGGCCGAGGTGCTCACCGCCGACGGCACCAAGGTGCGGGTCCGCGACGGCCGGGTGCGCTGCCGGGCCTTCCCGTTCGTGGTGCTCACCAGCAACGGCGAACGGGACTTCCCCGCCCCGCTGATGCGCCGCTGCATCCACCTGGAGCTGGGCCGGCCCGACCACAACCGGCTCGCCACCTTCGTCCGTGCCCACCTCGGCGACGAGGCGGCCCGCGCCGGAGACGACCTGATCGGCCGTTTCCTGGAGCGCTCGCGCAGCGAACTCCTCGCCGCCGACCAGCTCCTGAACGCCATCTACCTCACCGACGCCGCCGCCCCGCCCAGTCGCGACCGCCTCGCCGACCAGCTCATCCAGCGGCTCGACCGCCCGAGGTGAGGCGCTCATGCCCGACGCAGCGGCGCGACACGGCCCGGACCCGGTGAACGGCTCCTTCGGCGACCCCATCGCCGAACTCGTCGTCCGGCTGCGGGAGATCGGCCTCGACCCGGACGCCGAGACACTGAGCGACGCGCTCTGGCTGGCCCGCTGGTCGCGCCCCGCGCACGCCGGTGACGTCGGGGACGCCGACGGCACGGCCGCCGCAGGGGGCGTACGCCCACCGCGCACGACCGGCGACCTGCCGGCGGACCGGCGTCCTTCGCCGTCGGACGAGGAGCGCCGTCCGCCGCACCCGACGCCGCAGCCCGCGGACGCCGGGCCCGACCGGCACGTCGCGCTGTACCCGCCGCCGCAGGACGGCTCCTCCCGCACCCGCGCGTCGGCACGGACGACGGCGCTGCCCGTCGGTGTGCCCGCGGCCCCCGTGCTGCCCGCTCCACTCGAACTCCAGCGCGCATTACGGCCGTTGCAGGCGTACCGCAGCCCCGCCCCGCCGCTGCGCACCGAGCTGGACGAGACCGCGACCGCCGAACTCAGCGCTCGCGCGGGCGGGTTGATCCTGCCCGTGCACCGGGCCGTCACCCGCGGCGACGCCCGGCTGCACCTGGTGCTCGACGCCTCGCCCGCCATGCGGGTGTGGGACCGCATGTTCGCCGAACTCCAGCAGGTCTTCGGCCAGTTGGGCGCCTTCGGCGACATCCAGGTCAGCCATCTGCACACCGGCCCGGACGGCCGACCCGCCGTCAGCCGCAGTGCCGACGCCCACGCGGCGCCGCTGCACACCGCCGACCGGCTCAGCGACCCCACCGGCCGCCGGATCGTCCTCCTCGTCAGCGACTGCGCCGGGCCGCTGTGGCGCAGCGGCCACGCCCACCGGCTGCTGCACCAGCTGTCCCGGCAGGGCCCGGTCGCCGTCCTCCAGCCGCTGCCGCAGCGCCTGTGGAACCGCACCCGGCTGCCCGTCTCCTACGGCGAGCTGACCCGCGGCGAGACCCTCGGCGGCGCCGCCGCGCTGCGCGTGCGCACCAAGGCGGGCGCTCCCGCGGGCGGGCCGCCGGGGGCCCTCCCGGTGCCGGTGCTGCCGCCCGAGCCGGTGGCGCTCGGCGCGTGGGCGCGGCTGCTGTCCGGGGCCGGCTCGGGGCCCGTCGCCGGCGCGGTGGGCTGGGTGCGTGCCGACCAGCCGCCCGCCCCCGAGGCGCGGCCCGGCCGCCGGCCGACGCCTGTCGAACGGGTCAGCCGGTTCCGCTCGGCCGCCTCCCCGGCCGCCGGCCGGCTCGCGGTCTACCTCGCGGCCGCCCCGCTCTGCCTGCCCGTCATGCAGTTGGTGCAGCGCACGATGCTGCCCGACTCCGGGCCCTCCGAACTCGCCGAGGTCCTGCTCGGCGGGCTCGTCACGCGGGCCCGCGAGGAGTACGGCGCCGACGGCGTCCAGTGGTACGAGATGCCGCCCGAGGTCCGGGAGGCGCTGCTGTCCACGCTCGGCCGCGACGAGGCCGTCCTCGTCCTCAAGCACTGCTCCGCCTACATCGAGCAGCGCTTCGGCAAGGGCGGCCCCAACTTCCCGGCCCTCGCCCTCGCCCAACTCGGCGACGGCCCCCCGGAACGCGGCCCCGGTGGCCCCGGCGGCCCCGGACGCCCGTACGCGTCCGGCACCGGACACCCCGGCGGGAGCGGCTTCGGCGGGTTCAGCGGTTCGAACGGTTTGAACGGTGTGAACGGAGACAACGGGGACAACGGCTTCAACGGTGACCACGGCGACACCACGCTGGTCCCGCAGCCCTTCGCGGAGGTCGCCGCCCGCGTCCTGGAGCGCTTCATGCCCCTGCCCGAGCAGTTCCGCGTCTACGGAACCACCACGGGCGGCGCCGGCGGCCCCGGCGGCGGGGAGCGGACCACGCACCCCGCGGTCACCCGGGCCCGCTCGCTGCTCGCCCGGTTCGACGACGAGGGCATGGTGCAGGACCTGATCGACGCCGTGCAGTTCCTGCGCGGTGCCGCCGAGCACGAGAGCCCGCCCGGCGCCGACCCCGAGCTGTGGGCCGAGTACGCCCGCTGCACCCTGCGCCTGTGGGAGGTGCAGGGCGGCGCGGAGCTGCTGCGGGAGGCGGAGGCCGCCGCCGAACGGGCCGTCGCCCAGCCGCACGCCCTGCGGGAACGCTCCGCGCTCGCCCGGGTGCTGCACGCCGCCGCCACCGACCGCAGACGCCGCGGCGACCGGCGCGGCGCCCTCGATCTGCTGCGCCGCGCCGACCGGGAGTACGCCGTCGCCTGCGGCGCCCCCGACCTCGACCAGGAGGAGGCCCTGCGGCTCACCCTGGAGCGGGTCGGCGCCCTGGAGGCGCAGTGGCGGCTCGGCGGGGACAGCGCGCTGCTCCAGGGCGCGGTCGGCATGCTGGAGGCGTTCACCGACGCCTGGCCGGACCGCCGCACCCGCCCGCCCGGACTGCCCCTCGCGCACGGCCGCGTCCTGCTGCTCCTGTCCGACGCGACCACCGACCCCGGACAGGCCCGCGGCTACGCCGACCAGGCCGCGCGCTCGCTGCGGGAGGCGCTGGAGGCCGAGCCGGGCGAGCCGCTGCCGGATCGCGGCAGGGTGGTGCTCGACCTGGTCGACGCGCTGCTCGGGTCGGACGGCGACCTCGACGAGGCGCAGGACCACGTCGACGAGGCGCTGGCCACCACCCACCGGCGAGGCCGGCGCGCGGCCCTGCACGTCCGCGCCGGACGCATCGGGACCGCCCGGTACGCCGAGTCCGGCGACCCACGCCAACTCCAGGACGCGGCCCACGCGTTCGCCACGGCCGCCGCCGACATGCCGCGCGACGCGGCCGGGTACTCCGACGTCCTCGCCGAGTGGGGCGAGACGCTGCTGCGCCGCGCCGAGTCCGAGGCGCCCGCCCGCGCGCGGGACGCCCTGTCGCAGGCGGTGCGGGTCCTGCGGGACTGCCGCACCGAGACCCCGGCGGGCAGCGCGCGCATGGCGTACCGGCTGCTGCTGCTCGGCCGCGCCCTGATGCTGCGCTACCGGCAGCGCGGCGACCGGGTCGACCTCAGGGAGGCGGAGTACCTCTTCGGGCTCGCGGCGGCCGACGCGGACGCCCCGCTGCTGGCCGCCCGCTGCCGGCTGGAACTCGGGCAGGCGCAGTACGAGGCGTACCGCGGCCTCGGCCGGCCGACCCGGCTGGACGACGCGGTCGACGCGTTCCGGCTGGCCGCCGAGTCCGCCCGCGAGGCGGAGGAGGGCGCCCCGACCGACCGGCGCCGCCAGGAGGCCGTGGAACTGGGTGCGCAGGCACACCACTGGCGGGGTATGTCCTACGAGGCGGCCGCACGCCCGCGCGCGGCCCGCGAGGCGTACCGCGCGGCCCGCGCCGAGTGGTCCAGGCTCCCCGAGGGCAGCCTGAGCACCACCCGCCCCACGGCCGCCGACACGGCCGCACGCCTGGCCGAGCTGGAGTGAACCGGAGCGCACACGACGAGGGAGACCGGCACATGACGGAACGGACCGACACCCCCGCGGAAGCGGACGAGGCGCTGCCGGACCTGCTGGGCGTGGACCTGGAGGAGCTGCGCACCGTCCAGCACCCCGTGCTGCGCGAGGTCCTGGCGGACCTGCGCGAGCGGGCGACCCGGCCCAGCGAGATGCTGTGGGGCTGGAACAACGCGATCTGACCCCGCACGAGGGACGGCGGCACGGCGGGCCCGCGCCACGCCGGTTTCGGTCGAGTCCGCCTCCCCCTCGGACGGAATCGAACATTCCGCGTTTGGAGCGCTCTCCGGCGAGGGATGCCGTTCCCGAACGCACGGGTCGTGATACGGGCATACGACATGGGGGTGCAGGTGTGTCCGGAGAGGCCGTTCCCGAACGCACATCACAACCTCCCCTTCCCTTCAGCCAGTTCGTGGTGAAGGTGCACGGCCGCTGCAACCTCGCCTGCCGCTACTGCTACCTCTACGCCGGGCCCGACCACACCTGGCGCACCCGCGCCGCCGCCGCGTCCCCCGAGGTGCTGGACCGCACGGCCTCCCGCATCGCGGAACACGCCCGCGCCCACCGCCTCACCGCCGTCTCCCTGGTCCTGCACGGCGGGGAGCCCCTGCTCGCCGGAGCCGCCCGGCTCGGCCGGTTCGCCGACCTGGTCCGTGAGCGGGTGCCGGCGGGCTGTACGGTCCGCGCCACCGTGCAGACCAACGCCACACTGCTCACCGAGGACGGTCTCGCCACCCTCGCCCGGCACCGCGTCGGCGTCGGCATCAGCCTGGACGGCGGCCTCGCACGGCACAACGCGCGCCGCGTCGACCACGCGGGCCGCCCCTCCTGGCCCGCCGCCGCGCGCGGTGCCCGCCTGGCCGCCGAGCGCTTCCCCGGGACGTACACCGGGATCCTCGCCGTCGTCGACCCCGCCCAGGACCCGGTGGAGACGTACGAGTCCCTGCTCGCCCTGCGCCCGCCGGCCCTCGATCTGCTGCTGCCGCACGGCAACTGGAGCGCCCCGCCGCCCGGTTGGGACGCCACCGGCCGGGTGTACGGCGACTGGCTGTGCGCCGTCTTCGACCGGTGGTGGGGCGCGGAGCGGCGCGAGACACGGGTACGGCTCTTCGAGGAGTGCGTCGCCCTGCTGCTCGGACTGCCCGCCGCCACCGAGTCCCTGGGGCTGGCTCCCCTGGACTTCGTGGTGATCGAGACCGACGGCTCCATCGAACTGGTCGACTCCCTGAAGTCGGCGTACGAAGGGGCCGCGCGCACCGGCCTCGACGTCTTCCGGCACGCCTTCGACGAGGCCCTGGACCACCCCGGCGTGGTGGCCCGGCAGACGGGCGCCGCGGCGCTCTCCGGGCAGTGCCGGGCCTGCCCGCTGCTCACGGTCTGCGGCGGCGGCCACTACGCCCATCGGTACCGGGCCGGACACGGCTTCCGGAACCCCTCCGTGTACTGCGCCGACCTCCAGCGCTTCGTCCGCCACGTGGCCGCGCGGCTCGCCCGGGGCACGACCGCCGCCGTCCCGGCCTCTCGTGAAGGGGACACACCGTGATACTCCAGGAGGTCCCGGACGGGGCCCTGGCCGAACTCGCCCGCACCGAGGGCGGACCCGACACCCTGGCGCTGCTCGCGCGCGACCAGGACACCCGGCGGCTGCTCCTGCTGCGCGCCGTGCTGGACGCGGCGGAGGCGGCCGACGAGGCGCTGTGCGCCGCCGCCGACAAGGCACGTCTGCGCGACGCGTGGTCACTGCTCACGGAGTCCGACCGCACCGGGGGAGACACCCGCGACGCCCGACACCCCCGCACCACCGACAGCGACCGCGCCGACCGCGCCGACAGCACCGGGCCCGCAGGCGCAGCGGCTCGGGCCGACCGTACCGACCGTACCGACCGCGCCGACCGCGCCGACCGCGCCGACATTGTCGACCGTGCCGACCCGCCGGGCCACGTCGGACGCAGCGGCAGCACCGGTGGCGCCGGCCGTCCCGGTGACGTCGGCGACGCCGACCGCGCCGGACGTCCCGGTGCCGTTCTCCCCGGCAGTGCCGGCGGCGTCTCGTCCGCCCGTGCGCTGCTGCTGCGGCCGTTGACCGGGGCGTGGGCGGTGCGGTGTCTGCGGGGTCTGCTGGAGCCCGAGGGACGCGCCGGGGCGGCCGGAGCGCCGTATCCGGGCGATCCCGGGGCCCGTCCCGGCGGGGACGAACTGAGCCGGGACCTCGCCCATCTGGGCGCCCTCGCCGCCGCGGCGGCGGCACGCGCCGGCCTCGCCTTCGACCTCCGTCTGACCGCCCGGGACGGCACGCTCGTCCTGCCCTCCCTCGGCGCCCTCCGCACGGCGGACCCCGGCGCCGCCACGGTCCGGGTGACCGGCCGCAACGGCTGTCTGACACTCCGGCAGGGGTCGGCGCCCGACGTGGTCGTCTTCCTGGAGGCCGGATACGGCGCCTGGTCCGGATCGCCCGCCTGGAGCCCGGCGGGCGCCCTGCCCGGCCTGACCCTCGACGCCGCGCCCATGCCCCTCGACGACCTCGACCCCTACCGCGGTGTGCGCGCGGACCCCCGCCACCGCACCCTCAGCGGACCGGCCACACTGGACGACGTGGCCCGCAAGCGCTGGCTCCAGGCGTGGTCCGGCACGGCGGCCGCCCTGCGCACCGGCGGCGAACGACGGCAGACCGAGGCCCTGGCGCTGCTGCGCTGCCTGGTGCCGCTGGAGATGCCGCCCGGAGCCGACGGCCGCGGCGGATGCAGCGCCACCCGGCGCGAGGCGTTCGGCGCCCTCCTCAGCAGCACCCCGCCCAGCCCCGTGGCCTTCGCCGCGACCCTCGTCCACGAACTCCAGCACGCCAAACTCGCCGCGCTGGGCGAGATGGTGACGCTGCATCAAGAGGACGGCGAGGAACGGTACTTCGCGCCCTGGCGACCCGACCCACGGCCGTACGACGGCCTGTTGCAGGGCGCCTACGCGCATCTCGGGCTCGCCGACTTCTTCCAGCGCCGGGCCCTCACCGCCGAACCCGCGCACCGCGAGTCCGCCTGGGTGCAGCACGCGCGCTACCGCGCCCAGGTCGGCGCGGTCCTGCCCGCCCTCGTCGGCTCGCCCCGCCTCACCGCGCGGGGACGGCGGTTCGTCGACGGCATGGCCGCCGCCCACGAGGCGATGGCCACGCATCCCGCCCCGCGGGGGCACACCGCCCGTGCCCAGGCGTACCTCAGGGCCGCCCGCACCCTGTGGACCCAACGGCAGTCCTCCGCCCCGGGGCCGAATGAGTGAAGATACCCGCGCCCGGCCCTCCGCTGCGCGAAGATCGTCGCGCCGAGGCGTCCTTCGCGGGCGCGCCCCACTTACCAGCGATGCGCCGAGGTTCTACGATTTTTCAGGACTACGCGCTGGAGGCCGCTGCATGTCTGGAGCTCGTACGCCGGTCGGGCCGACCGAGGACGCGGCGAAACCGACCGTCACCATCAGCTTCGCCGGGTTCAACCGGGCCTGGGCCGCCTGGATCGGCGACCGGCTCGAACGGCGGGGGCTGCGCGTCGTGTTCCAGCGCTGGGATTCGCCGTCCGACATCCCCCTGGCCGACCTGCTGCGCGACCTCAAGCTCTCCGAGGGCCGCATCCTCATCCTGGTCAGCGAGTGGTACTTCCAACTGGGCCCGCGCACCAACGAGGAGTGGAACGCGGCCCTGCGCGAGGTCGTCGCCCCCGACCCCTCCCGCTTCGCGGCCGTGTCCCTGACCACCGCGTCCGTCCCCTCGGCCGCGACCGTGCTCGGCGCGGTCAACCTCATCAACACCGGTGCCGAGGACGCCGAACGGCGCCTGCTGGAACGGCTCGGCCTGCCCTCCGACCCCCTGCCCGAGTCCACCGTGAGCGCCCGGCGCGGACCCCGCTTCCCGGCCACCATGCCCGAGGTGTGGGGCGGCGTGCCGCGCCGCAACACCCGCTTCACCGGCCGCGAGGCCCTGCTCAACGAGGCGTACCACCGGCTCACCGGCGCCGAGCCCGGCGCGGGCGTCGTCACCCTCCACGGCATGTCCGGCGTCGGCAAGACCCAGCTCGCCGCCGAGTACGTCTACCGCTTCGGCTCCGAGTACGACGTCGTGTGGTGGGTCAACGCCGAGAAACGCGTCACCTACCGCCGCGGCCTCGCCGAACTCGCCCCGAAACTGGGCCTCCAGACCGGCCAGGAGTACGGCGAACGGCTGCGCGCCGTACGCGACTCGCTGCGCCGGGGCGACCCGTTCGCCCGCTGGCTGATCATCCTGGACGGCGCCGACGAACCCGACCAGGTGTGGGACCTCGTGCCGACCGGCCCCGGGCACGTCATCGTCACCTCGCGCAACCCCGAGTGGAGCGAGCACAACAGCATGCTGCTGGAGGTGCCCGTCTACGAGCGCTACGAGTCCGTCGCCTTCATCCGCCGCCGGGCGCCCCGCCTCTCCGAACCCGAGGCCGACCAGCTCGCCGACGCCCTGGAGGACCTGCCGCTGCTGCTGGACCAGACGGCGGGCTGGCTCAACGACTCCGACCTGTCGGTCGACGACTACATCGCCCTGCTGGAGGGCGGCATCGACCAGGACGTCGTCAAGGTGTCGGCGGACTTCCCGCTCGCCTTCCAGACCGCCTGGTCGATACTGCTGAACAAACTCCGCGAGACCGTCCCCGAATCCGTCGACCTGCTGCGGCTGTGCACCTTCTTCGCGCCCGGCTTCATCCCCGTGCGCCTCCTCAAGGAGATGCCCGCCGACGACCTGCCCGAGCAGATCGCCCGGCTGCTGGACGACCCGCTGCTGTGGAACAAGGCGATCAACCAGCTCCGCCAGTACTCGGTGGTCCGCCTGGAGTCCCACGAGAGCGCAGGCGACGAGGCCGTCTCCTCCGGCGAGTCCCTCTACCTGCACCGGATGGTCCACCAGATCGTCCACAAGGACATGCCCGACGCGGACCGCGCCGAGTTCGTCGACGTCGTCCGCCGCGCCCTCGCCGCCGCCGACCCGCGCAGGCCCACCGACACCCGCCTGTGGCTCGGGTACGCCGAACTCGTGCCCCACCTCAAGTACGCCGACGTCCTCCAGAGCAAGGACCCCCGGGTCCAGGGCCTGGTCCTCAACTGCCTGCGCTACATGTACTTCTCCGGCGAGTACGCGGCCGGCATCAAGCTCGGCGAGCGCGCCATGGAAGCCTGGCGCGAACTGCTCGGGCCGAGCCACCCCCGCATCTGGGAACTGGCCTTCCACTACGTCAACGTGCTGCGCGCGGACGGCGAGTACGCCAGGACCGAGGCCCTCGACCGCGCCGCCGTCGAACACCTGCGGGAGGAACGCGGACCGGAGGACCTGGAACACCTGCGTGCCGCCAGCGGCCTCGCCGCCGACCTGCGCGGCCTCGGCCGCTACGACGAGGCCCTCGAACTGTCCCGCTGGGTCGTCGTCGCCTACAACGGCCTGCTCGGCGAGCAGGACTCACGCACCCTCAACGCCCGCAACAACATCGCCGTCTCGCTCCGGCTGCTCGGCTCCTACGCGGAGGCGCTCGACATCGACCGCCAGGTGATGGAGTCCCGCAGGACGCTCCTCAAGGGGCGCCACCCCTGGACGCTGGACTCCCAGATCTCCTACTCCATCGACCTCCGGCTGCTCGGCCGCTACGGCGAGGCGGAGTCCGTCCAGGCGCAGAGCGTGCGCGAGAACCGGATCGTGATGGGGGAGAACAACCCCCAGACCCTCAAGGCCGAGTACAACCTCGCGCTGTGCCAGTACCGCAGCGGCGATCGCGCCAGGGCCGCGGAGCTGTTCACCGGGGTCCTGGAACGCGGCGAGCGCGTCATGGGCGAGACCCACCCCTGGACCCTGATGTTCGCCTGCGCCCAGAGCTGCTTCGCCCGCGAGAACGGCGACATCGACCAGGCGCGGGAACTCAGCGAGGCCGTCGTGGCCCGCTACGAGGTGATGCTCGCCGACACCCACCCCTTCGTCGCCGGGGCCCGCGCCAACCAGGCCCTGATCCTGCGCAACGTCGGCGAGCGCGAACACGCCCACGTCCTGCTGGAGCAGTCACTGGCCGCCATGGCCGCCGCCGTGGGCGAGCACCACCCCTGGACACTCGGCTGCGCCGTCAACGCCTCCGCGCTGCGCAACCTCGTCGGCGACACCGAGGGCGCCGCCGCGCTCAGCAAGGCCACCGCCACGCACGCCACCGACGTCCTGGGCCGCTCCCACCCGCTCACCCTGTCCGCCCGGATCGCGTACGCCGCCGACCTCCGCGGACTGCGCGAACGCCAGCGGGCCGAGAAGGTCGAGCAGGAGGCGCTCTCCGACCTCGACACGACCCTGGGCAAGCAGCACGTCCACACCATCTCCGCCCGCTCCCGCAACCGCCCCTTCTGGGACTTCGAACCCCAAACCACGTAACGCCCCCACACCAAAGGGCCCGCCCCCGAACTGATCCGGGAACGGGCCCTTCAGCGCCCCGAAGGGGCGCGGGGCTCTGTCGATCTGCGGCTCCGCCACGTGGGCGCGACCAGCCACAACGAAGCCCGCAGACAACGGACGACCCATCACGGACGACCCATCACGGCCGACCCAGCGGAGCGCCTACGCTTCGAACACCTCACGCACCAGCTGCTCCTGCTCCGCCTGGTGACGCTTCGCGGAGCCGACCGCCGGGGACGACGAGTGCGGGCGCGAGATGCGGCGCAGCCGCTCACCGTGCGGGACGTCGGCGCCGACCGCCAGGTCCAGGTGGTCGATCAGGTTCAGGGCGATGAACGGCCACGCACCCTGGTTCGCCGGCTCCTCCTGGGCCCACAGGTACTTCTCGGCGTTCGGGTACTTGGCGATCTCGGCCTGGAGCTCGGCACCCGGCAGCGGGTACAGGCGCTCGATCCGGATGATCGCGGTGTCCGTCGCGCCGCGCTTCTGCCGCTCGGCGTCCAGGTCGTAGAAGACCTTGCCCGCGGTGAACACGACCTTCTTGACGGCCGCCGGGTCGGTGACCGTCTCGTCGCCGATGACCGGACGGAACTGGCCCGCCGTGAACTCCTCCGCCTTCGAGGCCGCCGCCTTGAGGCGCAGCATCGACTTCGGGGTGAAGACGACCAGCGGCTTGTGGTGCGGGTTGTGCACCTGCCACCGCAGGAGGTGGAAGTAGTTCGACGGGAGCGTGGGCATCGCGACCGTCATGTTGTTCTGCGCGCACAGCTGGAGGAAGCGCTCAGGGCGGGCCGACGAGTGGTCGGGGCCCTGGCCCTCGTAGCCGTGCGGGAGGAGCAGGGTCACTCCGCTCGTCTGGCCCCACTTCTGCTCCGCGGACGAGATGAACTCGTCCACGACCGTCTGGGCGCCGTTGACGAAGTCGCCGAACTGGGCCTCCCACATCACCAGCGCGTCCGGACGGGCCAGCGAGTAGCCGTACTCGAAGCCCATCGCCGCGTACTCCGACAGCAGCGAGTTGTAGACGTTCAGCCGCGCCTGCTCCTCGGCGAGGTACATCAGCGGCGTGAACTCCTCGCCCGTCTCACGGTCGATGAGGACCGCGTGACGCTGGCCGAAGGTGCCGCGCTGCGAGTCCTGGCCGGCGAGCCGGACCGGGACGCCTTCGAGGAGCAGGGAGCCGACGGCGAGGGTCTCGCCCATGCCCCAGTCGATCGTGCCGTCCTCGACCATGGCCGCCCGGCGCTGCAGCTGCGGCAGCAGACGCGGGTGGACGGTGATGTGGTCGGGGATGTTGACCTGGGACTCGGCGATCCGCTTCACGACCTCCGTGGAGACGGCCGTGGTGACCGCGACCGGGAACTCGGCCTGCGGGTCGGACGTCTCGGACGCCACCGGCTGCGAGGTGGCCTCACGGACCTCCGTGAAGACCTTCTCCAGCTGGCCCTGGTAGTCCTGGAGCGCCTGCTCGGCCTCTTCCAGGGTGATGTCGCCACGACCGATCAGGGACTCGGTGTAGAGCTTGCGCACCGAGCGCTTCTTGTCGATCAGGTCGTACATCAGCGGCTGGGTGAAGGCCGGGTTGTCCGACTCGTTGTGACCGCGGCGGCGGTAGCAGATGAGGTCGATCACCACGTCCTTGTTGAACGCCTGGCGGAACTCGAAGGCGAGCCGCGCCACCCGCACGACGGCCTCGGGGTCGTCGCCGTTCACGTGGAAGATCGGGGCCTCGATCATGCGGGCCACGTCCGTCGCGTACATCGAGGAGCGCGAGGACTCGGGGGCCGCGGTGAAGCCGACCTGGTTGTTGATGACGATGTGGACCGTGCCGCCGGTGCGGTAGCCGCGCAGCTGCGACATGTTCAGGGTCTCGGCCACCACACCCTGGCCCGCGAAGGCCGCGTCGCCGTGGATCGCCACCGGCAGCACCGTGAAGTCCGTGCCGCCCTTGTTGACGATGTCCTGCTTGGCGCGGGAGACGCCCTCCAGGATCGGGTCGACCGCCTCCAGGTGCGAGGGGTTGGCGACCAGCGAGACCTTGATCTGCTCGCCGTCCAGGCCGGTGAAGGTGCCCTCGGCGCCCAGGTGGTACTTCACGTCGCCGGAGCCGTGCATCGACTTCGGGTCGAGGTTGCCCTCGAACTCGCGGAAGATCTGCGCGTACGACTTGCCGACGATGTTGGCGAGGACGTTCAGGCGGCCGCGGTGGGCCATGCCGACGACGACCTCGTCCAGGCGGGACTCGGCGGCCGAGTCCAGCACCGCGTCCAGCAGCGGGATGACGGACTCGCCGCCCTCCAGGGAGAACCGCTTCTGCCCGACGTACTTCGTCTGGAGGAAGGTCTCGAACGCCTCGGCCGCGTTCAGGCGGCGCAGGATGCGCAGCTGCTCCTCGCGCTCCGGCTTGGAGTGCGGGCGCTCGACGCGGTCCTGGATCCACTTGCGCTGCTTCGGGTCCTGGATGTGCATGAACTCGATGCCGGTGGTGCGGCAGTACGAGTCGCGCAGGACACCGAGGATGTCGCGCAGCTTCATCATCGACTTGCCGGCGAAGCCGCCGACGGCGAACTCGCGCTCCAGGTCCCACAGGGTGAGGCCGTGCTCGACGATGTCCAGGTCGGGGTGCTTGCGCTGGCGGTACTCCAGCGGGTCGGTGTCGGCCATGACGTGGCCGCGGACCCGGTAGGAGTGGATCAGCTCGAAGACACGGGCGGCCTTGGTGACGTCGTCGTCGTGGCTCGCGTCGATGTCCTTGAGCCAGCGGACCGGCTCGTAGGGGATGCGCAGGGCCTCGAAGATGTCGTCGTAGAAGCCGCTCTCGCCCAGCAGCAGGTTGGCGACCTGGCGCAGGAACTCGCCGGACGCGGCGCCCTGGATGACCCGGTGGTCGTAGGTCGACGTGAGCGTCATGACCTTCGAGATGCCGAGCTTGTTCAGGGTGTCCTGGCTGGTGCCCTGGAACTCCGCGGGGTAGTCCATCGAGCCGACGCCCATGATCACCGACTGGCCGGGCATCAGGCGCGGCACGGAGTGCACGGTGCCGAGGCCGCCGGGGTTGGTCAGGGAGACCGTGACGCCGGTGAAGTCGTCCATCGTCAGCTTGTTGTCGCGGGCGCGACGGACGATGTCCTCGTAGGCCTGCCAGAACTCGAAGAAGTTCAGGGTCTCGGCCTTCTTGATCGCCGCGACGACCAGCTGGCGGTCGCCGTTGGGCTTGACCAGGTCGATGGCGAGGCCGAGGTTGACGTGCGCCGGCTTGACGAGGGTCGGCTTGCCGTCCTTCTCGCCGAACGACCAGTTCATCGACGGCATGGCCTTGATGGCCTGGACCATCGCGAAGCCGATGAGGTGCGTGAAGGAGATCTTCCCGCCCCGCGCCCGCTTCAGGTGGTTGTTGATGACGATGCGGTTGTCGAACAGCAGCTTCACCGGGACCGCGCGGACCGAGGTGGCCGTCGGCAGCTCCAGCGAGGCGTTCATGTTCTTGGCGACCGCGGCGGACGGGCCGCGCAGCGTCACGAACTCCGGGCCGTCGGGCGCCCCGGCAGTGGGCGCGGCCGACGCGGCCGGCTTGGCCGCGGGCGCCGGCTTCGCGGGCGCCGGGGCGGCCGGAGCAGGCGCCGCGGCGGCGGGCCGGGGAGCGGCCGGGGCCGGTGCGGGCACCGCGGGGGCGGCCGCGGCGGCGGGCTGCGCCGGAGCGGCCGGAGCGGCGGCGGTGGTCTCCGCGGCCCCCGCGGCCGCGGCACCCGCCGGAGCCGACGCGGCGGCCGCGCCGGGCTTGTAGTCGGCGAAGAAGTCCCACCAGGCTCGGTCTACCGAATTCGGGTCCTGGAGGTACTGCTGATAGATCTCGTCGACGAGCCACTCGTTGGGACCGAACGCGGCGGCAGGGTTCTTCCCGGCTTGGTCGTCGGTCGAAAGACTCGAGTTACTGGGGGACTGTGGCGACACGGCGGCAACCGCCCTCTTCCGCTTCACAAGGTGATGGACAGCGGGAATAAAGGCTACGCCCCCGCGGCCGGGAAGGTCAGGTCGGGCAGGTTCATCGTCGCGTAAGTCACATCGGAATGTGTGTTTCGGGACTTGAAATGGCGGGAAACAAGCGTGGTTCATCCGTGAGAGGTACGCCTCGACCGGGGCCCCGGCGCTCGACGGGCGCGGGCCTTCGCTGATCACACGTGTCCGTCGGCGCGGACGCTCGTGGATCTTGTTGCTCCGATTCGAACTTTACGTCAACTTGGCGCGGAAGGCTCTCCCGGAAGGGTGACGAGAATCCGGCACCCCCGCTCGGATTCGGCCACACCGATCCGGCCGCCGTGCAGATCGACGGCCCAGCGCGCGATCGCCAGGCCGAGGCCCGTACCGCCGTCGCTGCCCGGTCCGTGCGGTCGGCTGACCGCCCCCCGGTTGAACCGCTCGAAGACCTTGTGCCACTCGGACCTGGGGATGCCCGGACCCTCGTCCAGGACCTCCAGCTCCAGCGAGTCGGGCAGCGGCCCGCGCCGCGCCTTCACCGTCACCCGGCCGTGCGCCGGGCTGTGCTTGACCGCGTTGTCGATGAGATTCGCCACGACCTGGTGGATGCGCTCCGGGTCGGCGAGCGCGGTCAGCTCGGGCGGGGAGACGTCGAGGTGCAGGTGCACGTCCGTGCGCGAGTGGCTGCCCGAGTCCGACGCGATGCCCGCGCGCGCGGAGGCGACCATGTTGGCCTCCTTCAGCACGCCCGAGAGGTACGGCCACACCTCGAACCGCTGGGTGCGCAGCGGTACGACGCCGTTGTCCAGCCGGGACAGGTCGAGCAGCGTCTCCACCAGCCGGCCGAGCCGCTCCGTCTGCTTCAGCGCCGTGCGCATGGTCTCGGGGTCGGCCCGGGTGACCCCGTCCACGATGTTCTCCAGCACCGCGCGCAGCCCCGCGATGGGGGTGCGCAGCTCGTGCGAGACGTTCGCCACCAGCTCCTTGCGCTGGCGGTCCTGCGCCTCCAGCTCGTCCGCCATGACGTTGATCGTCTGGGCCAGGTCGCCCAGTTCGTCGCGGCGGTTCTCGCGCACCCGGCGTGTGTAGTCGCCGTGCGAGATCGAGCGGGCCACCGCGTTCATCTCGTCCAGCGGCGAGGTCAGGGACAGCGCCACGAACTGGGTGATCAGCAGCGTGGCGATCATCGAGAAGACCGTGATGAAGCGCAGCTCCGTCTTGGTGTGCACCGCGATCATGGACAGACCGGTGGTGATCAGCACCGAGATGACGACGAGCGCGCCCAGCTTGGTCTTGATCGAGAACGGGCGTACGCCGCCCCAGGGTTCCCCGGGGCTCCTCCGTGCGGCCGGCCGCCCCTCGCTCATGGCGTCGGTGTCTCCAGCGCGTAGCCCACGCCGTGCACCGTGCGGATGCGTTCCGCGCCGATCTTCCGCCGCAGCGCCTTGATGTGGCTGTCGACGGTGCGGGTGCCCGACGCGTCCGCCCAGTCCCACACCTCGGCCAGCAGCTGCTCGCGGGAGAGCACCGCGCGCGGGGTGTTGGCCAGGCAGACCAGGAGGTCGAACTCGGTCGGCGTCAGGTGCACGTCCTCGCTGCGCACCCGCACCCGGCGCTGGGCGTGGTCGATCTCCAGCTCGCCCAGGCGCAGGATGCCCGAGCGCGGCGTGGCCGCGGCGAGGGCCGCCCGCTCCACGCGGCGCAGCAGCACGTGCACCCGCGCCGCCAGCTCCCGCATCGAGAACGGCTTGGTCATGTAGTCGTCGGCGCCGACCCCGAGCCCGACCAGCATGTCGGTCTCGTCGTCCCGCGCGGTGAGCATCAGCACCGGCACCGGGCGCTGGGCCTGCACCCGGCGGCAGACCTCCAGGCCGTCGAAGCCCGGCAGCATGATGTCGAGGATCAGCAGATCGGGCTGCCATGCCTCGGCGGTGTCCACGGCCGCCGGTCCGTCGCCCGCCGTTTGCACGAGGAATCCCTCGGCGCGCAGGCGGGCCGCGATGGCGTCGACGATCGTGGGGTCGTCCTCGACGACCAGGACGCGGCGCTGTGCGCCCGGTGTGGCCGCGGTGCCGCTGTGCGAGGTGTGTGTCTGCTCCATCGCCCGCCCCTGATGTGTGCTTTCCGGAATCCGTGGGGTGATTCCATGACTGCGTTTGACGCTTGAATGATCGGCGTCAGGGAAGCACATTACGGGGACGGGCCCTGCCGTCGCTATCCAGGTCGTACGGCGAGATGCACGACGTCGGGAACGCCCCGGGCAACGGGGATCTCTTCGGTACGCACCTGTTTGAACCCGGCATTCCGCAAGGATCCTTCAAATTCCGGGGAGGGTGTCGCGGACCACACCGCGAGTACCCCTCCGGGCCTCAACACCCTTGCGCAGCTTGCCAGTCCGGCCGGTGAGTACAGGCTGTCGTTGCCCTCGTCGACCGTCCAGCCGGGGCCGTTGTCGATGTCCAGGCACAGCGCGTCGAACGTGTCGCACGTCACATTGACGTACGCGACGAGATCGCTCTCCACGATCGCCGTGCGCGGATCGGCCAGGGCGGCCGCGGACAGGTCGGACAGCGGGCCCCGGCGATGCCAGTCGATCACCGCGGGCTCCCGCTCGACGACCGTGATCCGCCCCCAGCGGGGATCGGCGGCCGCGTGCGCCAGGGAGAACCCGACGCCCAGGCCGCCGATCAGCACGTCGGGCGCCGCCCTGCCGTCCAGGGAGTTCGACGCGGCGTCGACGAGGAGGCGTTCCGAGCGGCCGTCCGAGGTGTCCATCAGGAAGCAGCCGTTGGCGATGATCTGGAGCAGCCGCCCGTGCCGGCGCAGGACGACCTCGCCGTAGGGGCCCTCGCGCCGGTCCAGTACTTCGGGGATCTCGTAGGCGCTGGTCATGGGCCCATCCTGCCCGAACGGGCGGTCACGGCCCGGGGAATTACGGATGACGGCAGGTGGGCCGCACAGTTCACCCGTACGAGCGTCCTCCTGTTCCCGGGAACACCCGACCGCCACCTCGGGTTCACCCAAACAGCCGTGCGGAAGGAGGCCGTGGTCCGTGGAACGCGCAGCACGTACGCCCGTCACCCTCGTCTACGCCCTCCTCCTCGTCGTCACCTCCCTCGTCGCCGAGTTCGCCGACCCCGATCTCGTGCGCGACCTCCAGCAGGCGTCGAGCACCGACGTGGCGCATCTGCTGCGCACCCCCGGGCCCGTGCTGCTGACCAGCGCCCTGTGGATCGTGGGCGGACTGTGGTCGCCGTTCGGGCTCGCCTTCGTCGTCGTACTGGGCGCCCTCGAACGGCGGATCGGCGGGGCGCGCACCCTCGCCGTCTTCCTGCTCGGCCATGTGTTCGCCACCCTCGCCACCGAGGTGCCCGTGGGGTTCGCCGTCCTCGCCGGCCATCTGCCCGACAGTTCGCTGCACCGGCTCGACATCGGGGTCAGCTTCGGCATGGCCGCGTCCGCCGGCGCCCTCGCCGGGCTGCTGGCCCCCTGGCCGCGCCGGCTGCTGCTCCTCGGGACCGGCGGCGCCCTCGTCGGGGGCCTGGTCGCGTTCACCGACCCGCTGACCGACTGGGGACACCTGATCGCCCTCGGCATCGGCGTCGCCCTCTGGCCGCTGGTCCGGCTCTGGCGGCGCACCCGGGTGTTTCCGCAGGCCGGAGGCGGTGACGGAGCGATCGCTCAGAGCGAACGCGGCCAGGGGAACAATCGAAGGCTCACGTGCATTGAGTCGGCATAGCTCAACTTGAATGCCGAAGGGGAGATCATGGCTTCTGAGTCCTCTGCGTCCACAACGCTCACTCTGCCTGTGCTGCCGCTCGACGACGAGGTCGTGCTGCCCGGAATGGTGGTGCCGCTGGACCTCAACGATCCCGACGTACGCGCCGCGGTGGAGGCCGCCCAGGCCGCCGCCCGCTCCGAACCGGGCAAGCCCAAGGTGCTCCTGGTCCCGCGCGTCGACGGCTCGTACGCCGGCATCGGCGTCCTGGGCACGGTCGAGCAGGTCGGCCGTCTCGCCGACGGCGACCCGGGCGCACTGATCCGCGGTCGCGGCCGGGTGCGGATCGGCGCCGGCACCACCGGACCGGGCGCGGCCCTGTGGGTCGAGGGCACACGGGTCGACGAGGAGGTGCCGGACCCGCAGCCCGGACACGTCGCCGAGCTGGTGAAGGAGTACAAGGCACTCGCCACCGCCTGGCTGCGCAAGCGCGGCGCCTGGCAGGTCGTGGACCGCGTCCAGGCCATCGACGGCGTCTCCGCGCTCGCCGACAACTCCGGCTACTCGCCCTTCCTGACCACCGAGCAGAAGGTCGAACTGCTGGAGACCACCGACCCGGTGGCCCGGCTGAAGCTCGCCACCCAGCAGCTGCGCGACCACCTCGCCGAGCAGGACGTGGCCGAGAGCATCGCCAAGGACGTCCAGGAGGGCGTCGACAAGCAGCAGCGCGAGTTCCTGCTCCGCCGTCAGCTGGAGGCCGTCCGCAAGGAACTGCGCGAGCTGAACGGCGAACAGGACGGCGAGGAGTCCGACGACTACCGCACCCGTGTGGAGGCCGCCGACCTGCCCGAGAAGGTCCGTGAGGCCGCTCTCAAGGAGGTCGACAAGCTGGAGCGCGCCAGCGACCAGTCGCCCGAGGGCTCCTGGATCCGCACCTGGCTGGACACCGTCCTCGAACTGCCGTGGAACGAGCGGACCGAGGACGCGTACGACATCCAGGGCGCCAAGGCCGTCCTCGACGCCGAGCACGCCGGCCTGGACGACGTGAAGGAACGGATCACCGAGTACCTGGCGGTGCGCAAGCGCCGCACCGACCGCGGCCTCGGGGTCATCGGCGGGCGGCGCGGCGGTGCCGTGCTCGCGCTCGTCGGCCCGCCCGGCGTCGGCAAGACCTCGCTCGGCGAGTCCGTCGCCCACGCCATGGGCCGCAAGTTCGTCCGCGTCGCCCTCGGCGGCGTCCGCGACGAGGCGGAGATCCGCGGCCACCGGCGCACCTACGTCGGCGCGCTGCCCGGCCGCGTCGTCCGCGCGATCAAGGAGGCCGGTTCGATGAACCCGGTCGTCCTGCTCGACGAGATCGACAAGGTCGGCTCCGACTTCCGCGGCGACCCGGCCGCGGCCCTCCTGGAGGTGCTGGACCCGGCCCAGAACCACACCTTCCGCGACCACTACCTGGAGGTCGAACTCGACCTGTCCGACGTGGTGTTCCTGGCCACGGCGAACGTGCTCGAAGCCATCCCGGAGGCCCTGCTCGACCGCATGGAGCTGGTCCGCCTGGACGGTTACACGGAGGACGAGAAGGTCGTCATCGCCCGCGACCACCTGCTCCCGCGCCAGCTGGAGCGGGCGGGCCTGGGCAAGGACGAGGTCACCCTGGAGGAGAGCGCGCTGCGCAGGCTGGCCGGCGAGTACACGCGCGAGGCTGGCGTGCGCACCCTGGAGCGCTCCATCGCCCGGCTGCTGCGCAAGGTCGCGGCCCAGCACGAACTCGGCGAGCGGGAGCTGCCGTTCACGATCACGGACGCGGAACTGCGCGGACTGATCGGCCGGCCGCACCACGTGCCGGAGTCGGCGCAGGACCCGGCCGAGCGCCGCACGTCGGTCCCGGGTGTCGCGACCGGTCTCGCCGTGACCGGCGCGGGCGGCGACGTGCTCTTCGTCGAGGCGTCCCTCGCCGACCCGGAGACGGGCGCGGCGGGCCTGACCCTGACCGGTCAGCTGGGCGATGTGATGAAGGAGTCGGCGCAGATCGCGCTGAGCTTCCTGCGCAGCCACGGCGCCGAGCTGGAACTGCCGGTGGCCGACCTCAAGGACCGGGGCGCGCACATCCACTTCCCGGCGGGCGCGGTCCCCAAGGACGGACCGAGCGCGGGCATCACGATGACGACGGCGCTGGCCTCGCTGCTGTCCGGGCGGCTGGTGCGCACCGACGTCGCGATGACCGGCGAGGTCTCGCTGACCGGGCGGGTCCTGCCGATCGGCGGCCTGAAGCAGAAGCTGCTCGCCGCGCACCGGGCGGGGGTCACGACCGTGATCATCCCCAAGCGCAACGAGCCCGACCTGGACGACGTCCCGGCCGAGGTGCTGGACAAGCTCGACGTCCACGCCGTGACCGACGTCCGCCAGGTCCTGGAGCTGGCCCTCGCGCCCGCCACGAACGGCGCGGAGCCGGAGGTCCCGGTGGCGGCGTGACGGACGCCGGCGGGTGACCGGAGGCCCGGATCCCCCGAGGGGGTCCGGGCCTTCGTCGTGCTCAGCCGTTGGCGAGGGCGACGACCCGGTCCAGGGCGCCGTTGAACCGGTCGTGGTCGCCCACGGTCGGACCGGACGAGGTGTACTGCCACATCGTCTGGTACGCCCAGCCCGCGGGCAGCGTCCCGGGGTCCGCGGCGTAGCGGGCGATCCACAGCGGATGGCTCGCCGCGAAGCCCGCGTGGTTGCCGGTGCACTGCGTCCACCAGCTCGTGGCCGTGTAGATGACGGCGTCCCGGCCGGTGCGGGCCCGGTAGCGGGCGAGGAAGTCGGAGATCCAGTCGACCATCGCGCCGGCCGACTTGCCGTAACAGGCGTCGCCGTACGGGTTCCACTCGATGTCGAGCACACCGGGCAGCGTCCTGCCGTCGCGGGACCAGCCGCCGCCGTGGTCGGCGAAGTAGTCCGCCTGGGCGGTACCGGTCGTGGTGTCGGGCGTCGCGAAGTGGTAGGCGCCGCGGATCATCCCGATGTCGTAGGAGCCGTTGTACTGCTGCGCGAAGGACGGGTTCGTGTAGTACGTGCCCTCCGTCGCCTTGGCGTACGCCCAGCGGACCCCGCTGCTCCACAGGGTCGGCCAGGCCACGGCGCCCTGGTGGCCGGAGACGTCGACGCCCTCGGTCTGGGCGGCCCGGCCGGTGCCGGGCGCTCCTGACCGCCCGTCGTGGGCGAGGACGCCCATGCCCATGTGGGCGGAGCCGCGCGGCGGGACGGTCGCGGCCTCGGCGGAGGTGAGCGGAAGGGTGAGGGAGAGGGCCGACAGGAGCGTCACGGCGAGCGCCGTGAGCGTGCGGCGGTGACGGGGGACGGAACCGAGCACGGGCATGACGTGTCTCCGGTGGGGGTGGTGGGGGGAACCTCGGACGGCCCGCGGACGCGGGCATGCCGTCGCGTGCCGTACGGAGACGCTACGCACGTAGACGACGGCGTGGGAAGGGGGTCCGGAGGCTGCCGTTGGTCTACGCCTGCGAAATACTGGCCGAGCTGCGGCTGTCGCGGCGTTCGGCGGAAACTTTCAGGACCGCGAAACCGATCAGGGGTGCTGACGTGCACGAGGACGGAAACGGCGACGGACCCTCCGTCGTCCCCCAGTTGACGCCCAGTGGCGCGGACCAGGAATTCCTGTCCCTGGAGCGTGAGTTGACGGTGCTGCTCCGGCGCGCCCGGGCCAGCCAGGGGGAGATGGCCCGCGAGGTCCACCCCGACCTGGAGACGGCCGCGTACGGACTGCTGGCCCGCCTCGACGAGCAGGGCGCCCAGCGTGCCACCGAACTCGCCGCGTACATCGGCGTCGGCAAGGCCACCATGTCCCGCCAGCTGCGCGCCCTGGAGCAGCTCGGGCTGGTCGCCCGCGAGCCCGACCCCGCCGACGGCCGGGCCTGGCTGGTGGCGCTCACCGAGACCGGCCGCGGCCGGGTCGGCAAGGTCCGCGAGGCCCGCCGCGGCCGCTACGTCAGCCAGCTCGCCCACTGGGACCGCCGCGAGGTCGCGGAACTGGCCCGGCTGCTGCGCCGGTTGAACGACGTCATGGAGAAGTAGCCGCCGTCCCTCACAGCTCGGCGTACACGGCCGTCGCGTCGTCGTGCGTCTTGCCGCGGCCGAGACGCACCCGCTGCTCACGGTCCGCCGTCTCCAGCTCTCGTACCCGGTCGACCAGGGCGCGCGCGCCCCGCTTCCGTATCAGAGTGAAGCACTCCGTCCAGTCGCCCTCGTGGAACGTCTCCACCCAGCGGGTCGCGCCGTCCGTGAGCGCGGCCAGGGCGCGCACCTCGGCGCGCGGGAGGGTGCCGGAGACCGCGCGGGCGGCGACCGAGGGGTCGGCGGCGGCCGTGAAGAAGCCGCCCTCGCGATTGCGCACCGTGGCGTCCACGACGGCGTCGGTGACGAGGGCGGACCGCGGCAGCCGGGAGAGCCGGTCGTCCAGGACGGGGGTCACCGTGCCGTCGGGGGCCTCCAGCAGCAGGGCCGAGTCGGAGAGCACCAGGTACTCGACGGTGTCGGCGGACCAGCGGACCAGGACGACGGTTGCCTGAGGCGTCCGCGGGTGAGAAAGGTCACAGGTCGCGGAGTGTGCCTCGGCCGTACGGAGGATGGCCCGGGAGAGAATCTCCGGCAGCGTCAGATCTCGCCCCGAAACGGTCAGTTCGACCAGGGCCCCGCCGAGCCGGGCGGTGAACCAGGGGACCGAATGCAGACACCCCGTGCCGTCCCGAGGTGGGGTGACTCCGTCCAGGACCACCACGCAACCGCCCTGTCCGCAGGCCGGTAGTCCGACAGCGGCGAAGTCCTCGTTGGGGCGGTCGACGGCGCCGGGCTCCGAGATGAGGTCAGTACGCATTCGGCCAGTCTGCACGACCCCTTCACAAGGTCCGTCAAAGGCTGGCATCGGTTGCCGAATTGACGCGGCGGCCCAGGTCAGACGCCTGGTTTGGGAGGGAATGCAGTGGTCCGGGAAAGCGTGGCGGCGAATATTGTCAAAGCCGGGCGTCCGCGTCCAACCGGCCTGCCACACCCGCCCCGTGCACAGGCCGGAGGAACTTGCCCGCCAACTCCCCTCCGATGTTCACTCCTTCGGGTGGCGGCTCAGGTGATGTGCGACCACTGACCACCGGCACTGGGAGGGTCGGGGCACGGACCGTACCGGGAGTACGCACCACCTTTGGCACCCTGTGACCGGGTGCCACCCGGGCCCATGGGTACACGAGTTCAGGATTGTGAGCACCGGTGCAGATGAAGCGGCCTCGGCGCACAGGCAGGCAGATGGCCCCCGCGGGGGGCGAGCAGCGCAGCACCCCCGTCGGCACCGGCCGCCCCAAGCACGTACGCAACCGGCTGATCGTCGCCGTCGCGGTGGTGGCAGCCGCCGTGGCCGGGGCGGGAGCCCCGTCGCTGCTGGCCGCCTCCGCGCAGGTGGGCGACTCCCAGGAGCTGGTGACGCTGGCGGGGCGCACCCAGGACGCCCTCGCGCTCGCCCACTCCCTCGCGGACGAGCGCGACGAGGTCACCGCCTTCGTCGCGGCCGGCCGCCCCAAGGACAAGGCGCCCTCCGCGCAGCGCAGCGCCCGCGTCGACCGCCAGGTCGCGGACCTGCGCGCCGACCCGGACACCCCGGCCTGGCTCCGCGCCGACCTCGACGGCATCGCCTCCGTGCGCCGCTCCGCCCTCACCGGCAAGGGCTCGGCCCTGGAGGCGCACCAGTCGTACTCGGGCGCCGTGGCCGAACTGCACCGCCTCGCCGAGGACCTGGCCGAGAAGATGCCCCCCAGGGCGGGCTCGGGCGCCTACGCGCTCGCCGAGCTGGACGCCGCCGTCCAGCAGTCGGCCGCCGCCCGCGGACTGCTCCTCGCGGCCCTCGACGTGCCGTCCACCACCCAGACCGTCATCAGCCCGATCACCGGTCTGCCCACCACGACCTCGGTGACCGGCGACGCCGACCGCAAGCGCCGCGACGCGCTGACCGCCGCCGCCCAGCAGGCCCGGACGCGCTCCGACGCGGCCGTCGCCGACTTCCGCGAGACGGCCCCCAAGTCGGCCGTGACGACGTACGACTCCACGGTCACCGGCCCCGAGGTCAACTCCGCCGACAAGTACCTCGCCTCGCTCACCGACCAGCCCTCGCTCTCCGACGACGACCTCGACACCAGCGCCAAGAAGCTGGACGCGGCCCTGTCCGCGCGGATCGAGCTGATGCGCGGCGTGGAGTCCTCCCTCTACGACCGCCGCACCAAGGACCTGGCGAAGCTGCGCGACGACGACGTCACCGCGCTGGAGATCCGCGTCGCCGTCCTCGGCGCGCTCGTGCTGGTCGCCATCGGCATCGCCACCGCCATGGCCCGTACGCTCACCCGCCCGCTGTCGGTGCTGCGCCGCGGCTCGGCCCGGCTGGCCGAGGCGGAGGACCCCACGACCGAGGAGCCGGTGACCTTCACCGGCCGCAACGACGAGTTCGCGCAGGTCGTCCGCTCCGTCAACGCCCTGCACGCGCGCGCCGCCGCCCTCCACGAGCGCATCACCACCCTGGAGACCGACCGCAAGCACCTCGTCGGCCAGCGCCAGCGCATGGCCGACACCCGCGAGGAACTGCGCGCCGAGATCGTCGACTCCGCCACCCAGCTGGAGCGGCTGCGCGGCAGCATCGGCGGCACCTTCGTCAACCTCGCCCTGCGCACCCTCGGCCTGGTCGAGCGCCAGCTCGCCGTCATCGAGGGGCTGGAGGAGCGCGAGCAGGACCCGGAACGGCTGGCCACGCTGTTCAAGCTCGACCACTTCGCCACCGTCATGCGCCGGCACAGCGAGAACCTCCTCGTCCTCGCCGGTACCGAGCACGTCACCCAGAACCCGGGCCCGGTCCCGCTGGTGGACGTGGTGCGGGCGGCGGTCAGCGAGATCGAACGCTACGAGCGCGTGCGCATCGCCGCGCTGCCCCCGCACGCGCACATCGCGGGCTTCGCCGCCGACGACCTCTCCCACCTGCTCGCCGAACTCATGGAGAACGCCACCTCGTTCTCCCCGCCCGACCTGCCCGTCGAGGTCTCCGGCTGGCTGATGGAGAGCGGCGAGGTGATGCTCTCCGTGCAGGACGAGGGCATCGGCGCGACCGGCGAGCGGCTGGAACGGCTGAACGCCCGCCTCGCCGACTTCGAACCGGACACGCCGTTCGAGCAGGAGGGCGAGGACGGCCTCGGCCTCGGTCTGTACGTCGTCGCCCGCCTCGCCCACCGGCACGGCGCCCGCGTGCAGTTGCGCGAGCAGAAGCAGGGCGGGGTCGCGGCCGTCGTCGTCCTGCCGCAGACCCTGCTGGTGGAGGCCCCGGCGACCGCAGTCCCCGGTCCCACGACCACGGCCGGCCCGCACACGGTGTCCCTGCCGGGCGCCGACGCCGAGGTCAACTCCAACCGGCTGCACGGCCGCGCCGCCGAGGGCGACCCGCTCATCGCCCTGGCGGAGCGCGCCGTACGGGAGAGCGCCGTGCCGCAGCAGCGCGCTGCCGAGCCGGAGCCGCACACCGCCGCGGAGCCGGCCGCCCGGCCGGAGCCGACGGAGCACGGACCGTCCCACCCGGACTCCGCCCGGCCCGAGCCGGAGCCGGAGGCCGACACCGCGCGTGCCGAGACCACGATGGAACTGCTCGCGCCGGAGCCCCCCGCCGACCCCTACGCCATCGGTCCCGACACGCACGAGCGTGCCGTGGACGAGACCCGCGAGCGGACCACCGACAAGGGCCTGCCCAAGCGCACGCCCAAGATCACCGCACCCGCCGAGGCCCCGCACCGCAGGTCCGGCGGTGTCGACGCCGAGGCGCTGCGCCGCAGGCTCGGCGGCTTCCGCCGCGGGGCCGAGGCCGGTTACCGCGACGTCGAGGCGGAGATCTCCGAACAGACCGGCCAGACCAGGACACCCGCGGCCCCACCCGCGGAGCCCACCGCCGGGGAAACCGCGGGGGGCACAGTCGAGGAGGCAAGCAGTTGACCGCGCCCAGTACGTTCGGACTGAGCAGTGAGGCCCGCAACCTGCACTGGCTGCTGACGAACCTCATCGACGAGGTGCCCGGCATCCAGTCGGTCGCGGTCGTCTCCTCCGACGGCCTCCTCCTGCTGTCCTCCGATCCCGGCCGCACCGCGGAGGCCCGCGAGGCCCGGGAGACCAAGCGCTCCGGCCCGCGCGGCTCCGCCGCCGACCTGGCCACGATCGTCTCCGGCATCGGCAGCCTCACCGCCGGCACCGCCAAGCTGATGGACTACGGCAAGGTCAAGCACACGATGGTCGCCATGGACGAGGGCAGCCTCTTCGTCATGTCGATCAGCGACGGCTCCCTGCTCGGGGTGCACGGCTCAGCCGAGTGCGACATGAGCGTGGTGTCCTACCACATGGCCCTCTTCGTGGGCCGCGCCGGACATGTGCTCACGCCCGAACTCCGCAGCGAGCTGCGAAAATCCCTGGAGTCCGAGTCGACCGGGGGCACACGATGAGCGGCAGTACGCCCAAGGGGCTCCCGGTACGCGGCGGCGACCGCAAGGCCGCCCGGGTCCGCCCCTACTCGCTCACCGGCGGCCGGACGCGCTTCGGCCACGTGCTGCTCGTCGAGACGTTCGTGGCGAGCACGGCCGCGCTGGACGCCGCGGAGGAGCGCCTGGAGCTCACCAGTGCGCCGCTCGCCCGCGTCATGCCGGAGATGCAGGCCATCGTCGAACTGTGCCGCCGCATGCGCACGGTGGCCGAGATCGCCGCGCTGCTCAAGATGCCGCTCGGCGTGGTCCGCGTGCTCCTGAGCGACCTCGCGGACCAGGGAAAGATCCGTGTGTACGGAACCGGCACCGACCACGGGGTGGGCCGTCCGGACCGAGCGCTGCTGGAAAGGGTGCTGAGTGGACTCCGCCGTCTCTGACGCCGATACCTTCGTCGGTGTCTCCCCCCTCGTCGAGGACGACGAGGACCTGCGGTCCTGGCAGACGGACCGCACCCGCGCCCCCATAGCCACCAAGATCGTGGTGGCGGGCGGCTTCGGCGTCGGGAAGACGACGCTGGTGACCACGGTCTCGGAGATCACGCCGCTGGAGACCGAGGCGCTGATGACCGAGGCGAGCGAGGGCACCGACGACCTCACGGCCACGCCGGACAAGCACACCACCACGGTGGCCATGGACTTCGGCCGCATCACGCTCGACGACGACCTGGTGCTCTACGTCTTCGGCACGCCGGGCCAGGAGCGGTTCTGGTTCATGTGGGACGACCTGGTGCGCGGCGCGATCGGCGCCGTCGTGCTGGCCGACACCCGCCGGCTGAAGGACTGCTTCCCCGCGCTGGACTACTTCGAGAGCTCCGGGCTGCCGTACATCGTGGCGGTGAACCACTTCGACGGCAGCGAGCTGTTCGACCCGGAGGACGTGCGGGACGCCCTCACGATCCCCGCGCACATACCTGTCATGATCATGGATGCGCGGCGCAAGATCTCGGTGGTCGAGACCCTCCTGGCCCTCGTCGGCCACGCGCTCGACGAAACCCCCGAGTAGTCGCGATTGAGGAGACACCACGCGTATGCGGAAGATACTCGTCGTCGGAGCCGGCCAGTCCGGACTCCAGCTGGCCCTCGGTCTCCAGTCGCACGGATACGACGTCACGCTGATGTCGAACCGGACGGCGGACGAGATCCGCTCCGGTCGTGTCATGTCGACGCAGTGCATGTTCCACACGGCACTGCAGCACGAGCGTGACCTCCAGCTGAACTTCTGGGAGTCCCAGGCCCCGAGGATCGAGGGGCTCGGCGTCTCCGTCGCGGCCCCCGGCTCCCACGATCCGGGCCCCACGCAGCGGGCGATCGACTGGGTGGGCCGGCTCGACGGGTATGCGCAGTCCGTGGACCAGCGGGTGAAGATGGCCGGCTGGATGGAGACGTTCGCCCAGCGCGGCGGGCAGCTGGTCATCCACGGCGCGGCGGTCTCCGACCTCGACTACTTCTCCCGCACCTACGACCTGGTGCTGGTGTCCGCGGGCAAGGGCGAACTGGTGTCCATGTTCGGCCGGGACGCCTCGCGGTCCCCGTACGGCGAGCCGCAGCGGGCACTCGCGGTCGCCTATGTGCACGGGCTCGGTCCGCGGCCGGAGCATCCGGACTTCGACGCGGTGCGCTGCAACCTGGTGCCGGGCGTCGGCGAGCTGTTCGTCATGCCGACGCTCACCACCTCCGGGCGGGCGGACATCCTGTTCTGGGAGGGCGTCCCCGGCGGGCCGCTGGACGTCTTCCGGGGCGTCAAGGACCCGGCCGAGCACCTGGCCCTGACCCTGGAGCTGATGGAGCGGTTCACGCCCTGGGAGTACCTGCGGGCGACGAAGGTGGAGCTGACCGACGCGGGCGGCACGCTGGCCGGGCGGTACGCGCCCACGGTCCGTCACCCCGTCGCGACGCTCCCCGGCGGCGGCCGGGTGCTGGGCGTCGCGGACGTGGTCGTCGCCAACGACCCGATCACCGGCCAGGGTTCGAACTCGGCGGCCAAGTGCGCCGCCGCCTATCTTGCGGCGATCCTGGAGCACGGGGACCGGGAGTTCGACGAGGCGTGGATGCGGGCCGCGTTCGACCGCTACTGGAACACCGCCCGGCACGTCACCAAGTGGACCAACGCCATGCTCGCGCCCCCGCCGGAGCACGTCCTGAACCTCATCGGAGCGGCAGGCGCGCTCCAGCCGGTGGCGGATCGATTCGCCAACGCCTTCGACGACCCGTCCGACTTCGAGAACTTCTTCTACGAGCCCGAGAAGACGGCGGCGTACCTCACCTCCGTGGCCTGACCGGCGGCCGGGGCGCGGGGCGTGCGCGGGCACGGGCACGGGTGCGCCGACGGCGTCACGCGGCCTCTCCTGTCTCCTCGGCGTCCGGGTCCGGACGGACCGCTCCCAGGACGGGGTTGGACGCGAGGGGCGAGAGCTTGACGTGGTCACCCGGGCGGGGGGCCTGGACGACCGTGCCGTCGCCGACGTACATCGCCACATGGGTCGCCTCCGGGAAGTAGATCACCAGGTCGCCGGGGCGCAGCTGCTTCAGGGAGACCTTGGGCAGGCTCGCCCACTGCTCCTGGCTGGTGCGCGGGATCGGCGTCCCGGCGTGGTCCCACGCCTGCGAGGTCAGCCCCGAGCAGTCGTACGACCGCGGCCCCTCCGCGCCCCACTCGTACGGCTTGCCCACCTGCTCCACGGCGTAGCGCACCGCCGCCTCGCCCTCCGGCGACGGCTCCCGCTCCGGCCCCAGCGCCTCCGAGGCCAGCAGCTCCGACTGCGCCTTCGCCGTCCCGTCCCGCTCCAGCCGCGCCACCCCGGCCAGCTCGTCGGCGCTGAGGGAGGCGAGCAGCGTCTCCACCCGGGCGAGCCGGGCCCGTACGGCGTCGCGCTCCTGCTTCTGCCGCCCGGCGAGGGCGAGTTGCCCGTCCAGTGCCTTGCGGGCCTGGCGGGCCAGCGCGTCCGCGCGCCTCGTATCACCCGTGACCCGCCCCACCGTCTCGGCCCGCTCCCGCGCGAGCTGCCCGATGACATGGCGCTCGTCCAGCGCGTGCTGCGGGTCCCGGGCCAGCAGCAGCCGTACGTACGGCGAGATGTCGCCGCTGTTCTGGTACTGCTGCCGGGCCAGCCGCCCCGCCGCCCCCCGGCTCTCGTGCAGCGACAGCCGGGCCCGGGCCAGCTCACCGTCGAGCCTGCGCACCTCGGCACGCCGTGCCGCCAGCTTCTCCGCGGTGGCGTTGTACGTCTCGGTGGCGCGTTCGGCGTCCCGGTACAGCCGCTGAAGGTCCGTCAGCAGCCGTCCCACCGACCGCCCGGGCTCGGGCGCCGCCGCCGCGGGCAGCGGGGCGAGGGCGGCCTGGGCCGCCACTGCGGCCGTACAGACCAGACGCAGGAGCCTTCCTGACATGTCGTCACCTCCGGTGCGGGGGCGGTCGGTCCGCCTCCATCCGCACCGTGAGCATCAGACGCGCGCGCGAGGTCCGCGCGCCGGGCGTGCGCGGTTCGGCGCAAGCGTGTCACCCGTCGGCGTCATCCGGCTTGCCGGACGGCGTGGCGTCTGGATCGGCGTCCGGCTTCGACCAGGGCCACCGCGGCCCGCGCCCGCGCCGTCCCTGCGGGTCGTAGGTGTACTTCCACCCCCGCACCAGCCCGAGCCGTTTGCTGTACCCGCGCGGCTCCCGGCGGTAGACGAGGACGGTGGGCGGGCCGCCGTGCGCGTCGGGGACGGGGATGCGGTACGTCTTCGGGGGCTGCCCGGTGGGGCCGAGCAGCACGGCGAGCACCCGGCCGTCCATGGGGCCGCCCTCGAAGGGGGTGTCCTGTGTCTTCACCCCACCAGTCTCAGACATCCGCCGCGAGGGCGGTGAGGAGCGCGGCGGTCTGCGGGTCGCGTCCCGCGGTGACCGTGAGCAGCGCCATGAACTGCTCGACCAGCCAGTCCCGCAGCTCGTCCGCCGGTGGCTGCTTGTCCTCGTCGAGCCGGATCAGCGACGCCGCCTCCACGGCCGTGATCCACATGCGGACGGTCATCCGCAGCCGCGGCCCGGGGTCCGTGACGCCGAGGTGGCGGTAGATGTGCTCGGCGGCGGCCCGGCGCACACCGTCCACGATGGCCGTGGTCCGGCTGGTCTCCACCACGCTGCCGCCCTGGAGCAGCGCGCTGAACCCGGTGTCGTGCTCGTCCACGAACGTCAGATAGCGGTCGAGGGCACGGGAGAGCCGGGGCAGCAGCGAGCCCTGGAGCGGCTCGTCGAAGCACTGCTCCAGCTCGTCCGCGGCGGATCTGAGCGCCGCCTCGTACAGCTGCGGCTTTCCGCCCGGGAAGTACCGGTACACCAGGGGCCTCGACACTCCGGCGGCCTCCGCCACGTCGTCCAGGGACACCTCGTCGGGCGCGCGGTGCGCGAACAGCGACAGCGCGGAGTCGATCAGCTGACTGCGGCGCTCCTCGACGCCGAGGCGACGGTAGGCGGGGACGGAGGGGGTCATGGCGTGCAGCGTAACCGCTGCCCACCCCGCCACCTACGGCAGAAGTCCGGACGACCTCCACATCCGGCGGCCGACCCCGCGCAGCACGCCGATGTCGTCCAGGAAGTCCGTGAGACGTTTCGCGCCGCTCCGCATGACCTCGCGGCGGTGGCCGCTCGCCCGCACCTGGGCCACGGCCTCCCGCCGGTCCAGCCCCACGTTCGTGTAGACCTCCGGGTTCACGAACGCCACCGAGAACACCCGGGCGAACTCGCCGGAGGTGATCCGGGTGAACTCCCGGGACCACCTGGGCGCCGTGAGCATCTGCCGCCGCAGCTCCTCGCGCGCGTACCGCACGTGCCGGGCCTCCTCCACCACGTGGATGCGTGTGACCCCGCGGATCAGCGGCTGCACCCGCTCGTCCGGGAACGTCAGCCGCTGCATCCAGTCGAGCACCTCCTCGCCGAGGAGCGTCGCGGTGAAGGAACCGGGGGTGGTCGAGATCGTCTTGAAGACGCGCCCGAGCGTGTGGTGGCCGCGGCCGACCGGGTACCAGGGCGCGTCACCCCGGGAGATCAGCCGGGCGAACATCTTGGAGTGCCGGCACTCGTCCTCGATCTCGGTGAGCGCGTACCGCACGTGCGCGCTGGTCGCCGCCTTGTCGTACACGTGCCGCACGAGCAGCTGCATCAGGATGAGCTCGAACCAGATGCCCAGCGAGGCCAGCGCGGCGGCCTCGTGCTGCGAGAGCAGGACGCGCTGCTCCTCGCCCATCCGCCGCCACAGCGGTGTGCCGTACAGCGACACCAGCTCCGGGGGCCAGAACCACTTGCCCTCCTCGAAGGGCGCGTCCCAGTCCAGTTCGCGGTCGGGGTCGAACGAGTGCCGGGCGGAGGCGGCGAGCAGCCGTTCGGCCACCTTCTCCCGGTCCTTGAGCAGGCCCAGCGCGTCCCGCGGCGCGTCGAGCGTGCCGGCTCCGTCGGCTTCCGCCAGGCTCGTCATGGCTCCCTCACCTTGTTACCGGGGGTACGTCCTCTCGCCCACTTATGAGACTGCCTGTCAGCAAGGTCGTCAATCCCCCACGCACGAGTTGTTGACCCGAACGGCGCGGCCCGGTTCGGCGGGGAGCAAGACGACGGCCGCGAACGGCTCCTCGCCCTCTACCGGAAGGGCAAGGGCGGGCGGCATATCGGTGATGGTCAGAGGTGGAGTGCCGCTCGCATCACCGCGCGGGCGATCGGGGCCGCGTCGCCGCCGCCGCTGATGTCGCCGCGGTCCGCCGCCGCGTCCTCCACGACCACCGCGACCGCCACCTTCGGCTCCAGGTCCCGGTCCGCCTGCGCCCAGGACACGAACCAGGCGTACGGCACACCGGAGTTGCCGACGCCGTGCTGGGCCGTACCGGTCTTGCCGCCCACGGTGGCGCCCCGGATCGCCGCGTTGGTGCCGGTGCCCTCGCGCACCACGTCCGTCATCATCCTCTTCAGGATCACCGCCGTCCCCGGATGCATCGCCTGCCGCACCGGCCGGGACCCCGACGTGCCGATCGTCTCCCCGCCCCCGCGGGTCGTCCGCTCCACCAGATACGGCTCCCGCACCAGTCCGCCGTTCGCCACGGCCGCCGCGACCATCGCCATCTGCAACGGCGTGGCCCGCGTGTTGTACTGCCCGATCGACGACAGCGCCAGCTGCGCCCGGTCCACGGTGGTGTCGAAGGTGCTCGGCGCGACCGAGAACGGGACGCGCGCGGCGGAGTCGTTGAAGCCGAACGCCTGCGCCGTGGACACCATCCGCTCCGCCCCGACGTCCACCCCCAGCTTCGCGAACACCGTGTTGCAGGACCACTCGAACGCGGCCCGCAGCGAGGCGTCCGCGCAGCCCTCGCCCTCGTTCGTCAGCCGCGTCCGCGTCCCCGGCAGCGTGAACGGGTCGGGGGAGTCGGTGGGTTCGTCCGGATCACGGATCACCCCCGCGTCCAGCGCCGCCGCCGCGGTGACCACCTTGAACGTCGACCCCGGCGGATACGTCTGCCGCACCGCCCGGTTCAGCATCGGCTGCTCCGGGTCGTCGTTCAGCCGAGCCCACGCCGACGTCACCGACGCCCCGTTCCCGGACAGCTCCGCCGGGTCGTACGACGGCGTCGACACCAGCGCCAGGATCCGCCCGGTCGACGGCTCGATCGCCGCCACCGCGCCCTTGCGCGCGCCGAGCCCGCGGTAGGCGGCCTCCTGCGCGGCCCGGTCGAGGGTGGTGACCACGTCACCGGCGGGGTTGCGCGCCCGGGTGACGTCGTTCCACAGCGGGAACGGCGCGAGCAGGGGATCACTGCCCGAGAGGATGCCGTCCTCCGCGTGCTCCAGGAACGTCGTCCCGTACTCCTGCGACGCGAACCCGGTCACCGGGGCGTACAACGGCCCGTCCGTGTACGTCCGTTCGTGCCGCAGCTGCTCATGGCTGTCCCGGGAGCCGGTGACCGGCCGCCCGCCGACCAGGATGTCGCCGCGCGGCTGACCGTAACGGGCGATCGTGGCACGGCGGTTGGCCGGGTTGTCCGTGTAGGCGCCCGAGCCGAAGACCTGCACGCGGGCCGCGTTGACCAGCAGCGCGAGCAGCAGCAGGACACAGAAGCCGGCGGCGCGGCGGACATGTCGCGTCACGCGGCCACCGTGCCTTCCGGCAGGCCCCGCGCCGAATCGCTCAGCCGGATCAGCAGCGCGGTGATCGTCCAGTTGGTGACCACGGAGGAGCCGCCCTGCGCGAGGAACGGCATCGCCATCCCGGTCAGCGGGATCAGCCCCGTCACCCCGCCCGCGATCACGAACACCTGGAGCGCCACCAGCGAGGCGAGACCGACGGCGAGGAGCCGGCCGAAGGGGTCGCGCAGGGCGAGCCCCGCCCGGTAGCCGCACGACACCAGCAGCCCGTACAGCAGGAAGATCGCCGAGAGACCGGCCAGGCCCAGCTCCTCGCCCGCCGTCGCCAGGATGAAGTCCGAGCGGGCCGCGAAGCCGATCAGCACCGAGTGCCCGAGGCCGAGACCGGTGCCGAGGAAGCCGCCCGCCGCGAAGGAGAACAGCGACTGCGCGAGCTGGTTGGGACCCTGGCCCGCCTCGATGGTCGCCAGCGGGTGCAGCCAGTCCTGGACCCGGACGTGCACATGCGGTTCCAGCCAGCCGACGGCGACCGCCCCGAACACCGCGAGCACCAGCCCGACCGCGATCCAGCCGGTGCGGCCGGTGGCGACGTACAGCAGGACGACGAACAGCCCGAAGAACAGCAGCGAGGTGCCGAGGTCCCGCTCCAGGACCAGGACGCCGACGCTGATCAGCCAGATCGTCACGATCGGGCCGAGGACCCGCCCGGTGGGCAGCCGCACGAACCAGAACCTGCGGCCGGCGTACGCCAGCGCGCCGCGGTTGGCCGCCAGGTACGCGGCGAAGAACACCGCGAGCAGCACCTTCGCGAACTCGCCCGGCTGGATGGAGAACCCGGCGGCCCGGATCCAGATGCGGGCGCCGTTCACGGCGGGGAACAGGATCGGCAGGATGAGCAGCACCAGGGCGCCGGCGACGCTGACGTACGCGTACCGCTGGAGCACCCGGTGATCGCGCAGCAGCAGGACGACCAGGATGAACAGCCCCACCCCGAGCGTCGACCACACCAGCTGGGCGGGCGCGGCACGGTCGCCGGGCGACTCCAGGTCGAGCCGGTAGATCAGGACGAGGCCCAGGCCGTTGAGCAGCACGCCGATGGGCAGCGGGAGCGGATCGGCGTACGGCGCCCGCAGCCGTACGGCCAGGTGGGCGAGGAGCGCGAGCACACCGAGCCCCGCGCCGTAGCCGGCGGCACCGGGCGGCACGGTGCCGGTCCGCGCCAGGCCGACCGCGCAGTACCCGTACACGGACAGCAGCACGGCCAGCACGATGAGGGCGAGCTCCACACCCCGCCGCCGGGACCGCCCCCCGACGGCGTCCACCGCCCCCGCGTCCACGATCATCCCGGCCTGCGTCATGCCCGGAACCTACCTAAAGGGGCGGGAATGTGCGCCTTGTGGTGGGGCGACAGCGTGACGCGTCCCTCCGGGGGAGTGGCGGTGCTTGCTGCTGCCGGGCTCGGGCGGGGTGCTCACCCTGCCCGGCTCGGGCTCCTCCCGGCCGTCACTCGGTCAGCTCCTCCAGGAGCCGGGCGGTGGACAGGCCCGTACGCAGGTACTCGACGAAGAGGTCGTTGTGCAGCGCCCAGGGGGAGCGGCGGGCCCGGATCAGCCGGATGGCCTCCTCGGCGGAGCCGCCCCGCTGGACCAGCGCCTGCGCGACGACCAGCCCCGAGCGGTTGTACCCGTGGTAACAGCGCACGAGGACCGTACGCCCCGCGTCCACCGCCTCGGCGGCGGCCCGCGCCAGCCGGATCACCCCCGCGAGCTGCGTACCGTCCAGCGGACCGTCGGGAATCGGCCACACATGGTGCTCGACCTGTGGATCGGGCCCGTGCCCCGGCAGCCTGAGCAACGACTGCACGAGGTCGAACTCGTCCCCGACGACCGCGGAGACCTGCTCTCCCGGCCCGTCCCTGTACCTGTGCCCGCCCATCCACAGCCCCGGCACGATCTCGTCCCACGGACTGTCCGGAATCGGTACATCGGGCTGCATCCTGCGGATACGCAACGGCGCCTCCCCGGCTCCCCGTCCCCGACCGGTCTCAAAGGTAACCGGGTTCTTGCCCCTGGAGCACCCCGCCTGTTCCCATGGTCGAGGGGTGATGACGCATGACCGGACTGCGCGTCGTACCGACCTGGCGGCACGGACAGGAACGCCTGTACGTCTGCCGAGCGGACGGAAGGAACGTCGCCTGGTACGACCGGGAGGCCGGCCGGGTCAACCTGCTCAGCGAGGACCGCAGGGACGACGTCCTCGAAGCGCTGGGCCCCTTCCTGACGGGCCCGGTCACCGTCGGCCCGCCACCGGTGCCGACCCCGGCGGAACTGGCCCGGCTGTCCCTCCACCCGGACGACGACCTCGCCCCCAACCGCCCCGGCGAGGCCCTCCTCGTCGCCCTCGACCGGGAACCCGGCCCGTCCCACCGGCTGCGCCCCGATCCACGGCGCCGTGCGCTGCTCGCCGAGCAGACGGTGGGGGAGGCCCTGGACCGCCTCGACGGCGCGGGCTGGCACACCCTGCACTCGATCCCGCTGCCCGGCGGCGACCGCATCCACCACCTGCTGATCGGGCCGGGCGGCCTGTTCGCCGTCCACGCGGTCCACGCCCGCAAGCAGAAGGTCCTGCTCGACGACCCGATGATCACCGTGGGCCGTGCGGAACCCCGCCCGTTGCTGCGCCGCCTCCGCTCCATGGCGGACCGCGCGTCGTACGCCCTGACGGCGGAGGTCCGCCCGGTCCTGGCCCTGACGGACCCGGCCGCACTGACGACGAGGTCCCTCCCCAGATCCCTCCAGGTCCTCACCACGGCCGACCTGCCGACCCTGTCCCACCTGGGTGGAACCCTGAAACCGGCGGACGCGGAGGCGCTCCACGCGATGGCGAGGGACCGAAACACCTGGACACGCCTGTAGCCCGCCTCGGCCTGTGCGCGCTCTCTGACGTAGCTGCGGGCGGTTGTGCCGCTGGGGCGGCACGGGCGGGCGCAGCGGCACCCCGCACGCGCGGGCAAGCGAATCCACCCCCGCCCGGCCCCGACGAAGGGCACCGCACAACACACGGTGCGGCCCTGCTCGGCACGGCACGGCCCTGCTGGGCACAGCTCAGGGCAACTCCACCCCCGCACCAGCCACCATCGCCCCCAGCAGATCCCCACCCTCCCGCACCCGCTCAACAACGTCCCCCGCCACAAAAACCAGATCCCCAGCCCCCCGACACCCCTCCACCTCCGCCCAGGAAACAGGCGTGGAAACGGCAGGCACCCCCTGCGCACGGACGGTATAAGCCACCGCCGTGGTCTTACGGGCCGCGTTCTGACTCCAGTCCACGAACACCTTCCCCACCCGCAGACTCCGCGTCATCCGATGCACCACCAGCCCCGGCAACGCCCCCTCCGCCTCCACGGCCACCCCCTTCGCATACTCGGACGCCCGCTCGGAGGTCCCTCGCACGGCCGCCACCACATGCAGCCCCTTCACCCCCGACGTCTTCACGAACGCCTCGATCCCGTCCTCCCGCAACCGCTCCCGAAGCCACAGGGCGACCTCACAACACTCCACCACGGTCGCCGGCGCCCCGGGATCAAGGTCGAACACCAACCGATCCAACCGCCCCGCGTCCGCCGCCCCCGCCGCCCCCGCCTCTCCGACGACCCACTGGGGCACATGAAACTCGGTGACGAGGTTCGCCGCCCACATCAGTGAGGCGAGATCCCGCACCACCACCATCCGCGCGGGCCCCTCCGCCCGCCGCACGTCGGCCGTCATGACCCACTCGGGCGTACCGGGCGGCACGTTCTTGGTGAAGAACACCTCCCCCTCGGCCCCGTCGGGATACCGCAGGAACGACACCGGCCGATCCCGCAGATGCGGCAGCAGTACGTCCGCCACGGTCGCGTAGTAGTGCAGCAGCTCCCCCTTGGTGAAGCCGGTCGCCGGATACAGCACCTTGTCCAGATTGCTGAGCGCGACCCGCCGCCCCTCCACCTCTGTGATCGGCGTCATACCATGACAATCCCACACAGAAGCCTCCCCATGAACCGGAAGGAAGGGTGCTGCACGTGCGATCCATATGGAACGGCGCCATCTCCTTCGGCCTGGTCAGCATCCCCATCAAGCTGGTGAACGCGACCGAGAGCCACTCGATCTCCTTCCGCCAGATCCACACCGAGGACGGTGGTCGGATCCGCTACCGCAAGGTCTGCGAACTGGAGGACCGCGAGGTCACCAGCGCGGAGATCGGCAAGGCGTACGAGGACGCGGACGGCTCGATGATCCCGATCACGGACGAGGACCTGTCCCACCTCCCGCTCCCGACCGCCCGCACGATCGACATCGTGGCGTTCGTCCCGGCCGAACGGATCGACCCCCTCCAGATGGACGCCGCGTACTACCTGGCGGCCGGCGGGGTCGCCGCGGCCAAGCCGTACACCCTCCTGCGCGAGGCCCTGAAACGCAGCAACAAGGTGGCCATAGCCAAGTTCGCCCTGCGCGGCAGGGAACGCCTGGGCATGCTCCGCGTGGTGGACGAGGCGATCGTCATGCACGGCCTGCTCTGGCCGGACGAGGTACGCGCCCCCGAGGGCGTCGCCCCCGACACGGACGTCACGGTCAGGGACAAGGAACTGGACCTGGCGGACGCCCTGATGGACACCCTCGGCGAGGTCGACCTGGAAACCCTCCACGACGAGTACCGAGAGGCTCTGGAAGAGGTCATAGCCGCAAAGACCTCCGGCGAGGCACCCCCCGAATCCCCGGCCCCACCGTCCGGCGGCAAGGTCCTGGACCTGATGGCGGCCCTGGAGAAGAGCGTCAAGGACGCCAAACAATCAAGAGCCGAACAACCAAAGAAACCCGAGGCCGAGGTCACTCAGCTGCCGGCGCAACCGAAGCAACAGAAGAAAACAACACAACCAAAGAAGAAGGCAGCGGCAAAGAAAACCACCCAACCAGCCAAAAAATCCCCACCCAAAAAACCAACCCGCAAACGCACGGCTTGACGACGCTACGCCGTGGACCCGACGGCCGATGGCCGATGGCCGACGGCCGGAGACCGACGCATAGCCGCACCCGCAGCCCCCGCCCATCCCGGCAACGATGGCCAGACAAGTCCGGAGAGACCGGCAGCCGGCTCAACCGCTGATCGACGAGATCCCCCGCAGTCACGGAGACGGTACGGTACATACTTCCTTGCCCCACCACTCACCACGGAAGCCATTACGGACCCGCGGGCAGAGACGGTGGAGCGCGCGCAGAGCGGGCCGAAGGCATGAGCGCAGCGCGCAGCGGAGCCGGGGCTTGAATCTGTAAAGAAACTTGTAACTCACTGGGCTGCGGGAAGGGCATCCGATCCCGGGAGTTGTTCGACAGCTCGGTCCCAACTGATGGTTGGCACCTTGCCTCGGCTTGGCTGTGTGCGTGTGACAGGCCCGTGCGCGGTGCCCTCAACATCAATGGTGCGCATGCGAGCATCGGTGCATGCTCTCAGGCGCACACGTGATCCTCTACTCCCAGGACGCTGAGGCCGACCGGGCCTTTATCAAGGACATCCTCGGCTTCGCCCACGTTGATGCGGGTCATGGCTGGCTGATCTTCAAGCTGCCGCCCGCCGAGGTCGCCGTGCACCCCACCGACGGCACGCCGAAGCACGAGTTCTACCTGATGTGCGACGACCTGGACGCCGTATGCGCCCAGCTCGCAGAGCGCGGCGCGGAGCTCACCGGCGAGGTGACCGAGGAGAGGTGGGGGCGCCTCACCGCCGTACGCCTCCCCAGCGGCAGTGAACTGCCCCTGTACCAGCCGCTGCACCCCGTCGCGCACAGCCTCGACTGAACCTCCGCCACCACGCTGTCACCACCGGCACTGCACCGGCCCTCCGTCTTGCGCCACATGGACACCTCGCGCGCCCTGGGCCAGTCCGCTTCCTTTCACGTTCGCTCCTTCTGCCGACCGACCTCTTCCTGTGTCGCTTGCCGTGCCGCACGGCGGGCCCGGCTTCCATTCTGATCGGGACTGAGCGGTGGCGACCCAGTGATGAGGGGCTCTGCCCTGCGTCGAGGGTGACTCCCTGCAAGGGCGACGCGAGGCCAGTGGGGCGCAAAAGATGTGGAAGCCAATTATTTCGTGATGTCAGTCACAGCGCTCCGTGAATCAACCGGTGTGCTTAGTAGATGCGTCATGGAGTACATCTGAGCATTTATCCGTCTTGACCTGGATGTGGATCCTGCGGTGTGTGTCGGGATTCCGCCCGACCGACCGGCGTGCCCATTGCCCCGCGCTGTATGGCTTCTGACGCTGCGACAGCTTTTCCTCCTGTCGCTGTGTGGGGACCGGAGGCCCGCGCGCGGCCCTGGCGAGGTCCTGGGGGCTACGAAGCGACGTAGTGGTGGGACCCATTGCCTGCCCTGTCGAGCCGTTCTAAGAATGTCGCCCCACAGGACGTCACTGCAGTTCGGAACCGGTGTTCACGCCGAGTCGACCGCGCGCTGTGGCGCTCGGCGTCACCGAGTGAGTAGGAGCCCCCCCACATGAAGTCGTCCCGACTGTCCCCGAGATTCCTCGCCCTCGCTCTCGGCCTGGGTCTGGCCTCCGGCGCGCTGGCTGTGGCAGTGCCGGCGAGCGCCCAGCCGGCCGCCACCCCCTCCGATTCCGCCGATACCTCCGTGGCGGGGTACGACGGGTCGGCTGAGGAGGCCGCGAACAACAAGGCGTTCTTCGAGGCCGTGCTGAAGTCGGTCGCCGAGAAGAGCGCCGCCCAGCCCAGTGGGCAGGCGGTGACCCTTCACTACGACGCCTCCAAGGCGCCGAGCTTCCGTTCGCAGATATCGAGCGCGGCCGAGATCTGGAACAGCTCCGAGTCCAACGTCAAGCTCGCGGAGGCTTCGAGCGGTTCGAGCAGCGCGGACTTCTCCTACTCCGAGGGCAACGACCCCCGTGGGTCCCACGCCTCCACCGACGGCCACGGAAGCGGTCAGATCTTCCTCGACTACACCCAGATCCAGCAGAACGACTCGATCCGCGTCGTCACCCACGAGACCGGGCACGTCTTGGGCCTGCCGGACGATTACAGCGGGCCGTGCAGTGAGCTGATGTCGGGCGGTGGCCCCGGTCCGTCCTGCACCAACCGCTACCCGAACGCCACCGAGCGCGCGCGTGTCGACGAGCTGTGGGCAGGCGGAGGTGTCGAGGCCCCGGGTACGGGGAACCAGTCCGCCGGCGGCCCGAGTACCGCACCGTCGGCACCGTCCGTGGCCCCGGGCACAGGGAATCCGTCCGCCGGCGGCCCGAGCACTGCATGGCCGGTACGGCCCGTGTGGCCGGGTCACGGCCCGTGGCGCCCGCACCACAGCACACTCTGGAACTGACCGAGTTCCCACTCATCGCGCGCCCAGGATCCCGCCCACGCCACGTCCACAGACCCCGACACACGCCCGCTTCGGACCGCATACGCCTACACAAACACGAAGACCCCATCCTCAACGTTCCGCTGGCGACGGGGTCTTTGGGCACCTTATAAGGGGTGCCCCCGGCAGGATTCGAACCTGCGCACACGGCTCCGGATGAACACCCGAGGACGCCGGACCACACCAGTGCGCCTTGCCCCTGGAGTCTCCTACTCCATAACTAGCTCAAGCCTCACAAAGCCCAAGCGAGCAAGATCAGTTCCAGAAACCCCAAGGACCCTCACAGTAAGCGCTCCTCTTGGGCCGCTCATCGCACCACGCCGAAAGACGATTGACGGCTGGGTTGCAGCAGACCTGCGTGGCGTCGTCGTACACAGGCGGGCACTCGACGACGTGCGGATCCCGCTGGTCCAGCTCATCAGTGCAGAGCTCGACGGTAAGGAACTAGCCCTAAAAACATCAGACATGGTGACCTATCGCCTAATACTGACCACGTTCTCTGCCGCACGAGACCTCCACTTCGTGGAGACCTTGGCTCATGCAGCAAGGCTGACTCAGAGCTGAACCCAAGTAGGTATCAGGCTTTCTGTGATACCCGCATTAGTGGTTCGATCTCTCCTTTATCGGGTCACCAGACATCTCAACTGGTACACCTCTGCGGTGTCCGGTGGGTGCGCCGGCCGTCATCCTCCCGCTTGGAGAGATCCATGCCGTCGGACCGCATGGAGCTAGCTGGCGCTTGGGACAGGTCGGGGTATTGGTGGTAATGCGGCACACCATAACGGCAGGTCGGCTTCACTGTCGCCAAAATTGATTGTGGTGCATGACGCACTCGCCCTAGAGTGCCTAGATGGCGAATAGTTTCGAGGGCTGGATGCCGCACTGGGTGGAGCAGCTTCCGCAGCTTGAGGTCGTGGCGATCCCAGACACGGAGAAAGACGAGTTCGTTTATCACCTTTTTGAGCACATGCGTCAGGCGTACGATCACGGTTACAGCGGCCAGACTCGCATGGATCTTGGGTTCGGGCGAGTAGATGAATGGAAGCTCAACACCTCCGACGGTCGTGAACTTCCCCGCCTGTGGGTGGTGAATCGAGCGGATGTATTGATGCTTTCTCTGGCTGGCCAAGGGATGCAACGCCAAGAGGATATTGCGGTATGGCGTGAGGGAATCGAGGCGGCCATCGCGTGCATTGGGACGCGGGGTGAGGAACAGTGGATTGCAATCCTGTCCCAGGATCAGCCTGATCCGTACACGCTGAATGGTCAACGTCTAGTTGAGTCCGCGTCTACTGGTGAGCTGTCTTTCAGTCTGCTCACCGACGGCATCGCCGAAGATGCGCGAATTCCGGCGAGCGGTTTGGGCGTCTCAGTAGGTGAATTCTTCCATTGGCCCATCAAGGTGCGCGGGTCAACCTCTTGTTACGCCTGGCGCAGAGATGGCGAGGTGGCCGCGCTAGCTCGATTGAGGAGAATCAGCGCACTCCTCTCGCTTGCCTGGGAGAGTCCGTGGCTAGTACGCGAAGGTCCGCGGAATCCGGATGTTTCTTTTGCTGGAGCGAGCTCTCCACTCCAAGGTCACTCATGGCGTCTCATTGCTGACGCAATCATGCGCGAAAGTGGCAGGACTATTTCAGTGCCTAACTGGCTTGCTGACGCTGAACGTGTCATGTCCAAGATTCCGCGATCAGCAAATGCGCTTCTGATGCATCAGGAAGGATTGATGCTCAGACGGGATCACCCGTCTATGGCGCTGGTTTGTTTCACTGCAGCGGTTGAGACGCTTGCCCAAATTAGTAAGAACCCTGAAACATGCCCAGAATGCAGCATGGTGCTCAGTAGTCGTAAGCGCTATGAGGATGCCATTCGTGGCGTTCTGGATGAAGAGCAAGCAGCGTACCTGATGAAGGCGTACCCGCAGCGCTCAAGAACGGTTCATCAAGGAGGACTTCATGGCACCGAAATGCAAATTGGCAGTTTTGGTCGGATGAGCTTGTTTATGCCCGACGAGGAATTGGTGTTCACGGCAGGCACGGTTCATTCGGCACAAGAGGCGAGCAAGAGACTGCTGCTGAATGCTTTCGGCGTGTGAGCGGTCAGAGCAGACGGCGACGCTTAACAGGCCATCTCATTTGGTGAGCCTGCGGTAGCAGATGAGGGTGCAGGCGAGGCTTGTGAAGGCGAGGAAGTGTTCGGCTTGGCGCTCGTAGCGACGATGGAGGCGACGGCATCCGCTCTGGAAGGTCTCCAAGACTGGCTGCAAGTCTCGCTCGTGGCGCCTCCGATGGGTGGTTGCAGGGAGGGTGCACGGCGACACGTTCACCACGCTGGCCCTCGCGGAGAGCCGACGGTCCGAGCTGTGGCAGGCCATGAACCGGCGCGGTGAAGCGTTCGAGGTTGAATCGGGCTGCCCGAGTCCGAGGTACGCGCGGCGGCTGACGCCACCAAAGCAGCGGACGCCGAGCCGCCGTTGCGGTGGTTCGAATTCTGCCGCAAATATGTGGCCGGGCGGTGGCGTACAAGCGCGGCCAAGACCCATGCAGGTACGGCCGACCGTCTCGCCGCCGTGGCCCTCGCGATGGTCGGACGCGGAGGTGACGCACCCGACGATGAGACCCTTCGGCTGGGCTTCCGCTGGGGGATCGTGCCCGCGAATACGGGGGAGGACCCGCCGGCCGCACTTAAGGCCGCGCATGAGTGGGTCACGACGACGGACCGGCCGTTGCGTGATCTCGCTGACGCCGAGGTGTTTGAGGATGTCCTGTACCGCCTCAGCTGCAAGCCTGCAGCGGGCGATACCTACAAGCGGCGCCGCCGCGTACTGAACACCGTCTTCGAACACGCTGTGTTCGTGGGGAGATCCCGGAGAACCCTCTTCAGCGCGCTCGACGGAAGCGCGTCGGCTCCATTGACGTAGTGGACCGGCGCGTCCTCGTGAATGCCATCCAGGGGCGGCAGTTGCTCGCGGCTGTCTCCTACGTCGGGTCGTGGGATCGTTGCCGGGGGCGGTGCCTTGTGGCCTTCTATGCGGTTTTGTACTACGTGGGCCCGCGGCCCGCTGAGGCGGTCGGGCTGAGGCGGTCTGACTGTCATCTCCCGGACGCGGGACGGGGCACGCTCACACTGTGGGAGACACGCCCCGCCTCGGGTAAGCAATGGACCGACTCTGGCGAGCGACACGACCGCTGCGGCCTGAGGCGCGAGAGGCGACCAGTGAACGCCCAGTGCCCATCCCGCCCGTCCTAGTTGCCATCCTCCAAGCCCACCTGAAGGACTTCAGGACCGCAAAGGAAGGACGCGCGTTCGGTAATGAACGCGGGGGAGTGGTCGGCTCCTCCACCTACTGGCGAGTGTGGGAGGAAGCGCGGCTGTACGCCCTGCCACCAGAGCGCTTCTGCTCTCCCTTGGCAGGACGCCCGTATGACTTGCGGCACGCCTGCAACACGCGGTGGGCTCAACGCTGGGGTGCCCATCGCTGAAGTAGCCCGAGGGTTGGCAATTCACCGGAGGTGATCCACCGCCGCTACCACGGCTGCATCGATGGCCATGAGGAAGTCCCCAACGCCAAGATTGCCAAGGCGTTGATGGATGAAGGCGACGCGGGGTAGGTGCTCGTCCTGCCACACCACGAGGGCGGGCCGAGTCGCCCGGCCCGCCCTCGTGGTGGTGACAGACCGTTTCAAGAGTATTTTCGGTGAATGCAGTGCGCCGAATCGACTGCTGCTTCATAATGTTTGCGCCATCATGCGTCAGGACAGCGCCATAGGGGGAGTAAGTGTCGGAAAGCCTCTACATGACTCCGCGTCCTTGGAGTAGCCGGACCTTCTCCATGCCAGCGCTTCAGGGGGGTAGTGAAAATCAGATCGCCGTACTCCATGCCGTGCTGTCGGCGCTTGCGGCAGGAGTGGATGTCGACGAACCCATCAAGCTGCCCGGCGAGACCGAAGCGGAAGTCGCTTTTTCCTACATTGGTCAACGGCTTCAACCTACGGGACTTATCGCGCGAACTGGTCAGCGCTCTTGGATCCTGACCGAAGTGGCAGAAGAGTGGTTGCGTACAGGGAGCGATGGATACCTTCTATCGGTTCTCCATGCTCATATCAAATTCTTCGGTGAGCTTCTGAGTGAGGCCCGCGACGGTATTACACAGTCCGACCTATTGGCGCTGGCCGAGGAGCAATATAACTGCTCTTGGAGTTCACTCGATCAAATTCGGCGACGTACCGCGTGGTTGCGCTCAGGGGGATTGGCGACGCTCGATTTCAACTATCTACTTCATCCAACTGAAGCTGGGCTAGCATGGTTGAACGAGATTGAGCTTGCTAAGCCTGGAGCATTCAAGAAAAAGGCGACGCGATCTAATGTGCAAATCGCCGACGTGCTTGCGGCTCACCCCTACGTAAAAGAAGCCCTGAATCGGGCAGACCTTGATGGGCGTAAGCACAACATTGGTTACATTCCTCGGAGTGACGGTGATGCTTTCGCATCCTTCCGGAAATTTGTTGCTGCTTTGAGTGAAGAGACGAGCCGTCAGGCGATCGATGAGTTTGCCGCATCAGAGTTCGGCCTTCGACCCTCTTCGTCGGCGAGTGCACTGAGCACATTGAGGAATGCAGGCCTTGTCGAGCAGGTTGGTTTCAGCTTGTATCGCGCGACACCGATTGGCACTGCATGCTTGCAAGAATCAACCAATCTAGATTTTCTGCGAGTGATTCACCTTAAGTTCTCCTTCGTTGGTGAAATGCTGGAGGCCCTTGAAGAGGCTGACACTCCACGAGACTTGGCAACACTCGGTAGATTGCGCTATGGGCTACCTACTGAGTCTGTGCCCGAAGTGCGAACTCGGCTGCAAATGCTCAGGTCGTGTGGTCTCGTCGAGGAAGTGGGTTGGGGCAGATATCAGCTTCTCCCTCTTGGCCGCGCGCTGGCGCGAGAGTTGCCGCTGACTTCCCCCGTAGAACCTGACGAGCTTGTTAGCGAGGGCCAGGGAGCCGTTCAAGCAGACTTTCCGGGCCGGGCTGCAGAACTAGCTGAAAGCCTGAGTGCCGCTGCGTTGGATTCATCCAGGCCGGAACGATTCGAAAAGGCTGTGGCCGACGCCTTCTCGTTCCTGGGATTTGATAGTCAACTTCTGGGTGGATCTGGCCAAACGGACGTTCTGATTTCGGCCAAGCTCTCTGGAGAAATGGGCTACAGTGCGATTGTTGACGCCAAGTCGTCGGGCTCTGGAAAGGTCGCCGAGGCGCAGATAAATTTCGATACTTTGAAGGAGCAAAGGGGGATAATTCAGTCGATTATGCGCTTATTGTCGGCCCATCTTTTCCGACTGCTAGGACCTCTGAACGGGCTCGTGGCCATCAAATCGGACTTGTCGAGGTAGGTGAATTGATCGAAGTGCTCCGTCAGCACAGCAGTGCCCCACTGTCGCTCTCGGCTCTCCGTGAATTGATGCAGTCGTGCGGCATGGTGAAAGCGGAAGTGCTAGAGAAGACCTGGGCGCGTGAGAAGCGACTACACAAGCTTTGCGATCGCGTAATCCGCCAACTTGAAGCGGAAGCCAAAAATGCAGACGAGGTTACCTCGGGCGCCTTGTCTGCGCATGATCTTTATCTAATTCTGCGATCTGAAGTCGAGTCGCCTCCGACACCCCAGGAGATCGACGCTGTGTTGTCGTTCCTCTCGTCATCTCTGGTGCATGCCGTTCAGAAAATCGGCTCACAGTATGCCATTCTTGAACATCCGCGTATCACCGCCATGCGCTTGCAAGTTTTGGCATCCAACTTTTCGCCGTATGAAACCGAGTAGAACGCCCTATGTGATTTGGCTCGCAAGTCAGCCGGATGCGCCCTCAGACCTCGCGCCGCCTGGGTGAGTCCTCCGTGTGGGCTAGGTGTATTGATCACGAGCGTTGTTAACGCTGGCCGGGCTTGATCATGGCGAAGGCCTCCGTGTGTGGTGGAGGTGTCGAATCTTCACCGCACGGAGGCCTTCGTGTCCCACCGTAATGCCCGGCTGACCGTTCACGGCAGGCGGCTGCTGGTCGAACGTGTCCGCACCGGACGCCCTGTCGCCCATGTCGCCGCCGAGATGGGCATCTCCCGCGTCACCGCTCACAAGTG
>NZ_JBEZXS010000041.1:0-80617 GCF_040638185.1 Streptomyces sp. NPDC026672
AGGTAGACGACGTCGAAGCCCATCGCGGCGATCGCCTCCAGCCGCCGCGCCGCCGTGCGGAACGTGCCGTGCGGCTGCTGCGGGGTGCCCTCGGAGCGGGGGAAGAACTCGTACCACGACCCGAACAACGCCCGCTCCCGCTCCACCAGCAGCGGCAACGCCTGCGACGCGGTGACCAGTTCCCGCAGGGGATACCGGGCCAGCACCCCCACCACCTCCGGCGCCAACGCCGCCGCCAGTCGCCAGGCGGCCGGCCGGCCGTCGTCGCGCAGGGTGGCCGCCGCCGCCAGGACGCGCCCACGCTCCCCGCCCTCGACGGGCACCCCGGCGGCGGCCCGCTCGTACAGCAGCGCGCCCTCCTCCAGGACCAGATCCGTGTCGATGCCGGCCGGGATCTTGATCTCGGCGTGGTGCTGCCAGGTGGCGACCGGGTCGCCCCACGCCTCGACCGTGTACGTCCACGGGCCGGGTGCGCCGGCCGTGACGGTGGCGCCCCAGCGGTCGGTGCCCGGGGCGAGTTCACGCATCGGCGTCCACGGACCCGGACGTCCCTCCGGGTCCCGCAGGACGACATTGGCCGACACGGCGTCGTGACCCTCGCGGAACACGGTGGCCGAGATCTCGAAGGACTCTCCGGTGACCGCCTTGGCGGGCCGCTTCCCGTGGAGGACCACGGGGCGGACGTCGAGGACGGGTATACGGCCGACGGCGGTGTCCTGTGCTCCGGAGGATCGCTCCCGGGACGCCGGCCGGGTGTCCGCCCGGTCCGTCGGTTCCGCGACGGGGGCCGAGCGTTCCGGCGTACCGGTCCCCGGGCCGTTCCTGTCGCTTGTCGGTGGTGCTGACGAATGGTGCGTGGCGGGCATGACCGCTCCTGTCCGCATCAACTGAGGTGTGGGCGGATGGATGTGGGGAGGGGGTCCTGCGGATACTGCTGTGGCGAGCCTGGGGCGTACCGGAAGAGCCTTCCCACCCTATTCGGATGAACAATCCGGCGCGTTGTTAACTCCTTGTGCGTCGTCTACGCACAAGACAGGCCCCGTCCGGTGCGCACGGGGCCGGCGAGCGACACTCTGCCACCACCGCCACGGCACGCGGAACATTTTGCCCGGCGAGCCCGGTCCCGCCCCTGTCGCCCGGAGCGCTGCCCGACCAGGTACTCGTTCCACCGTGTTCGCGTCCGTCTCACAGGTCGTGGTCCCCTCCTCGGCGTACCCGGGCAGCCTCTCGTGCACGGGCGGGCGCGACAAGGACACCCGCGGGGGTGGAATCGGCCATACCGGTCAAGGAACGGACAGGGTCGCGACCACCCGGCGAAGCCCGCCGCGAGCCGGGGACAACACCGGTACCGTCGTCACAGACCACGAGGCGCACACCGCCGTGCGCCTCACCGTGCAACGCGCCCGAGGTGGAATGTGAAGGCGATCCGCCGGTTCACCGTCCGTCCCGTTCTCCCCGAACCCCTCCGGCCGCTGAGCGACCTGGCGCGCAATCTGCGCTGGTCCTGGCACGCGGAGACGCGCGACCTCTTCCAGACCGTCGACCCCGAACGCTGGGCCGCCTCCGAGGGCGACCCCGTACGGCTGCTGGGCAGCGTGCCGCCCGCGCGCCTGGCCGAACTCGCCGAGGACCGCCGCTTCCTGCGCCGGCTCACCGCAGCCGCCGACGACCTGACCGACTACGTCACCGGAGAGCGCTGGTACCAGACCCGGTCCGCCGAACTCCCGTCCGCCGTCGCCTACTTCTCGCCCGAGTTCGGCATCACCGCGGCCCTGCCCCAGTACTCCGGCGGCCTCGGCATCCTCGCCGGCGACCACCTCAAGGCGGCCAGCGACCTCGGCGTGCCCCTCATCGGCGTGGGCCTGCTCTACCGGCACGGCTACTTCCGGCAGACCCTCTCCCGGGACGGCTGGCAGCAGGAGCACTACCCCGTGCTCGACCCCAACGAACTACCCGTCGTCCCGCTCAAGGACGCCGACGGCACCCCCGCCCAGGTCACCCTCGCGCTGCCCGGCGGCCGGCTGCTGCACGCCCGGATCTGGCTGGCCCAGGTCGGTCGGGTCCCGCTGCTGATGCTCGACTCCGACGTCGAGGAGAACGACCTCGGTGAACGCGGCGTCACCGACCGGCTCTACGGCGGCGGCAGCGAGCACCGGCTGCTCCAGGAGATGCTGCTCGGCATAGGAGGTGTCCGGGCGGTACGGACGTACTGCCGGCTGACCGGGCACCCCGAGCCCGAGGTCTTCCACACCAACGAGGGGCACGCGGGCTTCCTCGGCCTGGAGCGGATCAACGAACTCACCGACCGGGGGCTCGACTTCGACGCGGCACTGGAGGCGGTGCGGGCCGGGACCGTCTTCACCACCCACACGCCCGTCCCGGCCGGCATCGACCGCTTCGACCGCGAGCTGGTCGCCCGGCACTTCGGGCCCGACGCCGAACTCCCGCGCATCGACGTCCAGCGCGTCCTGAACCTGGGCATGGAGACCTACCCGGGCGGCGAGCCCAACCTGTTCAACATGGCCGTGATGGGGCTGCGGCTCGCCCAGCGCGCCAACGGCGTCTCACTGCTGCACGGCAACGTCAGCCGGGGCATGTTCTCCGGGCTGTGGCCCGGGTTCGACCACGACGAGGTGCCGATCACCTCCGTCACCAACGGGGTGCACGCCCCGACCTGGGTCGCCCCCGAGGTCTTCCGGCTCGGCGCGCGCAGGATCGGCGCCGAGCGCACCGAGGACGAGCTGGCGTCCGGCGGTTCGGACCGCTGGGACGTCGTCGCGGACGTCGCCGACCAGGACGTCTGGGAGCTGCGCCGCACCCTGCGCGAGCAGCTGGTGACCGAGGTGCGCGGCCGGCTGCGCGCCTCCTGGCGCCAGCGCGGTGCCGGCACGGCCGAGCTGGGCTGGATCGACGGCGTGCTCGACCCCGACGTGCTGACCATCGGCTTCGCGCGGCGCGTCCCCTCGTACAAGCGGCTGACGCTGATGCTGCGCGACCGCGACCGGCTCATGGACCTGCTCCTGCACCCCGAGCGGCCCGTCCAGATCGTGGTGGCGGGCAAGGCGCACCCGGCCGACGACGGCGGCAAGCGGCTGGTGCAGGAACTGGTCCGCTTCGCCGACGACCCGCGCGTGCGCCACCGCATCGTCTTCCTGCCCGACTACGGCATGGCGATGGCGCAGAAGCTCTACCCCGGCTGCGACATCTGGCTCAACAACCCGCTGCGCCCGCTGGAGGCGTGCGGCACCTCAGGGATGAAGGCCGCGCTCAACGGCTGCCTCAACCTGTCCGTCCTGGACGGCTGGTGGGACGAGTGGTTCCAGCCCGACTTCGGCTGGGCGATCCCCACGGCGGACGGGCCGGGCACGGACCCCGAGCACCGGGACGACGTGGAGGCCGCGGCCCTCTACGACCTGCTCGAACAGCGGGTGACGCCCCGGTTCTACGAGCGCGGGCAGAGCGGACTGCCCGACCGGTGGATCGAGATGGTCCGCCAGACCCTCACCCTGCTCGGCCCGAAGGTGCTGGCCGGGCGGATGGTGCGCGAGTACGTCGAGCGGCTCTACACACCGGCCGCCCACGCGCACCGCTCCCTCACCGCGGACGCGGCGCGGGAACTGGCGGGCTGGAAGGCGCGGGTGCGCGCCGGGTGGCACGGGGTACGGGTCGACCACGTGGAGACGACGGCGGCCACCGCCACGGCGGAGCTGGGCGCCACGCTGGGGTTGCGCGTCCGTGTCCACCTCGGCGACCTCGGGCCCGACGACGTCGAGGTGCAGGCGGTGTCCGGGCGGGTCGACGCGGAGGACCGCATCGCCGACGCGACGGCGGTCCCGCTGAAGCCGGTGGGCGGCCCCGACCTGGAGGGCCGCTGGTCCTACGAGGGCCCCCTGTCCCTCGACCGCACGGGCCCCTACGGCTACACGGTCCGCGTCCTGCCCTCCCACCGCCTCCTCGCCACCGGCGCCGAACTGGGCCTCGTCTCGGTCCCACCGGACGACGCGACGGAGGGCGCGGGGGTCCTGCTGCGCTGAGCGGACGGCACCGGGCGGGGCGTACGGCGGGTCAGTCCTCGGTGTCCGCGCACAGCCGGCGCAGGACCGCTCCGCATCTGCGGGCGTAGGCGTGCTGGAGGCCGCGGGTGGCCGGGCCGCCCGCGCGGGCGTACCACTTGGCCGGGCGGCTGAACGCGGTGATCGTCAGCCAGACGGTGCCGTCGCCGGTGCGGTCCACCACGAACGCCTCCTCGCCGCGCTCGGGGTGGCCGGCGAGGGTGCCGTAGGCCCAGCCCGCGCGGCGGTGTTCCTCGGTCGTCCAGACCACCCGGCACGGTGCCTTGATGACGCCCGCCAGGGTGACCGTGACGTCGACGCCGGGTGCCGCGCGCTCCGCCGTCGCGTTGATGCCCACGCCGAGCGCGCGGTGCAGCTCCCAGGTCAGGAGGGCGTCGGCGGCCCGGCGGAACACCTCCTGACCCTCGCCGACACGGGTGCGCACATGCAGGGGGTGGAAGCCGGGCGGGCAGACCATGTGGCTTTCGCGGGTCGCGCCGACCGGCTCGTAGGTGAAGTCCGCCGAAGAGTCCGTGGGCATGACACCCAAGACTAGGGCGGCACCCGGGAGCCCTCGCCCCCGGGTGCCGCCACCGTCGACGTGCGCGCGGTCAGCTGACGTTGACCGCCGACCAGGCCGCCGCCACCGCGTTGTACTCGGCGCTGCCGGAGCCGTACAGCGCGGCCGCCGCCGACAGGGTGCCGGTGCGGGCCGACTTGTAGTTGGTCGTCGACGTGAAGTACGTCGTCAGCGCCTTGTACCAGATCTGGAGCGCCTTGGCGCGGCCGATGCCGGTGACCGTGGAGCCGTTGGACGTCGGCGAGTTGTAGGCCACGCCGTTGATGGTCTTCGAGCCGCTGCCCTCGGACAGCAGGTAGAAGAAGTGGTTCGCGACGCCCGAGGAGTAGTGGACGTCCTTGCCGCCAACGCTGGAGGACCAGGAGTCCGCCGAGGCGCCGTCCTTGCTCGGCTTGTCCATGTAGCGCAGCGGGGTGCCGTTGCCGTTGATGTTGATCTTCTCGCCGATGAGGTAGTCGCCGACGTCGTTGGCGTTGTTCGCGGAGAACTCCACGCCCGTGCCGAAGATGTCGGAGGTCGCCTCGTTCAGGCCGCCGGACTCGCCGCTGTAGTTGAGTCCCGCGGTGTTGGAGGTGACGCCGTGGCTCATCTCGTGGCCGGCCACGTCGATCGCGGTCAGCGGGTGGGTGTTCCCCGAGCCGTCGCCGTAGGTCATGCAGAAGCAGCTGTCGTCCCAGAAGGCGTTGACGTAGCCGCTGCTGTAGTGGACGCGGGAGTAGGCGGCGACACCGTCGTTGCGGATGCCGCTGCGGCCGAAGGTGTTCTTGTAGAAGTCCCAGGTGAGCTGCGCGCCGTAGGCGGCGTCGGCGGCGGCGGTCTGGTCCGTGGACGAGCTGGAGGCCGCGCCGGTGCCCCACACGTCGTCCGCATCGGTGAACAGCGTGCCGGTGCCCGAGGTCCTGCGCGCGAGGTTGTACGTCCTGTGGCCGCCGCGCGTGGAGTCGGTCAGCTGGTACGTCGACCCGGACCTGGTCGTGTTGAGGGTGACCGTGCCCGAGTACAGCGTCCTGCCGGAGCCGGTCTCGATGCCCTGGTACTCGTAGAGCTTCTTGCCGGTGGCGGCGTCGGTGATGACGTGCAGCTGGTTGGGGGTGCCGTCGTCCTGGAAGCCGCCGACGACGGTCTCGTAGGCGAGGACGGGCGTGCCCGAGCCGGCCCAGATCACCTTGCGCGCGCCGTCGGAGGACGACTCGGCGGACCCGAGCGTCCTGGCGGCGCCCACGGCCTGCTTCTCGGCGGTGGCGGCGCTGATCTGCGGCTTGAGCGAGGACACCTTGACGGCCGCCTGCGTGGCCTTGGTGACGCCCTCGGTCGCGCCGGCCGGCGAGGTGTGGACGACGAGGTCGCCGCCGAGCACGGGCAGGCCCGCGTAGGTGCGCTCGTAGCGGGTGTGGAGGGTGCCGTCGGTGTCCTTGACGACGTCCTTGACGACCAGCTTCTCCTGGGCGCCGAGACCTATCTCCCGCGCGGTGCCGGCGGCGTCGTCCTGCGCCTGCTGGATGAGGGTGGTGCGCGCCGAGGCGGTGAGCGCCGTGGGGGCGGCGGCCGGGGTGGTGGTGGTGCTCCCTGCGGGGACCTGGGCCGAGGCGGTGGTGGTCAGGCCCGTGGTGAGCAGGGCTCCGGCGGCGACCGCGGTGGCGATGGCCAGAGTGGTGCGCTGGTGACGCGCGTAGCGGGGGCTCACGCAAGCTCCTTCAGGTGGGGGAGTCGGGCCGTGTGGGGGTGCGACCCGGGATGCTGTTGTGAAGCTGCTGTGCGGCGGGTGAGGGAAGCGTGCCAGCATCGACGCGTACATGTCAGGACCCTGTGAGGACGTTGGCCGGAAACCGACTGTCCGAAGAACGTTTCGGCCGTGTGAACGGGCGCCGTCCCGGGGAGCCGGTTCCCCGGGACGCCACCCCGTTCCCGCCGCGTGCGCCGCGGTTTACGGGAAGGTCAGCCTCCAGCCGTTGATCCGGCCGGTGTCCTGCGACGCCTGGTCCTGGACCCGCAGCCGCCAGGTCCCATTGGCCGATTCCGACGAGGCGTTCACCGTGTACGTGGCGTTCACGTCGTCCGCCGAGTCCGAGGAGCTGAAGCTCTTGAGGCGGTACGCGGTGCCCGACGGGCCGAGCAGGTCGACCACCAGGTCACCGCGCCAGGTGTGGGTGATGTCCACGGACACCTGGAGGGCGGCCGGGGCGTTCCCGGTGCGCCCGGAGACCGCGATCGACGAGGTGACCGCGGCCCCGTTGTCCGGGATCGACACCGGCGCGGTGCTCTCGTACGTCGTGCCGCCACCACCGCCGCCCGGGCGGGAGCCGACCGCCACGCCGGCCCAGGCGTCCTGCACGGCCTTGTACTCGGCGCTCGTCGTGCCGTAGAGCTCACCCGTCGCCGCGAGGGTGCCGGTGCGGGCGGCCGCGTAGTTGGTCGTCGAGGTGAACTTCGTGGTCAGCGCCCGGTACCAGATCTGGAGCGCCTTGTCGCGGCCGATGCCGGTGACCGGAAGGCCGTCCGCCGTCGCCGAGTTGTAGGTCACACCGTTGATCGTCTTGGTGCCGCTGCCCTCGGCCAGCAGATAGAAGAAGTGGTTCGCCGGGCCCGACGAGAAGTGCACGTCGACCGACCCGATCCCCGAGTACCAGCTGTCCTTGGACGCGCCGTCCTTGCTCGGCTTGTCCATGTAGCGCAGCGGGGTGCCGTTGCCGTTGATGTCGATCTTCTCGCCGATGAGGTAGTCGCCGACGTCGCTGGAGTTGCCCGAGTAGAACTCCACGCCGGAACCGAAGATGTCGGAGGTCGCCTCGTTCAACCCGCCCGACTCGCCGGAGTAGACGAGCCCCGCGGTGTTGGAGGTGACGCCGTGGCTCATCTCGTGGCCGGCCACGTCGATCGCGGTGAGCGGTTTGGCGTTGCCCGAACCGTCGCCGTACGTCATGCAGAAGCAGCTGTCCTGCCAGAACGCGTTGACGTAGTTGTTGCCGTAGTGGACCCGGGAGTAGGCGCCCACGCCGTCGTTCCTGATGCCGTTGCGGCCGAACGTGTTCTTGTAGAAGTCCCAGGTCTCGGCGGCGCCGTAGTGCGCGTCCGCGCCGGCCGTCGCCGCGTTGGAGACCGTGCCGTTGCCCCAGGTGTCGCTGGTCTGCGAGAACAGCGTGCCCGTGCCGGAGCTGCCGCGGTTCAGGTTGTACGTCCGGTGGCCGCCGCGCGCCCCGTCGGTCAGCGTGTACGTCGAACCCGACTGGGTCGTCGTCAGCGTGACCTGCCCGCTGTACTGGGTGTTGCCCACGCCGGTCTCGACGGCCTGGTACTCGTGCAGCTTCTTGCCGGTGGCGGCGTCGGTGACGACGTGGAGCTCGTTGGGGGTGCCGTCGTCCTGGAAGCCGCCGACGACGGTTTCGAGCGCGAGGACGGGCGTGCCGGAGGCCGCCCAGATCACCTTGCGGACGCCGTCCGCCGCCGACTCGGTGCCGCCCAGCGCCTTCGCGCGCGCCACGGCCTGCTTCTCGGCCGTGGCCGCGGGGACCGCCGGGGTGAGGTCGGTGACGTCCAGGGCCGCGCCGGTCGCCCTGACGACGTTCCGGGTCGCGCCCGAGGGGGTGCTCTCCACGACGAGGTCGCCGCCGAGCACGGGCAGGCCCGCGTAGGTGCGCTCGTAGCGGGTGTGCAGGGTGCCGTCGGCGTCCTTGACGACGTCCTTGACGACCAGTCTCTCCTTCGCGCCGAGCCCGAGCGCGCGGGCCGTGCCCGCCTGGGCGGCGCCGGCGTCACGGATCAGCCCGGTGCGCTCCGCGGGGGTGAGCTGGACCGCGAGGTGGGCGGGGTTCGCCCGGCCGGTGGGGGCCGGGGCCGACGGGGCCGCGCTCGCGGCCCCCGACTGGACGGCGGCGGCGACCAGCGCGGCGACACCGGCGAGGGCGACCGCGGCGGTGCGGTGGCGCGGGGCGCGGGGGGTGCGTCTGCGAGAGGAACTGCTGCTCAACACTGACTCCTTCTGCGTGACCGCGGGGTCGCGCGGCCAGGGGAGTTCCGGGTGCGGGGATGCGCGGCCCGGGCAGAACTGGGCGTGACGCGGAACCACGTGCGCGTGCAGGACCGGCCCGTGCAGATCGCGTGGCGGCTGTGGGGCCGCTGTGGGCCGGACCCGGGAAGAGTGGCAGGAGTTTGTGCCGCCTGTCAGGTGCGCGTCAGGAATTTGGCCGGATTGCGGTCGTTGACCGGATGTTCCCGTTCGGTATGCGGACGGTCGTCCGCGGCCGTCGGCTCCGCGTACGGGCGGGGGCGGCCGGGACCCGGCCGCCCCCGTGTCCGCTATGCGAGACTGTCCCGCCACGCCCGGTGCAGATCGGCGAACCGGCCCGTGCCGGCGATCAGTTCGGCTGGCTCGCCGTCCTCGACGATCCGGCCGTGCTCCATCACCAGCACCCGGTCGGCGATCTCCACGGTGGACAGCCGGTGCGCGACGATCACCGCCGTACGGCCCTTCAGCACCGTCGACATCGCGCGCTGCACGGCCCGTTCGCCGGGCACGTCCAGCGAACTGGTCGCCTCGTCCAGGATCAGCACCGCCGGGTCGGCCAGCAACGCCCGTGCGAACGACACCAGTTGGCGCTGACCCGCCGAGATGCGACCGCCGCGCCTGCGGACGTCCGTGTCGTAGCCGTCGGGCAGGGCGCTGATGAACTCGTGCGCGCCGATGGCCTTCGCCGCCCGCTCGATCTCCTCACGGCCGGCGTCCGGGCGCCCGACGGCGATGTTGTCGGCGACCGTCCCGGAGAACAGGAACGCCTCCTGCGTCACCATCACCACCCCGCGCCGCAGTTCGGGCAGGGCCAGCTCGCGCAGGTCGACGCCGTCGAGCAGGACCCGGCCGTCGGAGGGGTCGTAGAACCGGGCGAGCAGCTTGGCCAGCGTCGACTTGCCCGCGCCGGTCGAGCCGACGACCGCGACGGTCTGCCCGGCCGGGAGCGTCAGATCGAAGCGGGGCAGCACCTCGCCGCCCGTGCGGTACGCGAACCGCACCCCGTCGAAGACGACCTCGCGCCCGGGGAACCCGCCTTCGCGCGGCGGAAGTTCACTCGGCACGGACGGCTCGGGGACCGACGGCACCTGGGCGAGCAGACCGGCGATCTTCTCCAGGGAGGCGGCGGCCGACTGGTACGAGTTGAGGAACATGCCCATCCGGTCGATGGGGTCGTACAGGCGCCGCAGGTACAGCACCGCCGCGGCCAGCACGCCCAGTTCCAGCGAGCCGGACGCCACCCGGTGGGCGCCCCACAGGACGATCAGGGCGACCGCCGTGTTGGCGACCACCCGGGAGCCGACGACATAACGGGCCATCTCCAGCAGGGCGTCGCCGTTGGTGCGCTCGTGCCGGCGGTTCAGGACCCGGAACGCGGCGTCGTTCGCGGCCTCCCGGCGGAACGTGCGCACCGGGCGGATGCCGTTCATCGTCTCCACGAACTTGACGATCACGGCCGCGATCGCGGTGGAGCGGGCCTCGAACACCCGTCCGGCGCGCCGCTGGTAGAGCCGTACCAGCAGGTACAGGGGGACGAACGAGGCCACCGCTACCGCGCCGAGGCCCAGATCGAGCCAGAGCAGCATCGCCGAGATGTAGACGAACGACAGGATGACGGTGACGAGTTCCTGGAGGCCCTCACTGAGCAGTTCGCGCAGCGACTCGACGTCCGTCGTGGAACGGGAGATCAGCCGGCCCGAGGTGTAGCGCTCGTGGAAGTCGACGCTCAGCGCCTGCGCGTGGCGGAAGATCCGGCCGCGCAGGTCGAGCAGCACGTCCTGGTTGACGCGGGCGGAGGCGTCGATGAACGCGAACTGGAGGACGCCCGACAGCAGCGAGCACAGCGCGTAGCCGACCCCGACCGCGATCAGCGGACCGTGGTCGTGGTGCCGGAACGCCGGCACGGCGCGGTCGATGGCGTACGCCACCAGCAGCGGGCCCGCCTGCACGGCGGCCTGCTGGAGCAGCAGGAGCAGGGTGGTCACCGCGACCCGGGCCCGCATCGGCGCGAGCAGCGACCGCAGCAGGGTGGCCGTGGCGCCGGGCGGGGTGGGCAGGACGTCCCGGTCGAAGGGGTCGTCCGACGGGGCCGCGCCGGGGAGTTCGTCCTCGTCACCGACGCCGGGGAGGGAGGCGGTGGGGGCGGTCATCGGGCGTCCTCCGCTTCCTGGGCCGCACGGGCTTCGTCGATTTCGCGGGCTTCTTGGGCCTCACGGGCGGCGGGTGCGGGGAACGGTGGCGGTGGTGAGGGTTCCTCGGGTTCGGTCTCCCGGCCGGACATCAGATGGGCGTACTCCGGGTTGGTGCGCAGGAGTTCCTGGTGGGTGCCGACCGCCGCGATCCTGCCCTGCGAGAGGAGGGCGACGCGGTCGGCGAGCAGGACGGTGGAGGGGCGGTGAGCCACGATGAGGGCGGTGGTGTCCGCGAGGACCCGGCGCAGCGCGGCCTCCACGGCGGCCTCGGTGTGCACGTCGAGCGCGGAGAGCGGGTCGTCCAGGACGAGGAAGCGGGGCCGGCCGACCACGGCCCGCGCGAGCGCCAGCCGCTGCCGCTGTCCGCCGGACAGGCTCAGGCCCTGCTCGCCCACCTGTGTGTCGGTGCCCTGCGGCAGCGCGTGCGCGAACCCGGCCTGCGCGACGTCGAGGGCCCGCGCCAGCTCCGGGGCGCCCGCGGTGCCGTCGGCGCCCATCAGCACGTTCTCGCCGACGCTCGCCGAGAAGAGGGTGGGCTCCTCGAAGGCCACGGCGACCATGGCGCGCAGTTCCTCGCGGGGCAGGGAGGTGATGTCCACCCCGTCGAGGGTGATCCGCCCCTCGGTCACCTCGTGGAGGCGGGGGACGAGCGCGGTGAGCGTGGTCTTGCCGCTCCCGGTCGCCCCGACGAGCGCCATGGACTCACCGGGGCGGACGTGCAGATCGACGAGTTCGAGGATCGGCGCCGAGCCCGGATCGGCGTCGGGATAACAGAACCGCACCCCATCGAACCGCATCCCACCCCCACCCGCACCAACCCCCACGGAACCGTCCGCCCCCGCCCCGACCACGAGACCCGCCGCGCCCTCGCCACTCGCGCGAGCTGCGACGTGCGCCGAGTCCCCTGCGCCTCCGTCGGCCGGGGCCTTCGCCGGGTCTTCCACGGCCGCGCGGTCTCTCGGCAAGGTCGCCGTACCCCCACCCGCACCAACCCCCGCGGCACCGTCCGCCCCCGCCCCCGGTACGGTTTTCGATTCTGCTTTTGCGGTCATGACCTCGAAATAGCGTTCCGTGGCTGTTGCCGCCTCCTGGGTCATGGCCAGGAGGAAGCCGATCGAGTCCACGGGCCAGCGCAGCGCCAGCGCGGTGCTCAGGAAGGCGACCAGCGTGCCCGCGGAGAGGTCGCCGTCGGCGACCTGCACGACGCCCAGGACCAGCGCCGCCCCGATCGCCACCTCGGGCAGCGTCACGATGACGGCCCAGATCGTCGCCAGCAGCCGCGCCTTGCGCAACTCCGTGCCGCGCAGCGTCCACGACAGCTTCCGGAACGCGTGTGCCTGGCTGCGGTGCCGGCCGAAGCCCTTCACGATGCGGATGCCGAGCACGCTCTCCTCGACGAGGGTGGTGAGGTCGCCGACCTGGTCCTGCGCCCGCCGCGCCACCTCCGCGTACCGCCGCTCGAAGACCACGCACGTCCACAGCACCGGCACGGCCGGCCCCAGGATGACCAGCCCCAGCGTCCAGTCCTGCACCAGCATGATCACCACGCCGATGAGGATGGTCACCCCGTTCACCAGCAGGAAGGTCAGCGGGAACGCGAGGAACATGCGCAGCAGCATCAGATCGGTCGTGCCCCGCGACAGCAGCTGGCCGGAGGCCCAGCGGTCGTGGAAGGCGACGGGCAACCGTTGCAGATGCCGGTACAGATCCGCCCGCATCTCCGCCTCGACGTGCGACAGCGGCCGGGCCACCAGCCAGCGCCGCAGCCCGAACAGCCCCGCCTCCGCGAGACCGAGCAGCAGCAGGTACAGCGCGCCGAGCCACACCCCGCCCGTGTCGCGGTCGGCCACGGGCCCGTCCACGATCCACTTGAGGACGAGCGGGATCACCAGTCCCGTGCAGGAGGCGACCACCGCCACGAACGCCGCGGTCGCCAATCGCACCCGCACCGGGCGGACATAGGGCCACAGACGCAGCAGCGTACGTACGGTGGAACGGCCGGCAGGGTCCTGGGTGGTGGCACGTGTCGTGGGCATCATCCGCGAGCCTACGGACCGCCGCCGCGCACTCCCAGCGAGTTTCGGCCGGACAACTCCCACCGCCCGCCCCACGACCACGGTTTCGGGCAGCCGTACGGCCCCGCTCGCACGGATGCGCGGGAGTCGTAGCCCGGCATCGACCGATCGGACGATGCCGGGTCGAGCGGGTCGGCCGATGCGGGGCAGGGGCCGGGAACGGGACGCTCTCGGTATGTCCGTCATCGAAGTCAGCGCGCTGCGCAAGTCCTACGCCGGTCGCCGTGCGGTCGACGGGGTCTCCTTCGCCGTCGAGGAGGGGGAGATCTTCGGGATCCTCGGGCCCAACGGCGCGGGGAAGACCACCACCGTCGAGTGCGTCGAGGGGCTGCGCGTCCCCGACGGCGGGCGGGTCCGGGTGACCGGGCTCGACCCCGTCACCGACCACGAACGAGTCTCCCGCGTCCTGGGCGCCCAGCTCCAGCAGAGCGAACTCCAGGCCAAGCTCACCGTCCGCGAGGCGCTCGAACTGCACGCCTCCTTCTACCCCGACCCCCGCGACTGGCGTCCGCTCGCCGAGCGCCTCGGGCTCACCGACCGGCTCACCGCCCGCTTCGGCAGGCTCTCCGGCGGTCAGAAGCAGCGCCTGTTCATCGCCCTCGCCCTCGTCGGCAACCCCCGGGTCGTCGTGCTCGACGAACTCACCACCGGCCTCGACCCCCGCGCCCGCCGCGACACCTGGCAGCTCATCGAGGACGTACGGGCCGACGGCGTGACCGTCCTGCTCGTCACGCACTTCATGGAGGAGGCCCAGCGGCTGTGCGACCGGATCGCCGTGATCGACCGCGGCCGGATCGCCGCGCTCGACACCCCGGCCGGTCTGATCCGCCGCTCGGCGGGCTCCACCGTCATCGGCTTCACCCCGTCCGAGCCGCTGGACGCCACCGACCTGGACGCCCTGCCCGCGCTGGCCTCCGTCGAGTACAAGGACGGCCGGATCACCCTCACCGGCACCGACGAGACGGTCGACGCCGTCCTCACCCTCCTCGCCCGCCGCCACGTCACCGCCCACCGGCTCCGCGTCCTCGACGCGACGCTCGACGACGCCTTCCTCGACCTGACCAAGGAGGACGCGTGAACCCCGCGACCACACGACCCGCCACCGCCCCGGCCCCCGGCCCCGGCGCCCCGCACACCGGCCTCCCGCACCTCCGCGTACTGCACCTCGGTGTCCTGCGGAGCGAGCTGCGCCTCTTCCGCCGCGAACCCGCCGCTGTCTTCTGGATCCTGGTCTTCCCGGCCCTGCTCCTCGTCATCCTCGGCTCCATCCCCTCCTTCCGGCAGCCCGGCGACTCCTTCGGCGGCCTGCGCCCCATCGACGCCTACGTCCCGGTCGCCGTGCTGCTCGGCATGATCGTCGGCGGCCTCCAGTCCATGCCGCAGAGCCTCACCGGCTACCGCGAACGCGGCATCCTGCGCCGTATGTCCGTCACCCCGGTGCGCCCCGCCGCGCTGCTGTCCGCGCAGATGACGGTCTTCGGCACGGCCGCGCTCGCCTCCGCCCTGCTCGCCCTGGCCGTCGGGCGGCTCGTCTTCGACGTACGACTGCCGCGCCGGCCCCTCGGATACGCCCTCGCCCTGCTGCTCGCCGTGCTGGCCGCCCTGGCGCTCGGCTCGGTGGTCTCCGCCCTGTCCCGCACCACGAAGATCGCCGGCGCGATCGGATCGGCGGTGTTCTTCCCCATGATGTTCTGCGCCGGCGTCTGGCTCCCGGTGCGGGCCATGCCCGGTCCACTGGCCAGGGCCGTCGGGTACACCCCCTTCGGGGCCGCCGCCCAGGCCCTCGACCGGGCCGCCGCGGGACACTGGCCGGGCTGGACCCACCTGGGCGTCCTGGTGGTGTGGATCCTGCTCCTCACCGGGGCGGCGGGCCGTTGGTTCCGCTGGGAATGAGGACCGCCGTGCCCGACACTGGCCCCATGGGCGGGGACGTGACGGGGGTCGAGGAGCGCTGGGCGACGGTCAACCACCGGGCGCCGTACTGGCTGCTGCTGGTCGGTGCCGCGCTCGCGGCGGCGACCGCAGGCCCGGTCGGCATGGAACGGGGCGAGCTGTACGCGGCCGGGGCCCTGGTCGCCGCCGGGCTCGCCCTCCAGATGTGGTGGGGAACCGTACCCGTCGCCCGGCAACGGCCGTCGCGGACCAGCGTCCTCTACTACGCCGTCCGCTGGGTCATCGCCTTCGCCCTCACCTGGCTCAACCCGTTCTTCTGCTTCTACGCGTTCACCGGCTACTTCGGCGCCCGCCGTCTGCTGCCCGAACGCCTGCGCGGCCCCGGACTGTTCGCCACCGCCGTCACCATGGCCGGTGCCCAGTCCGGCGGGATGCCGCCGCGCGAGCGCTCGCAGTGGCTGCTGTTCGGGGCGATCCTCGTCATCACCCTGGTCCTGGTCGCCGTCTTCGACCGCCTGGCCCTCACCGAGGACGAACGCGCCCGCGTCCAGGCCGGCACCATCACCGAACTGGAGCGCACCAACAGCGCGTTGCAGCAGGCGCTGGAGGAGAACGCCGCCCTGCACGCCCAACTCCTCCGCCAGGCACGGGAGGCCGGTGTCGCCGACGAACGCCGCCGCCTCGCCGCCGAGATCCACGACACCATCGCCCAGGGCCTGGCCGGCATCATCGCCCAGCTCCAGGTGGTGGCGAACGTCCCCGACCCGGAGGCCGCCCGCGAGCACGCCGGCCGCGCGCTGGCCCTGGCCCGGCACAGCCTCGGCGAGGCCCGCCGCTCCGTCCACAACCTCGCCCCCGTCGCCCTCGCCGACGCCGGACTGCCCGAGGCCCTGCACAGGACCGTCCACGACTGGGCCGAACGCACCGGCACCCGCGCCGACTTCACCCTCACCGGCACCGCCGAGCAACTCCACGACGAGGTCTCCGCCACCCTGCTGCGCATCGCCCAGGAAGCCCTGTCGAACGCCGCCCGGCACGCCCGCCCCGAGCGCGTCGGCGTCACCCTGTCCTTCATGGGCGACGAGGTCACCCTGGACGTCCGCGACGACGGCACCGGCTTCGACCCGGCCGCCGTCCCCGCCCGCACCCGCGCGGGCGGCTTCGGCCTGGACGGCATGCGGGCCCGCGCCGAGCGCATCGCCGGCTCCCTCACGGTCGAGTCGGAGCCCGGACACGGCACGGCGGTGTCGGCTCGCGTACCGTTGGTCGGCGATGACCGATGAGCCCCGGATCTCCCTGCTGATCGTCGACGACCACCCCGTCGTACGGGACGGCCTGCGCGGCATGTTCGCCTCCGCGCCCGGCTTCGCGGTCCTCGGCGAGGCGGCCGACGGCGTCCAGGCGGTCGAACGGGCCGCGGCCCTCGACCCGGACGTGATCCTGATGGACCTGCGCATGCCCGGCGGCGGCGGAGTGGACGCCATCCGGGCCCTCGCCCGGCAGGGCTCGCGCGCCCGCGTCCTGGTGCTGACGACCTACGACACCGACTCCGACACGCTCCCCGCGATCGAGGCGGGCGCCACCGGCTACCTGCTCAAGGACGCCCCGCGCGACGAGCTGTTCACCGCGGTCCGCGCCGCCGCCGAGGGCCGTACGGTGCTCTCCCCGGCCGTCGCCTCCCGGCTGGTCTCGGCCGTCCGGGCCCCGGGCAACGAACCGCTGTCCGCCCGCGAGCGCGAGGTGCTGGCCCTGGTCGCCCGGGGCACCTCCAACCGGGAGATCGCCCGCGAGCTGTTCATCAGCGAGGCGACCGTGAAGACCCATCTCACCCACCTCTACGCCAAGTTGGGCGTCAACGACCGGGCCGCCGCGGTCGCCGTCGGCTACGACCGGGGCATCCTCGGCTGACCCCGGCCGTGTCGGCGGCGCGGGGTCACTCCACGCGCAGCAGCAGCACCGTCCGCGCCGGGACCGTGATCTCCGCGCCCGCCGCGTGGACCGTGTCCGGCGCCTCGGCCTGCTCCTCGCGCGAGGTGTCCACGACGACCGCGTACCGCTCCGCCCACGGCGGACCGGGCAGCACGAAGGAGGTCGGCCGGTCCCCGGCGTGCAGCACCGCGAGGAAGCTGTCGTCCACGACCGGCGCCCCCCGCTCGTCCCGGCCCGGGATGTCCCGCCCCGACAGATACATGCCGAGCGTCGCCGCGGGCGCGTACCAGTCGCCCTCCGTCATCTCCGTGCCCCGTGCCGTGAACCAGGCCAGGTCCCGCAGCCCGTCCGCCGAGTGGGCCCGGCCGGAGAAGAACGCCCGCCGGCGCAGCACCGGATGGCGGTGGCGCAGCGCGATCAGCCGGGAGGTCAGGTCGAACAGGGCCCGCCAGCCCGGCTCCTCCAGCAGCCCCCAGTCCAGCCAGCTGATCTCGTTGTCCTGGCAGTAGGCGTTGTTGTTGCCGCCCTGGGTGCGGCCCATCTCGTCCCCCGCCACCAGCATCGGCACCCCCGTGGACAGCAGCAGGGTGGTCAGCAGGTTGCGCAACTGGCGCCGGCGCAGCCCCCGCACCTCCTCGTCCGCGCTCTCCCCCTCCGCCCCGCAGTTCCAGGCGCGGTTGTCGTCGGAGCCGTCCCGGTTGTCCTCGCCGTTGGCCTCGTTGTGCTTGTGCCCGTACGACACCAGGTCGCGCAGGGTGAACCCGTCGTGCGCGGTGACGAAGTTGACGGAGGCGTAGGGGCGGCGCCCGCCCCAGGCGTACAGGTCGCTGGAGCCGGACAGCCGGTAGCCGAGGTCCCGCACGTCCGGCAGGGCGCCGCGCCAGAAGTCCCGCACCGCCCCCCGGTAGCGGTCGTTCCACTCCGTCCACAGCGGCGGGAACGCCCCCACCTGGTAGCCGCCCGAGCCGATGTCCCACGGCTCGGCGATCAGCTTCACCCGGCGCAGCACCGGGTCCTGCGCGATCACCGCGAGGAACGGCGAGAGCATGTCGACGTCGTGCATCGAACGGGCCAGCGCCGCCGCGAGGTCGAAGCGGAAGCCGTCCACGCCCATCTCGGTCACCCAGTAGCGCAGCGAGTCGGTGATCAGCCGCAGCACCTGCGGCTGGACCACGTGCAGGGTGTTGCCGCAGCCGGTGTAGTCGGCGTACCGGCGCGCGTCGTCCTGGAGCCGGTAGTAGCCGCGGTTGTCGATGCCCTTCAGGGAGAGCGTGGGCCCCAGTTCCCCGGCCTCCGCCGTGTGGTTGTAGACCACGTCGAGGATGACCTCGATGCCGGCCTCGTGCAGCGCCCTGACCATCCGCTTGAACTCGCCGACCTGCTGCCCCGTCGTACCGGAGGCCGCGTAGGCCGCGTGCGGGGCGAAGTAGCCGATGGAGTTGTAGCCCCAGTAGTTGCGCAGGCCCCGGCGCAGCAGGTGGTCCTCGTGCGCGAACTGGTGCACCGGCAGCAGCTCCACGGCCGTCACGCCCAGCCGGACCAGGTGCTCGACGGCCGCCGGGTGCGCGAGCCCGGCGTAGGTGCCGCGCAGCTCCTCGGGGATGCCGGGGTGCAGCCGGGTGAAACCCTTGACGTGCAGCTCGTAGATGACCGAGTCCGCCCACGGTGTCTTGGGGCGGTGGTCGTCCGACCAGTCGTCGTCATCGTGGACGACAACGCCCTTGGGGACGTACGGCGCGGAGTCCCGGTCGTCGCGCACGGTGTCCGCGACGTGCTGCTGGGGCCAGTCCCGGACGTGCCCGTACACCTCCGCCGGCAGGGTGAACTCGCCGTCCACCGCACGGGCGTACGGATCGAGGAGCAGCTTCGCCGGGTTCCAGCGGGCGCCGATCCACGGGTCCCAGCGGCCGTCCACGCGGAAGCCGTAGCGCTGACCGGGCATCACCCCGGGCACGAAGCCGTGCCAGATCTCATGGGTCAGCTCGGTCAGCCGCACCCGCGTCTCACGGCCCCGCTCGTCGAAGAGACACAGCTGGACGGCCTCCGCCCCGGCCGCCCAGAGCGCGAAGTTGGTGCCCGCGACCCCGTCCTGGCCCGCCCGGAAGCGGGCCCCCAGCGGGGTGGACGCCCCCGGCCGGGCGGCGGGGGACGGGGGCACCGCCCTCCTCGCGCCGTGTGCCACACCCGTGGCGGGCCCGTCGTCCACGGTCCGTTCCTGAGCCACGCCCTGCTGCTCGGCTGCGCTCGTCACTGTCGGCCCCTCTGTGTCGGCTGGTCCGCCTCCGGGGCGCACTCGGCCCGCGCCGGGCGGTCGCTCCGCGCCCCACGGGCCCGGAGCGCGCACGACCGCACGGCACGGTCGCGCCCACGACGGCTCGCGGGCGCGGCGGCTCCCCTGTTCGTCCTCCCCACTGTTCTGCCCACCGCTTGCGTCGCACTCACGTTTCCCCAGGGCGTGCCCGGTCGTTGTCCCGACGTGAGGCATGCACAAGGGCGCGCGAGGCGCGCGGCGGCGGCACTGGCCGCGGCACTGACATGGGCGGGGCTGCTGGCCGGGGCGGCCGGCTGCACTTCGGACGGCGGCGGCGGACGGGGCGTCCTGGACGAGGTCCTGGGGAAACCCCCAGGACCCGAGGAGCCCGTCCGGGTGACCCCGGGCGACGGCAGCAGGGCCGTGCGCCCCGGCGAGCGGCTGCGGGTCGAAGTCCCCGGCGGACGGCTGGAGTCGGTGAGCGTGGTCCGCTCCCAGGACGCCCGGGACACTCCGGTGCCCGGCCGCGTCACCGACGACGGCACGGTCTGGGAGCCCAAGGAACGCCGACTGGCGCCGGCCGCCACGTACACGGTGGACGTGGTCGCCCGTGACGCCCACGGCCGCCGCTCGGCCCGGCACTCCACGTTCACGACGTACGTCCCCGACGAGCGGTTCATCGCGTACGTCACCCCGGAGAACCGCTCCACCGTCGGCACCGGCATGATCGTCTCGCTGTCCTTCAGCCGGGAGATCACCGACCGCGCCGCCGTCGAGCGCGCCGTACGGGTCACGGCCCGGCCCGGCGTGGAGATCCGCCCGCACTGGTTCGGCAAGGACCGCCTGGACTTCCGCCCCGAGCGCTACTGGAAGCCCGGCACCCAGGTCACCGTCGACCTGCGGCTGCGCGACGTGGAGGGGGCGCCCGGTGTCTACGGGCTCCAGGACCGGACGATCGGGTTCACCGTCGGCCGCAGCCAGGTCTCCCTGGTCGACGCCGCCGCGCACACGATGGAGGTCCGGCGCGACGGCGAACTCCTCGCCACCGTCCCGATCACGGCGGGCGCCCCCAAGTCCACCACCTACAACGGGAAGATGGTGGTGATGGACATGTTCGAGGTGACCCGGATGAACGGACGGACGGTCGGCTTCGGCGGGGAGTACGACATCCCGGACGTCCCGCACGCGATGAAGCTCACCGACTCCGGCACCTATCTGCACGGCAACTACTGGTCCCCCGACGCCCCCGGCAACGTCAACGTCAGCCACGGCTGCGTGGGACTGCGCGACGTGAAGGGCGGCAGTTCGGACACCCCGGCCGGCTGGTTCTACGACCGCAGCCTCGTGGGGGACGTCGTCGAGGTCGTCCGCAGCAACGACAAGAAGGTGGCTCCCGACAACGGGCTCGGCGGGTGGAACATGGGGTGGCAGGCATGGAAGGCGGGCGGCGCGGTCAAGTAATCAGGAGGGGAAAGCCGTTGGGAACCCCGGCGGTCGGCCCGACTTGCGACTGAACAGTGACCTTCGCCTGACACGAAGCTCAAAACCGTCCGGTTAATATGCGCCAATGCGGGCGCGGGACGCGCCGGGGTGCGGGCCTGACCAGGCCCCGCGAGGGGAGAGAACGTGAACGTGCGGCCGATATCGGGGGCGTCGAGCGACGTCCGGGGGCGGGGCCGGAAGGGGCTGGTGCTGGTCTCAGGTGTGCTGCTGATGGCGGTCACCGCCTGCGGCGGGGGAGGATCCGACGCGGGGTCCGGATCCGGCGGCGGAAAGGCCGGGGACTCCACCGGTCAGCAGAGCAAGCAGTCGGAGGCCGTCGTCACCATCGCGCCCAAGGACGGCGCCAAGTCGGTCGACACCAGCGGCGCCCTCGAAGTGAGCGCGGCCAAGGGCAAGCTCGTCGACGTCGTGGTCAAGGACGCCAAGGGCGAGAAGGTCGAGGGCGGCATCACGGGCGGTGGCACCGGCTGGAAGCCCGCGGGCCATCTCGCCGCCGCCACCCGGTACACCGTGCACGCGGTCGCCAAGGACTCCGCCGGCCGCGAGGCCGCCGAGGACTCCAGCTTCACCACGCTCACGCCGAAGAACACCTTCGTCGGCAGCTTCACCCCCGAGGACGGCTCCACCGTCGGCGTCGGCATGCCGTTCTCCATACGCTTCACCCGGGGCATCACCCACCCCGGGGACGTCGAGAAGGCCATCACGATCAAGACCGAGCCGCCCGTCGACGTCGAGGGCCACTGGTTCGGCAACGACCGCCTCGACTTCCGCCCCGAGCAGTACTGGAAGGAAGGCACCAAGGTCACCGTCGGCCTCGACCTCGACGGCGTCGAGGGCCGTCCGGGCGTCTACGGCAAGCAGGCCAAGACGGTGACGTTCACCATCGGCCGCAACCAGGTGTCCGTCGTGGACGCCAAGAAGCACACCATGAAGGTCACCCAGGACGGCAAGGTCGTCAAGACCATCCCCGTCACCACCGGCAAGCCCGGCTACGACACCTGGAACGGCCAGATGGTCATGAGCGAGAAGCTCACGGTGACCCGGATGAACGGCGAGACCGTCGGCTACGGCGGCGAGTACGACATCAAGGACGTCCCGCACGCCATCCGGCTCACCGACTCCGGCACCTTCATCCACGGCAACTACTGGGGCGGCGGCGCCTTCGGCAACTACAACGCCAGCCACGGCTGCGTGGGCCTGCGCGACGTGCGCGGCGGCTACAGCAAGTCCGTCCCGGCCGCCTGGTTCTTCAACCACTCGATGGTCGGCGACGTGGTCGTCGTCAAGAACTCCCACGACCGCACGGTGGACGCGGCCAACGGTCTCAACGGCTGGAACATGTCCTGGGACAAGTGGAAGGCGTGACGGCGGACGGCGGCGCACCGCCGTCCCCCGCGCGGTGAACGCCCGCTAACCTGCGGGCATGACCGTGAATCTGGAAGTCGCCGGAGGCGTCGGAACGCTGCGCCTGGACCGCCCGCCGATGAACGCCCTGGACGTCGCCACGCAGGACCGGCTCAAGGAACTCGCCGAGGAGGCCGGGCGGCGCGACGACGTGCGCGCCGTGGTGATCTACGGCGGCGAGAAGGTGTTTGCGGCGGGTGCGGACATCAAGGAGATGCAGGCCATGGACCACACCGCGATGGTCCTGCGCGCCCGCGCCCTCCAGGACTCCTTCACCGCCGTGGCCCGCATCCCCAAGCCGGTCGTCGCGGCCGTCACCGGGTACGCCCTGGGTGGCGGCTGCGAACTGGCCCTGTGCGCCGACTACCGCATCGCCGCAGACAACGCCAAGCTCGCCCAGCCGGAGATCCTGCTCGGTCTGATCCCCGGGGCCGGCGGCACCCAGCGCCTGCCCCGGCTGGTCGGGCCCTCCCGGGCGAAGGACCTGATCTTCACGGGCCGCATGGTGAAGGCCGACGAGGCGCTGTCCATCGGGCTCGTCGACCGGGTCGTACCGGCCGCCGAGGTCTACACCGAGGCGCACGCCTGGGCGGCGAAGCTCGCACAGGGCCCGGCGCTCGCGCTGCGCGCGGCGAAGGAGTCGGTCGACACCGGGATCGAGACGGACCTGGAGACCGGGCTCGCCGTCGAACGGAACTGGTTCGCCGGGCTGTTCGCCACCGAGGACCGCGAGCGGGGCATGCGCAGCTTCGTGGAGGAAGGCCCCGGCAAGGCCAAGTTCCTCTGAGAAACCCGCCCCGCCCTCTTGCAATTGACGTGATGTCTCATTCGGGTCCCTCGATCGGGCGGTTTATGGGAGCCTTAACGCACCCTTAAGCCTGCCTTGTCGAGGAGGCCTGTCGATTGCCAGGTGACGAGTCGTCCGCGCAGGTGGGTGGGTCCTTCGAGACCTCGGGGATGCCCTCGGCATATGTCCAGGGAACGGCACGGAACGAGGCGTTCCGGGGGTTGGATTCCCAGGGAACGGCCCCGGAGCGTGGTACGGGCCGCCATGATGGGGGCATGGCGGGGCTGGAGGGCATCGAACAGCCGCGGGGACACAGCCGTGCGCCTGCGGCGCGTTGGTCGCCCGCGGTCGAGGACGAACGAGCGCTCAGAGCACTGGAGTTGTACGGCAACCCGGCCGACGCCGAGATCCCGCTCCCGTCCCGCCCCGAGTCCGCCGCCACCGCCCGCAGGCTCACCCAGGTCGTCGTCCTGAGGCACTGGGGGCTCACGCCCAAGATGGCCGAGGACGCGGTCCTGCTCGTCTCCGAACTCGTCGGCAACGCCGTACGGCACACCGGCGCCCGGGTCTTCGGGCTGCGCATGCGCCGCCGCCGCGGCTGGATCCGCGTCGAGGTGCGCGATCCCTCGCGCGGGCTGCCGTGTCTGATGCCGGTTCAGGAACTGGACCTGAGCGGCCGGGGCCTGTTCCTGGTGGACAAGCTCTCCGACCGCTGGGGCGTGGACCTGCTGCCGCGCGGCAAGACGACGTGGTTCGAGATGAGGGTGGCGGAGCGCCCGCCCCAGTAGTCCGGCCGGGAGAGCCGGGTCCGGCCGAGAATCACCCCGATCGTCGCAATGGAGCGTTTTCGCGCCCTTCACCCCTTAAATGGGGGGCGTGACCACGACCGATCGCCGCTCGGCGTTGCGCGCCGGTGCCGGACTCGTCGCCGCGGGCGCCCTCGCCGGATGCGCCGCCACCGGCACCGCCGCGCCCCAGGACCCCCAGCGGTCCACCCCCTCGCGGACCGCCGCGAAGGCCACCCCGCCGGGGCCCGCCCCCGCACCCCGCGCCTTCCCCGGGCACCCCGCGCAGATCACCCACGGCCCCCGCGACCGCCCCCGGGTCGCCCTCACCTTCCACGGCCAGGGCGATCCCGCCCTCGCCGAGGACCTGCTCACCGCGGCCGAGCGGCAGGGCGCCCGGATCACCGTGCTCGCCGTCGGCGGCTGGCTCGACGCCAACCCCGAACTCGCCCGCCGGGTCCTCGACGGCGGCCACGACCTGGGCAACCACACCCAGCGGCACATCGCCGTCAACACCCTGCCCGAGGAGGACGCCCGCGCCGAGATCACCGAGTGCGCCGACCGGCTGCGCCGGCTCACCGGTTCCATCGGCACCTGGTTCCGCCCCTCGCAGACCGCCGTCGCCTCCCCGCTCGTGACCCGGCTGGCCCACGCGGCGGGCTACCCGCACGTGCTGTCGTACGACGTCGACTCGCTCGACCACACCGACCCGGGCGCCCCCGCCGTCGTCCGCGCCGTCCTCGACCGGGTCCGCGCCGGTTCCGTGGTGAGCCTGCACCTCGGGCACCCCGGCACGGTCGCCGCCCTCCCCGACGTCCTCCACGAACTCGGCCGCCGCGGGCTGCGCGCCGTCACCACCACGGAGCTGCTGAGCTGATGCGCCCTCGTCCGACCGCTCGCCTGCTGGCCGTGTCCGGCGCCGCGCTCACCGCCCTCGCGCTGCTGCCCGGCTGCGGCACCGGCACCCCCCGCGCGAAGGAGACCCCCGGCGGCACGACCCCCGTCCGGCCCGTGCCCCGGGCGAGCGCCGACGGCCTGCCCGGGATGCCGCCGCTGCTCGACCCGGCCGACGTCTACGCCGCCGACCGGCCGGGCCGGCTCTCCCCGGTCGTCGCGGATCTCCCGTCCCGGGTCTACGTCCCCAACACCGAGTCCGACACCGTCTCGGTGATCGACCCGGCGACCTACCGGGTCGTGGCGACCGTCCCCGTCGGCCGGCAGCCCCAGCACGTCGTGCCCTCCTGGGACCTGCGCACGCTGTGGGTCAACAACGACCGCGGCAACAGCCTCACGCCCCTCGACCCCCGCACCGGCCGCGCCGGCCGGCCGGTCGCGGTGCACGACCCCTACAACCTCTACTTCACGCCCGACGGCAAGTACGCCGTCGTCATGGCGTCCCTCGACCGCGAACTCGTCTTCCGCGACGCGCACACCATGAAGCGCGTCAAGACCGTCCCGGTCAGCTGCTACGGCGTCAACCACGCCGACTTCTCCCGGGACGGCCGCTACTTCATCGTCTCCTGCGAGTTCAGCGGAGAGATCCTCAAGGTCGACACCGCGCGGATGGCGGTCGTCGCCCAGGAGCGGCTCCCCTTCGACGGGGCGATGCCGCAGGACGTCAAGGTCTCGCCCGACGGCCGGCGCTTCTACATCGCCGACATGAAGGCCGACGGGCTGTGGGTGCTGAACGGTGACACCTTCGCCAGGCCCGGCTTCCTGCCCACCGGCAAGGGCGCCCACGGCCTCTACGTCAGCCGCGACTCCCGCGAGATGTACATCTCCAACCGGGGCGAGGGGACGATCTCGCTCTTCGACTTCGCCCGCGGCCGGCTCACCGCGAAGTGGCACCTGCCCGGTGGCGGCAGCCCCGACATGGGCGGCGTCTCCGCGGACGGCAAGGTCCTGTGGCTGTCGGGCCGTTACGACTCCGAGGTGTACGCCATCAACACCCGCACCGGGACCCTGCTGGCGCGCGTCAAGGTCGGCAAGGGGCCGCACGGCCTCGCCGTCTATCCCCAGCCGGGCCGCTACTCGCTCGGGCACACCGGCATCTTCCGCTGACACGGGGCGCGTTGGCCGGCGGCCGGACACGCCGTCGATCGGGTGACGGTCCACGCCCCGCCGCCGGCCGGCCGCCATCGTGCTGTCCATGATCACCACCAGCGTCCGGCGGCGGACCGTCGCCGCCGTCCTGTCCCTGGGAGCCGTCCTCGCGACCACGGCCGCCCTGCCGTCGTCCGCCGCTCCCGCCAAGGCCGCCGCCCCGGCCTGTCCCCAGTTCGCCGACCCGGTCGAGGCGGCCGCGGACCGGCGCGTCGACGTCGACCGCATCACCCCCCGGCCCGTGTGGCGCACCACCTGCGGCACGCTGTGGCGCAGCGACGACCGCGCCCCCGCCGTGATCTTCGACCAGGGCTTCCGGCCGAAGGACGTGACCGGCGGGCAGTACGACGTCGAGAAGTACGTCCTGGTCAACCAGCCCTCGCCGTACGTCTCGACGACGTACGACCACGACCTCTACAAGTCCTGGAGGTCCGCCTACAACTACTACGTCGACGCGCCCGGCGGCATCGACGTCAACAAGACCATCGGCGACACCCACAAATGGGCCGGCCAGGTCGAGGTGGCCTTCCCCGGCGGCATCGCCCGGCAGTACGTCGTCGGCGCGTGCCCGGTCGACCGCGCGACCCGCACGGAGATCCTCTCGGACTGCGAGAGCAACCCCGGCTACGTGCCCTGGCACTGAGCCCCCCGGCCCGTCACTCCCGGGCCGCGAGGAACAGGGCCTCGGCCCCGACCGGCACGTGGCCCGCCGCCCGGAACGCCCGCACACCGCGGGCGTTCCCCGGCGAGACCCGCGCCCACAACGGCTCCCCGGCGAGATGCCGGGCCGCCGTCACCAGCAGCCGCCCCAGCCCCCTCCGCGCCCCACGCACGCACAGCGTCGCGCCGCCGCCGGGCGTGGGCCACGCGGGAGTGGGCCGCTCCTTGAGTCTCCACCCGCTGGAGGGCTCAGACTCGCAGACATGCAGCACCAGCCGGGGGGAGCGCCCCCAGACCCGCCGTACGACGACGGCACCGCGCTGTTCACCATCGGTGAGCTGGCGCGGGCCACCGGTCTCGGTGTGCGCACCATCCGTTACTGGTCCGACGCGGGCGCCCTGCCCCCGGTGGCCCGGTCCGCGGGCGGCTACCGGCTCTACGACGCCGCCTCCATGGCCCGTCTGGAACTCGTGCGCACCCTCCGCGAGTTGGGCCTCGGCCTGGACGACGTGCGCGCGGTGCTCGCGGGCGAGACCACCGTGGCGCGGGTCGCGGAGGCGCACGTGGCGGCCCTGGACGCGCAGATCAGGTCGCTACGGGTGACCCGCGCGGTGCTGTCCACTGTCGCGCGACGCGGTTCGACCGCGGAGGAGATGACCCTGATGAACCGACTGGCACGGCTGTCGGCCGCCGAACGCAGGCGCATCCTGGAGGAGTTCGTGGCGGAACTGTTCGCCGGACTGGACACCGCGGACCCGGATGTCCGCGAGCGCATGCGCACCACCGCCCTGTCCCTGCCCGACGATCCGACACCCGAACAGGTCGACGCCTGGGTGGAGTTGGCCGAGATGATCCAGGACCCCGCGTTCCGGGCCCAGATGCGGCGGGCGGCCGAGTTCAACGCCGCGGACCGGGGACACGAGACGCCGGCCGGGGCGTCCATGTGGTTCTTCAAGCGGCTCGTGGAGCTGGTCGGGCGCGCCCGAGAGCAAGGGGTCGACCCGCGGGCTCCCGAGGCCGAACAGGTGCTGCGGGACCTGCTCGGCGACGCCGACCGCGCCGCGGTCCTCGACCGGATGAGGGCGTCGCACAACGTACGGCTCGCCCGCTACCGCGAGTTGCTCGGCATCCTCAAGGGGACGTCCCAGCCGGCGCACGAGGAGGACTTCGCCTGGGTGGTCGCTGCACTGGAGTTCCGCCGGGGCCGTTAATCTGACCTGCGGCAGTACGCCGACACGGCACGAGAAACACGAGCAAAAGGGGCGGATCGGTGGCGGACATCGAGGAAGCACGCAAGCAGTTCCAGCGGATCGACGCGGACGGTGACGGATTCATCACCGCCGCCGAGTTCAAGTCCGCCCTCGCCCAGGGAGGCGACTGGAACGTCACCGACACGGTGGCCGAGGCCGTCATCAGGACCCGTGACCTCAACGGCGACAAGGTCCTGTCGTTCGACGAGTTCTGGGCGTACCTGAGCAAGTGACGCGGGCCCGGTGGAGGGGGCGCCGCTCTCGGCGCCCCCTCCGTCACGTCCGCTCGCGGTGTCTCACCCGTTCGCCGTGACGCCGGAATACGAGACCGTCACTCCGGGTTGATGCCGGGCACAGAAGCATGCGCATGCATCGATCCCTAAGGGGCTGTCATGAAGATCGGCATCATCGGCGCGGGCAACATCGGCGGCAATCTGACACGCCGGCTCACCGCCCTCGGCCACGACGTCTCCGTGGCCAACTCGCGCGGCCCGCAGACGCTCACCGAACTCGCGCGGGAGACGGGCGCGACCCCGGTCCCCGTCGAGGAGGCGGCCCGCGGCGCGGAGGTCGTCGTGGTCACCGTCCCCGTGAAGGCGGTCCCGGACCTCCCGTCCGGCCTGCTGGACGGCGCCGCCGCGAACGTCGCCGTGATCGACACCGGCAACTACTACCCGCGTGAACGGGACGGCCGTATCGCCGGGATCGAGGACGACGGCATCACCGAGAGCGCCTGGACGCAGCAGCGGATCGGCCACCCGGTCGTCAAGGCGTTCAACGGCACCTTCGCGCAGGACATCCTGGACCGCCACCGCCCGGCCGGCGCCCCCGACCGCATGGCCCTCCCGGTGGCCGGCGACGACGCGGCGGCCAAGGCCACGGTGCGCGCCCTGATCGACGAACTCGGCTTCGACACGGTCGACGCGGGCACCGTCGCCGACTCCTGGCGCCAGCAGCCGGGCACCCCGGTCTACGGCCTCCGCGAGGGAACGGCCGCGGTCACCAAGGCCCTGTCGGAGGCGTCCCCGACCCGCCCGGACACCTTCCGGGGCTGACCGCCCCCACACACTCACCGGCCCCCGGCCCATCGACCGGGGGCCGCGCGCTCAGCACTCGATGATGTTGACCGCCAGGCCGCCGCGGGCCGTCTCCTTGTACTTGACCGACATGTCCGCGCCCGTGTCCTTCATCGTCTTGATGACCTTGTCCAGGGACACCTTGTGGGAGCCGTCGCCGCGCATCGCCATACGGGCCGCCGTGACCGCCTTGACCGCGGCCATGCCGTTGCGCTCGATGCAGGGGATCTGGACCAGGCCGCCCACGGGGTCGCAGGTGAGGCCGAGGTTGTGCTCCATGCCGATCTCCGCCGCGTTCTCCACCTGCTCGGGAGACCCGCCCAGCACCTCGGCCAGCGCGCCCGCCGCCATCGAGCAGGCCGAACCGACCTCGCCCTGGCAGCCGACCTCCGCGCCGGAGATGGACGCGTTCTCCTTGAAGAGCATGCCGATCGCGCCCGCGGCCAGCAGGAAGCGGACCACGCCGTCCTCGTCCGCGCCGGGCACGAAGTCCATGTAGTAGTGGAGCACCGCCGGGATGATGCCGGCCGCGCCGTTCGTCGGCGCCGTCACCACCCGTCCGCCCGCCGCGTTCTCCTCGTTCACCGCCATCGCGTAGAGCGTGATCCACTCCATCGCGTGGGCCAGCGGATCACCCTCGGCGCGCAGCTGCCGCGCGGTGACGGCCGCGCGCCGGCGCACCTTCAGACCGCCCGGCAGGATGCCCTCGCGGGACATGCCGCGCGACACGCACGCCCGCATGACCCCCCAGATCTCCAGCAGCCCCGCCCGGATCTCCTCCTCCGTGCGCCAGGCCCGCTCGTTCTCCAGCATCAGCGAGGAGATCGACAGACCCGTCTCCTTCGTCAGCCGCAGCAGCTCGTCGCCCGTGCGGAAGGGGTACTTGAGGACCGTGTCGTCCAGCTTGATCCGGTCCGCGCCGACCGCGTCCTCGTCGACGACGAACCCGCCGCCCACCGAGTAGTACGTCTTCGCCAGCAGCTCCGCGCCCGAGGCGTCGTACGCCCACAGCGTCATGCCGTTGGCGTGGTACGGCAGCGCCTTGCGCCGGTGCAGCTTCAGGTCCCGGTCGGCGTCGAAGACGATCTCGTGCTCGCCGAGGAGGTTCAGCCGGCGCGACGACCTGATGGCGGCCACCCGCTCGTCCGCCGTCTCCACGTCCACCGTGCGCGGCGATTCGCCCTCCAGGCCGAGCAGCACCGCCTTCGGCGTGCCGTGGCCGTGGCCGGTGGCGCCCAGCGAGCCGTACAGCTCGGAGCGGATCGACGCGACGGGGTCCAGCAGGCCCTCGTTGCGCAGCCTGCGGGCGAACATGTGCGCCGCGCGCATCGGGCCGACCGTGTGGGAGCTGGACGGGCCGATGCCGATCGAGAACAGGTCGAAGACCGAGACGGCCACGGTGACTCCTCAATACGGGGTGGTGCGGGGGCGGGGTGCCGCGCCCACCTACGAGTGTCGCGCGGCACCCCGCGAAGGGGACTACTTGCCCAGACCGGGGTACAGCGGGTGCTTCTCGGCCAGGGCGGTGACCCGGGCCCTCAGCTTCGACGCCTCGGCCTCCCCGAACGGGGCGGGTGCCTTGAGCGTCTCGGCGATCACGTCCGCGACCTCGGCGAAGTCCTCCGCCAGGAAGCCGCGGGTGGCCAGCGCCGGCGTGCCGACACGCAGCCCGGACGTGACCATCGGCGGACGCGGGTCGTTCGGGACGGCGTTGCGGTTCACGGTGACGCCGACCTCGTGCAGCCGGTCCTCGGCCTGCTGACCGTCCAGCTCCGACTCGCGCAGGTCGACCAGGACGAGGTGCACGTCCGTACCGCCGGACAGCACGTTCACACCGGCCGCGCGGGCGTCCTCCGCCGTCAGCCGCTCGGCGAGGATCCGCGCCCCCTCGACCGTACGGCGCTGGCGCTCCTTGAACTCGTCCGAGGCGGCGACCTTGAAGGAGACCGCCTTGGCCGCGATCACGTGCTCCAGCGGACCGCCCTGGAAGCCCGGGAAGACCGAGGAGTTCAGCTTCTTCGCGAACTCCTTCTTCGCGAGGATGATCCCGCCGCGCGGACCGCCCAGCGTCTTGTGGGTGGTGGAGGTCACCACGTCCGCGTACGGCACCGGGTTCGGGTGCAGACCGGCGGCGACCAGACCCGCGAAGTGCGCCATGTCGACCCACAGGTATGCCCCGACCTCGTCGGCGATCCGGCGGAACTCGGCGAAGTCCAGCTGCCGCGGGTACGCCGACCAGCCCGCGATGATCACCTTCGGGCGGTGCTCCCGCGCGAGCTTCTCCAGCTCGGCCATGTCGACCAGACCGGTCGCCGGGTCGACGTGGTAGGCGACCACGTCGAACTGCTTGCCGGAGAAGTTCAGCCGCATCCCGTGGGTGAGGTGGCCGCCGTGGGCCAGGTCCAGGCCGAGGATCGTGTCGCCGGGCTGGGCCAGCGCGAACAGGGCCGCCTGGTTGGCGGAGGCGCCGGAGTGCGGCTGGACGTTGGCGTACTCGGCGCCGAACAGCTCCTTGAGCCGGTCGATCGCGATCTGCTCGGTGACGTCGACGTGCTCGCAGCCGCCGTAGTAGCGGCGGCCCGGATAGCCCTCGGCGTACTTGTTGGTGAGGACCGAGCCCTGCGCCTCCATGACCGCGAGCGGAGCGAAGTTCTCCGACGCGATCATCTCCAGCGTGGACTGCTGGCGGCGCAGCTCGGCGTCGACCGCGGCGGCCACGTCCGGGTCGAGCTCGTGCAGGGGGGTGTTCAGAAGCGACATGCGGTCGGTGACTCCTCAGCCGGCGGTGTGGGCGGCGTACTCGTCGGCGGAGAGCAGGTCGGCCGGCTCCTCCGTGACGCGCACCTTGAACAGCCAGCCGCCCTCGAAGGGGGCCGAGTTCACCAGCGACGGGTCGTTCACCACGTCCTCGTTGATCTCCGTGATCTCACCGGTGACGGGCGAGTAGAGGTCGCTGACGGACTTGGTCGACTCCAGCTCGCCGCAGGAGTCGCCCGCGGTCACCGCGGAGCCGACCTCGGGGAGCTGGGCGTAGACGACGTCGCCGAGCGCGTTGGCGGCGAACTCGGTGATCCCGACCGTCGAGACGCCGTCCTCGGCGACCGACAGCCACTCGTGTTCCTTGCTGTAGCGCAGCTGCTGGGGGTTGCTCATGGCCTGAATTCTCCTGTACGCGGGGATGTGCTGGTGAAAAGGGGGGATCGTCGGCCCGCTCGGGGCCGCAGGCCCGCGCGCGGGTGACCGCGCCCGGTGTCCGCTTCCGTTCCGCTTCCGGGTCTGCTTCCGGTTCTACGGTTCTACTTGCGGCGCTTGTAGAAGGGCAGCGCCACGACCTCGTAGGGCTCGTGGCTGCCCCGGATGTCGACGCCGACGCCGGCCGTGCCCGGCGCCGCGTGCGCCGCGTCGACGTACGCCATGGCGATGGGCCGGCCCAGCGTGGGGGAGGGGGCGCCCGAGGTGACCTCGCCGACCACCGCCCCGCCCGCGACGACCGGGTACCCGGCGCGCGGCACCCGGCGGCCCTCGGCGACCAGGCCGACCAGGACGCGCGGCGGGTCGGTCTCCGCGCGGGAGGCGGCCTCGGTCAGCGCCTCGCGGCCCACGAAGTCGCCCTCCTTGCCGAACTTCACGACCCGGCCGAGCCCCGCGTCGAACGGGGTCAGGGCGGTGGTCAGCTCGTGCCCGTACAGCGGCATGCCCGCCTCCAGGCGCAGCGTGTCGCGGCAGGACAGCCCGCAGGGCACGAGGCCGGCGGCCTCGCCCGCCTTGGTCAGCGCGTGCCACAGCTCGACGGCGTGCTCCGGCGCCACGAACAGCTCGAAGCCGTCCTCGCCGGTGTAGCCGGTCCGCGCGATCAGCGCGGGGACGCCGGCGACGGTGCCGGGCAGACCCGCGTAGTACTTCAGGCCGTCCAGGTCGGCGTCCGTGAGCGACGCGAGGATCGCCGGGGACTCGGGGCCCTGGACGGCGAGCAGCGCGTAGGCGTCGCGGTCGTCGCGCACCTCGGCGTCGAAGCCCGCGGCGCGTTCGACGAGTGCGTCCAGGACCACCTGGGCGTTGGAGGCGTTGGCCACGACCATGTACTCGGTCTCGGCCAGGCGGTAGACGATCAGGTCGTCCAGGATGCCGCCGTCGGCCCGGCAGATCATCGTGTAGCGGGCCCGGCCCACGGCGACGGAGGCGATGTCGCCGACCAGGGCGTAACCCAGCAGCGCGGCGGCCTGCGCGCCGGTGACCGTGATCTCGCCCATGTGCGACAGGTCGAAGAGACCGGCCCGGGTCCGCACGGCGACGTGCTCGTCACGCTCGGAGCCGTAGCGCAGGGGCATGTCCCAGCCGGCGAAGTCGGTCATCGTCGCGCCGAGCGAACGGTGCAGCGCGTCGAGCGCGGTGCGGCGGACTCCGGGGGATGCTGCGGATTCGGTGCTGCTCATCGGACGGTCGTCTCCCAGGAAAGGACGGGCGAGGTCGTTCCTCCCCATCTGTCATCGGGACCTGAGAGGTTCGCCATGACCGCCGACACGGGCGGGTCAGGACTTGCACCTTGGGTGGGGCCGCTGTCGCAGCGGCCCGCTTTTCAGATGTGCCTCGCCCGCGCGGTAACGGGGCCTGAGAGATTCAAGGGAGGGACTTGCTCCTTCGGCGCCCCGGTCGGCGTGCGGCCGGGGACTCTCCCGCGCGGATTCAAACGGCCGATATGCAGTTGGCGCGCACATCATCGCACGCCCGGCGCGCGGGCGGCAGGCCCCACTTTCCGTGACCGAGCTGTGGCAGTACGCGGACGAAACCAGAGACACCGGGCATTACCTTCTCTTTACACTCGACGGGCAGGGGATCTCCGAGCCCCAGGGGAGGACGATCACGGTGAACAGGACCACGGCGTACGCCACGACCACGGGCCTAGCGCTGCCGAAGCGCCCCGCAGCACCGACCCGCGCGCGCTGGGCCGAGTTCCCGGCCCCCGTCGTCCGCGACCTGCGCGAGCGCGCGGGACACAGCACACGCGAGCTGCTGTTCGGACCCCGCGACCTGGTGGTCGTCACCGGCCTTCCGGGCAGCGGCAAGTCGACCCTGATGCACCGCGCGGTCGAGGGCCGGCGCGTCGACTCCCAGGACACCCGCGACCGCTGGGAGCACCGCCTCCCGCGGTTCGTGCCCTACGCGCTTTACCGCCCCTTGGTCCGGCTGGCCCACTACGCCGGGCTGCGCCGCGCCCTGCGCTCCGGTGAGGGCGTCGTCGTGCACGACTGCGGCACCCAGCGCTGGGTGCGCGGCTGGCTGACCCGCGAGGCCCGGCGCCGCGGCGGCACCCTGCACCTGCTGTTCCTGGACGTCGGCGCGGACACCGCGCTCGCCGGGCAGCGCGAGCGCGGCCGGGGCGTCTCCCGCTACGCGTTCCTGCGCCACCGCACGGCCGCCGGCCGCCTCCTGCGCTCGGTGGAGCGGGGGCGGCTGCCCGAGGGCTGCGGTTCGGCGGTGCTGCTCGACCGGGACGCCGCCGACGTGCTGCACCGGATCGGATTCGGGGAGTGAGGCACTGTCGGCGGCACCCGCTAGCCTTTTCAGCCAGACCCGTGGTTCCCAGCAGGCGGTAGGCACATGGACTTCCCGGCGGACATCCCCGCTGACTTCCCGGCACAGGCACACCCCCAGCCGCACGGCGGATGGCCCGGCAACGAACTGGAGGAGGTCCTCTCGGCGTCCCTCGGCGTGCCCTCGGCCGGCGGCCGCATCATCGAGGTCCTGGGCCGCAGCTTCGTCTGGATACCCCTGCCCTCCGGGGGCGGCCCGGACAGCGGCTCGCTGGACCTGCCCACGGTGGACATCGACGGCCAGGCGTACGTCCCGGTGTTCAGCTCCGAGGAGCAGTACCGCCAGGTCGTCGGCGCCCACCTCTCGTTCACCATCGCCCCCGCCGTCGAGTTCGCCCGCGGGCTGCCCCCGCAGGTCGGACTGGCCGTCAACCCCGGCGGCGTGGTCGGGGTGCCGCTGCCGCCGGAGGCCGTCGCCGAGATCTGCCGCGCGGGCAGCACCCCGCTCGACGGCCCGGCGGTCGGCGGCCGGGTCCGCCTCTTCGAGCCCGACTGGCAGGACGACCCGGTCGACTTCCTCTCCGCCGCCGCGGCCGAGTTCGCCGCGACGGGCGTGGTCGCCACGGCCCGCCGCTGCCTCGCCGCGATCGAGACGGCGGAGCCGGTGCTGTTCATCGGCGTCGAACTCTCCCAGTGGGAGGGCGACCTGCGGGCCCTGCCCCTGGACGCCCTGGGCAAGGCGCTCGGCGCGGTCCCCGTGCCCTGGCCGGTCAACCTGGTCCTGCTGGACGTCGCGGACGACCCGGTCGCCCACTGGATGCGGGAGAACGTCCGCCCCTTCCACCAGCACGGCCACTGAGGACCCCGCCGGGAGGGCCGCGACGGGCCCTCCTCGGTGCGCGGGCCCGGCACGGTCGGCCGCGCGGTTCCCCGCGCCCCTTCCGGCCGCGGCCGAGGGGCCACGGCCGGTGGGCGCATAAGCTGTCCCCCGACACGGGGTGACTCATCGAGGGGCGGTACCACACGTGAGCGCGAGCCGCAGCGCCGGCGTCGAACACATGCTGCGCCAGGTCACGCCCGGGCGCTACGACGCGTACGAGGCGCTGCTGCGCGCCCTAGCGACCCCCGGTTCTGGCCAGGTCTGGATGCTCCTGTGGCACGGCCAGGCCGGCTCCCCGGACGCCCAGTACGGGAACATGGAGATCGACGGCTACGGCTACGCGCCGTGCGTCACCTCGGCCCAGGAGCTCTCCGCCAGCGGCTGGAACCGTTCCTACGAGGTGGTCGAGGGCATCGACGTCGCCCGCACCCTCTATCCGGACCGCTACGGCCTCTGGCTCAATCCGCACGCCCCGGGCGGCGGAGTGGGCGTCCCCTGGCTCGACCTGCGCCGGATCGCGACCGGCCTGGACCGCCAGCCGGCCGGCCCGCTGCGGCTGTCCGAGCCTGCCATCGAGATCCCCCAGTTCTACGCCCTGCTCGCGCAGAACGCCCACCGCACGCCCGTGGTCCGCTCGCTGCGCCGCGCCTGGGTCCAGCCCGCGCTCGGAGCGCCGTACCTCGCCATCGGGCTGGACGTGTACGACACCTCGCCGCAGGCGGTCGACTCGGTCCGCGCGATGATGCAGCAGTCGGTCGGCGTGGTGCCGGACGGGCTGCCGGTCTCGACGGTCGCGATGACCGACGACCACGACCCGGTCGTGATGTGGATGCGCGCGGGCGCCCGTCCGTTCTACGACCGCGAGTCCCATGCCACGGCCCCGGTCCAGTCCCCGGCGGCGGGGTACGGGTATCCGCCGGTCCAGGGACGGTACTGACCCTCCGGCCGACGCGTCGGCGACCGTCCGGTCAGTGGACAGAGGCGAACGTTTCTTCGCGCGTAGAGCGAGGTGGAACGACCAACTCCGCCCCATTCGCCACCCTGTGCCCCGTCCGGCCCCCGTTACCCACTGTCCGGATAACGGAACCCTCCTGACAGCATCACGTTTGCGCATCCATTCGCCGTCAAGTCTGGCAACAGATCGCCGAAGCGTTGAAGACTCCCGCACCAGGGGTCTTTAGCCCCTGTGTACTACGGACTGATCACGCCGCTACCGCGGCAAGTGCGGGCCGGCTACCGCCGGTTGAGAGGGGTCCCTGCCAGATGACGGCACCATTGCACGAGCCGACCGCGGAAGCGGCCCCGAGCGCGGCCGAGGAAGCGGCGGTGGCGAGCGCCGCGGCGAAGGCCGTACAGGGACGTTCCCTGGGCCGGATCGCCTGGGAGCGCCTGAAGCGGGACAAGCTCGCCCTCACGGGCGGCATCGTCGTGCTCCTCCTCATCCTGGTCGCGCTGCTCGCGCCCGTGATCACCAACCTGGTCGGGCAGGACCCGGACGCCTACCACGAGAACCTGATCGACCCGCTGTTCGGCACCCCCACGGGGTCCCTCGGCGGCATCAGCGGCGACCACCTGCTCGGCGTGGAGCCCGTCAACGGGCGCGACATCTTCGCGCGCGTCCTCTACGGCGCTCAGATCTCCCTGCTGGTCGGCTTCCTGTCCGCCGTCGTCGCGGTGGTCCTGGGCGTCGTCCTGGGCATCCTGGCGGGCTTCTTCGGCGGCTGGGTGGACGCGCTCATCAGCCGCGTCATGGACGGCCTCCTGGCCTTCCCGCAGTTGCTGTTCACCATCGCCCTGGTCTCCGTCATGCCGAACAACCTGCTCGGCCTGACCGGTTCCAGCGTGCGGGTGTTCGTGATGATCGTGGTGATCGGCTTCTTCGGCTGGCCCTACATCGGACGTGTGGTGCGCGGCCAGACCCTCTCGATGCGCGAGCGCGAGTACGTCGAGGCCGCCCGCTCCCTGGGCGCCGGGCGCCTGTACATCCTGTTCAGGGAACTGCTCCCCAACCTGGTCGCCCCGATCATCGTGTACACGACCATGATGATCCCCACGAACATCCTCACCGAGGCGGCACTCAGCTTCCTGGGCGTGGGCGTGAAGCCGCCCACGGCCTCCTGGGGACAGATGCTGTCGAGCGCGATCGACTACTTCGAGTCGGACCCGATGTACATGGTCGTCCCGGGTGTCGCGATCTTCATCACCGTTCTTGCGTTCAACCTCTTCGGCGACGGCGTGCGAGACGCGCTCGACCCGAAGGGCTCCCGCTGAGCCGCTGCACCCCAAGCGTCCCGTGGCACCAACACGGGGTCTCTCATCTAATCCGGAGGATCCGAGATCGTGACTACCCAACGCACCTCAGGGCGGCGTAAGCAGGCGTTGGCCGCTGCTGCCGCGGTCGCTGCGCTGCTGACCACGGCAGCGTGCGGCGGCAGTGACAGCGGTGACGGCGACAACGGTTCGAAGACCGGCGCCGCCGGCTTCGACGCCGCCAACAACAAGGTCGCCCAGGCGGACCTGGCCAAGAAGGGCGGCACGCTGCGCTTCGGTGGGGCCCAGGACGCCGACTCGTGGGACACCACGCGCGGTTACTACGGCTTCATGTGGAACTTCGCGCGGTACTACAGCCGCCAGCTCGTCACGAACAAGACGGAGCCCGGTAAGGCCGGCGCCCAGCTCGCCCCCGACCTCGCCACCGGTCTCGCCAAGGTCACCGACGACGGCAAGACCTACACGTACACGCTGCGGGACGGCGTGACGTGGGAGGACGGCAAGGCGATCACGTCCAAGGACGTCAAGTACGGCATCGAGCGCGTCTGGGCGCAGGACGTGCTGTCCGGCGGTCCGACGTACCTGAAGGACGTCCTCGACCCCAAGGGTGAGTACAAGGGCCCCTACAAGGACACCTCGAAGGACAAGCTCGGTCTGAAGGCGATCGACACGCCCGACGACAAGACCATCGTCTTCCACCTCCCGAAGGCCAACTCGGACTTCGAGGAGATGCTGGCCCTGGTCTCGGCGTCCCCGGTCCGCCAGGACAAGGACACCAAGTCCAAGTACGGTCTGCACCCGTTCTCCTCGGGCCCGTACAAGTTCCAGTCGTACAGCCCGAACAAGGACCTGACGCTGGTCCGCAACGACCAGTGGAAGCAGGCCTCGGACCCGATCCGCAAGGCCTACCCGGACAAGATCACCGTTCAGTTCTTCTCGGACGCCAACCAGCTCGACCAGCGTCTGCTCAACGGTGACCTGGACCTGGACATCAACCAGACCGGCATGTCCCCGCAGGGCCGCACCACCGCCCTGAAGGAGCACAAGGGCAACCTGGACAACCCGGTGTCCGGCTACATCCGCTACGCGGTCTTCCCGCAGAGCGTCAAGCCGTTCGACAACATCGAGTGCCGCAAGGCCGTCATCTACGGCGCCGACCACGTGTCGCTCCAGACCGCTCGTGGCGGCCCGGTCGCCGGTGGTGACATCGGCACCAACATGCTCCCGCCGTCCGTCCCGGGCTCCGAGGGCCAGAAGTACGACCCGTTCGCGCTGGCCGGTGCCGGCAAGAACGGCGACGAGGCCAAGGCCAAGGCGGCCCTGAAGGCCTGCGGCAAGCCGAACGGCTTCTCGACCACCATCGCGGTCCGCAACAACAAGCCGGTCGAGGTGGCCACCGCCCAGTCGCTCCAGGCGTCGCTGAAGAAGATCGGCATCACCGCGCAGATCGACCAGTACGACGGCTCGCAGACCACCGGCATCATCGGCAGCCCCTCGAACGTGCAGAAGAAGGGCTACGGCATCATCATCATGGGCTGGGGCCCGGACTTCCCGTCCGTGCAGGGCTTCGGTCTGCCGCTGTGGGACAGCAAGTACATCGCGCAGAGCGGTAACAACAACTACGCGCTGATCAAGGACAAGGCGATCGACGGCCTGTTCGACGACTACGTCAACACGCTCGACGACGCCGGCAAGACCAAGATCGCCACTGAGATCAACCACAAGGTCATGGAGGGCGGCTACTACCTGCCCTTCACCTTCGAGAAGTTCATCAACTGGCGCGGGGACAACCTGGCGAACGTGTACACCACCGACGGCTACAGCGGGATGTACGACTTCGTCAACCTCGGCCTGAAGTCCGCGAAGTAAACCCGGCACACCCGCCGAACGGCACGAAAGGCAGGTGAAGGCCGGCGACGTGTGAGCGCGGGCCACCGGAAGACCTCCGGTGGCCCGCGGTCCGCGACGGGCCGAGAGCTGTGCTCGCTTACCTCATCAGGCGGTTGTTCGCCGCCGCAGTGATGCTCGTGGTCATCATCATGGTGGTCTTCGGCATCTTCTTCCTCATCCCCAAGTGGGCGGGGGTGGACATCGCCACGAGCTTCGTGGGCAAGCAGGCCGACCCTGCCGCCGTCGAAGCGGTGCGGGTGAAGCTCGGACTCAACGACCCGATCTACGCTCAGGTCTGGGAGTTCTTCAAGGGCATCTTCGCGGGCCGCACGTACGCGGCCGGCGGTGACGTCACGCACTGTGCCGCGCCGTGCTTCGGCTACTCCTTCCGCAGCGAGCAGGCCGTGTGGCCGGTGCTCACCGACCGCTTCCCGGTGACCCTGGGTCTCGCGCTCGGTGCCGCCGTGCTGTGGCTGGTCTTCGGCGTGGCGGCGGGTGTCCTGTCCGCGCTCAAGCGCGGCAGCATCTGGGACCGCGGCGCGATGGTCGTCGCGCTGTCGGGTGTCTCCCTCCCCATCTACTTCACCGGCATGCTCTCCCTGGCGATCTTCGCCTTCGGGCTGAAATGGATCGACGCGAAGTACGTGCCGCTGGACGACAGCTTCTCCGGCTGGTTCGGCGCCATGATCCTGCCCTGGATCACCCTCGCGTTCCTCTACGCCGCGATGTACGCCCGGATCACCCGCGCGACCATGATGGAGATCCTCGGTGAGGACTACATCCGCACGGCGCGCGCGAAGGGCCTCAAGGAGGGCACCGTCATCGGCAAGCACGCCATGCGCTCGACGATGACGCCCATCCTGACCATGCTCGGCATGGACCTCGGCGCCCTCATCGGCGGCGCGATCCTGACGGAGTCGACGTTCAACCTGCCCGGCCTCGGACAGGCGGTGCTCAGCGCCATCAAGAACCAGGACCTGCCGATCATCCTGGGCGTCACCCTGATCACTTCCCTCGCGGTGCTGATCGCCAACCTCGTGGTGGACATCCTGTACGCCGTGATCGACCCCCGAGTGAGGCTGTCATGACTGAACTCAGCAAGACCGGAGCAGCCGTGGGCGAGCCCACCTCCGCCTCGCCCGCGCCGTCCACCTTCCTGGACGTGCGCGACCTGAAGGTGCACTTCCCGACGGACGACGGCCTCGTCAAGTCCGTCGACGGGCTCAGCTTCACGCTGGAGAAGGGCAAGACCCTCGGCATCGTGGGCGAGTCCGGCTCCGGCAAGTCGGTGACCTCGCTCGGCATCATGGGCCTGCACACCGCCGGCCAGTACGGCAAGCGCAAGGCCCAGATCTCCGGCGAGATCTGGCTGGACGGCACCGAGCTGCTGTCCGCCGACCCGGACGAGGTGCGCAAGCTGCGCGGCCGCCGGATGGCGATGATCTTCCAGGACCCGCTGTCGGCGCTGCACCCGTACTACACGATCGGCCAGCAGATCGTGGAGGCGTACCGCGTCCACCACGACGTCGACAAGAAGACCGCCCGCAAGCGGGCGGTCGAGATGCTCGACCGCGTGGGCATCCCGCAGCCGGACAAGCGGGTGGACAGCTACCCGCACGAGTTCTCCGGCGGTATGCGCCAGCGCGCGATGATCGCCATGTCGCTGGTCAACAACCCCGAACTGCTCATCGCCGACGAGCCGACGACCGCCCTCGACGTGACCGTCCAGGCGCAGATCCTCGACCTCATCCGCGATCTCCAGAAGGAGTTCGGCTCCGCGGTCATCATCATCACCCACGACCTGGGCGTCGTCGCCGAACTGGCCGACGACCTCCTGGTGATGTACGGCGGCCGCTGCGTCGAGCGCGGTCCGGCCGACAAGGTGTTCTACGAGCCCCGCCACCCCTACACCTGGGGCCTGCTCGGCTCGATGCCGCGGCTCGACCGCGACCAGCAGGAGCGCCTGATCCCGGTGAAGGGCTCCCCGCCCTCGCTGATCAACGTGCCGTCCGGCTGTGCCTTCAACCCGCGCTGCCCGTACGCCGACGTCCCCAAGGACAACGTCACCCGCACGGTCCGCCCCGAGCTGACCGAGGTCGGCAGCCAGCACTGGGCCGCCTGCCACATGACGCAGGAGCAGCGGGAGCGTATCTGGACCGAAGAGATTGCGCCGAAGCTGTGAGCGACGAAAAAGCAGTGACCATCCCCGCGCAGAGCGGCGGTGCCGTCCTCGCCAAGGACGCCGCCCCCGGCGAGACCCTGCTGAAGGTGACGGGGCTCAAGAAGCACTTCCCGATCCGCAAGGGCCTGCTCCAGCGGCAGGTCGGTGCGGTCCGCGCGGTCGACGGCCTGGACTTCGAGGTCAAGGCCGGTGAGACCCTCGGCGTCGTGGGCGAGTCGGGCTGCGGCAAGTCGACCATGGGCCGGCTGATCACGCGGCTGCTCGAACCGACGGCCGGCACGGTCGAGTTCGAGGGCCGGGACATCACGCACCTCGGGGTGAGCGGCATGCGTCCGCTGCGCCGCGACGTGCAGATGATCTTCCAGGACCCGTACTCGTCGCTGAACCCGCGGCACACCATCGGCACGATCATCGGTGCTCCCTTCCGGCTCCAGGGCGTCGAGCCCGAGGGCGGCGTCAAGAAGGAAGTGCAGCGGCTGCTGTCGGTCGTGGGTCTCAACCCCGAGCACTACAACCGCTACCCGCACGAGTTCTCCGGCGGTCAGCGCCAGCGCATCGGCATCGCCCGCGCGCTCGCGCTCAACCCGAAGCTGGTCGTGGCGGACGAGCCGGTGTCGGCCCTTGACGTGTCGATCCAGGCGCAGGTCGTCAACCTGCTGGACGACCTCCAGCAGGAGCTGGGCCTGACGTACGTGATCATCGCGCACGACCTGTCCGTGGTGCGGCACGTCTCGGACCGGATCGCGGTGATGTACCTCGGCAAGATCGTCGAGCTGGCCGACCGCGAGTCGCTCTACAAGGCGCCGATGCACCCGTACACCAAGGCGCTGATGTCGGCGGTGCCGATCCCGGACCCGAGGCGGAAGAACGCCAAGAGCGAGCGCATCCTGCTCAAGGGCGACGTCCCCTCGCCGATCGCCCCGCCGAGCGGCTGCCGCTTCCACACCCGGTGCTGGAAGGCGACGGAGATCTGCCGGACGACCGAGCCGCAGCTCCTGGAGCTCAAGCCCGGTCAGCGCGTGGCCTGCCACCACCCGGAGAACTTCGCCGACCAGGCCCCGCAGGACACGGTGCTGCTGACCGCGGCCAAGGAGGCGGCCGAGCTGGTCGCCGACGAGGTCCTCGCGGAGTCTGCCGAGACGTCGGCGGCGGTGGCCGCGGAGGTCGCGGCGACGGAGGCCGTCGAGGCGACCGACGCTCCTGAGGACAACGCGCCCGAGGCCGACAACAAGTAGAACACCAAGCCTGAGACGAGCCCCCGCCTTGCAATGTAAGGCGGGGGTTCGTTGTTGGGTGAGAATATGTGGGTGTTCCAGCAATTCTTCAGTCCATCCGTCCAGCACACCCTCGATGTCGTCGGCATCTTCGTGTTCGCCATCTCAGGCGCCCTGCTGGCCGTGCGCAAGAACTTCGACGTCTTCGGCATCGCCGTCCTCGCCGAGGTCACCGCGCTGGGCGGAGGGCTCTTCCGCGACCTGGTCATCGGCGCCGTGCCCCCGGCGGCCTTCACGGACCACGGGTACTTCGTCACCCCGCTGTTCGCCGCCCTCCTGGTCTTCTTCCTGCACCCTCAGGTGGAGCGCATCCAGGTCGGCGTGAACGTCTTCGACGCGGCCGGCCTCGGCCTGTTCTGCGTCACGGGCACGACGAAGGCGTACGCCTACGGCCTCAACCTCACCGCGTCCGCGGCCCTCGGCCTCGCCACCGCCGTCGGCGGCGGTGTGCTGCGCGACGTCCTCGCCAACGAGGTGCCTTCGCTGCTGCGCTGGGACCGCGACCTGTACGCGGTCCCGGCGATCGTCGGCGCCCTCATCGTGGTGGTCTGCATCCGCTACGACGCGCTGACCCCGCTGACCAGCGGGGTGGCGGTCGTCACCGCCTTCGTGCTGCGGCTGCTGGCGATGCGGTTCCACTGGCGGGCGCCGCGCGCGTGGAACCGCCGCTCGACGGTGACGGAGGAATGACTGTCCGGGGCGCATCTCACTCAGGCCAAAGCTACTGCTTAGTAATGTGATGTTGTACGGTTCATCCATGCCCCAAGCAGCCACCGTCCCCGACCGCCGCGCCACGATCGGCGACAGCGAGTTCGACCGCGACACGGCGGTCACCCGCCGCGAGCCCGGCGTCCACGACATCGACCTCTCCGCCGGGTGGACCGTCTTCGACGCGGTCAACGGCGGTTATCTGCTGGCCGTCCTCGGCCGGGCCCTCGCGGACACGCTGCCGCACCCGGACCCGTTCACGATCTCCGCGCACTACCTGACCGCCTCCCGGCCGGGCCCGGCGGTCGTCCGTACCGAGACCGTGCGCACCGGCCGTACCCTCTCCACCGGCCAGGCGTCCCTCCTCCAGTACGACGAGCAGGGCCGCGAGGTCGAACGCATCCGCGTCCTCGCCTCCTACGGCGACCTCACCGCCCTCCCCGACGACGTCCGCACGACCGCCGTACCGCCCGAGCTGCCCCCGCCGGCACGGTGCTTCGGCCCCGAGGACGGTCCCTCCCCGCTCGCCGGCAGCTCCCCCCTCGCCGACCGGCTGAGGCTCAGGCTCGACCCGGCCACCCTCGGCTGGGCGCTGGGGGCGCCGTCCGGCAGGGGCGAGATGCGTGCCTGGTTCGGCCTCGCGGACGGACGGGACGCCGACCCGCTCTCCCTGCTCCTCGCCGTGGACACCCTGCCGCCCACCGCCTTCGAGCTCGGCCTGTCCGGCTGGGTGCCCACGGTCGAGCTGACGGTCCACGTGCGGCAGCGCCCGGCGCCCGGCCCGCTGCGGGTGTCGATCACCACGCGCAACCTGGCCGGCGGCTTCCTGGAGGAGGACGCCGAGATCTGGGACACGAACGACCGCCTCGTGGCCCAGTCCCGCCAGCTCGCCCGCGTCCGACTGCCCTGATCACGGGGCCGGTGGGGTTCCGGGGCACGACCGGCGGGCGGGCGAGCGGGGTCACGCCCGGGACGTGAGCGGCGTGCGGCCCAGCCAGGCCGCGAGGCGGCCGTAGGCGTCGGCGTCCCCGGAGGGCTCGACGGCCGGTGCGAACGGGACGTTCTCGTCCCTCGGCCGGGACGGCGGAAGCGTGGCGCGCGCGGTGGCGAGGGCGACTCGGCCAGTTCCGGGTCGAGTGCACGCGGCCGGCCGAGCGCCTCGGACAGGTCCCAGGTGTGGGTGACCAGCTCCATCACATAGCCGGACAGTGCCCCGCTCCCCGGGACCTCGCCCCATGGCACACGGACCGGCGTCGCCATCCGCTCGTCGCTCTCCCACGCCCTGATGACCCGGGCCCTGGCGTCCTCGTAGGCCGCGGACCAGCCGTCGTCGGCGACGCCCTCGGCGACCGGCCGCACCGCGGCCCCGTCACCGCCCTCGCCGACCACCGCGATCCGCCGGCTGCCGCCGACGATGTGACTCAGCAGGGCGCGCACGTCGAACTCGGTACAGGGGGTGGGGGAGGCCAGTTGCTCGGGCCGCACGGTCCCGATGAGCGCGGCGGCCTGCTCGGTGGCGCGGGTGTAGACGGGGCGCGGGTCGGGGGAAGCGGTGGTCATGTCGGTGTCCTCCGGTGAGTCGGTGCCTTCTCGCACGTCCGGCCCGGCGCACGGCGGTGTCCCGTCGTGCGCCGGTGTCCTTCCGTGCGTCCGTGGACCGAGCATCCGCGGATAACCTGACAGATCCCGTCAACATTTGCCGGACGCCCGGCCGGGCGGGATCCTGGGCGCCGTGAAGTCCGACCGGCTGCTGTCGATCCTGCTGCTCCTCCAGACCCGGGGCCGGGTCCCCGCGCGGGAACTCGCCGAGCGGCTTGAGGTGTCGGTGCGCACCGTCTACCGCGACGTCGAGGCCCTGTCCGCCTCCGGTGTGCCGGTGTACGCCGAACGTGGCCGGCACGGCGGGATCGAACTGCTCGCCGGGTTCCGCACGGACGTCACGGGGCTGACGGCCGACGAGTCCCGGGCGCTGTTCGTCCTCGCCGCGCAGGGCGCGCACGCCGCGCTCGGCCTGGACGCGGCGCTCGGCTCGGCGCTGCGCAAGGTGATGGCCGCCCTGCCCGCTCCGTACCGCCCGGCCGCCGAGGTCACCAGCCGCCGCATCCTCGTCGACGCCACCCGCTGGAAGGGCGGCCCGGGGGCGACGGCCGACCTGGAGACGCTCCAGGAGGCGGTGTTCGCCGACCGGCGCCTCGGACTGCGCTACCGGCACAGCGGGGAACGGGAGCCGCGGACGTACACCGTCGATCCGTACGGCCTGGTCGCCAAGGCGGGCGTCTGGTACCTGGTCGCCGACCGGCGCGGGAAGCCCCGGCTGTTCCGGGCCGACCGGGTGTGCTCGGCCCGGCTGCTCGCCGATCCGGTACGGCGGCGTCCGGGTGTCGAACTGGCCGACGTCTGGGAGGTGTTGCGCCGCCAGGTCGAGGAGGGCGGCGGGGGGATCGAGGTCACGGTGCGGGTGCGGCGCGAACGGCTCGACATGTTCCGGCGGATGGCCGCCGCGTCCCTCGTCGACGTGGACGAGGACGACGGCGAGAGCGCCTGGGTGACCGCCAGGACGGCCTACCCCGTCCTGCGCGCGACCCGCCAGCTCCTCGCGTTCTCCGACCAGGTGGAGGTGGTGGGCCCGCCGGAGGTGCGCGAGGAGATCATGGCGGCGGTCCGCTCGGTCGCGCGGCTGTACGGCGAGCCGGGGGCCGGCCCGGAGTGAGGGCCGGCCGGGGCGGCGGCGGGGTCAGTCCAGCCAGTGGCGGCGACCCGTGTTGATCAGGCGCAGTCGGCGGGCCGCGATCCGGGTGACGTGTTCGCGCTCCTCCTCCGACCCCTCCAGGGCCTCCAGGAACAGCGACGCGGTGACGAGCATCTGGTCGACGTAGACGTGCGCCAGCATCAGCAGGTCGTCGTCGCTCCAGCCCGCCGACTCCGGGTCCTCGGCCAGCTCGGCCCGCACCTCCTCGGCGAACCGGTCCAGCTGGGCGCGGATGGCCTCCCGCACCGGCTGCACCCCGCCGTGCCGCTCGCGCGCGACGAACCGGACGTGGGCGGGGTGCTCGGCCACATGACGGGCGATCAGCCCGACGGCGCGGGCGATGCGCGCCTCGGCGTCGCCGTCAGAGGACACCGTCGCGCCGACCATCGGGTGCAGTCCGTCCAGTGCCTCGTCGACCAGGGCCACGCCCAGGTCGGCGGTGGAGCGGAAGTGCCGGTAGAAGGCGGTCGGGGCGACTCCGACGGCCCGGGTGACCTCGCGCAGGCCCAGGCTGCTCAGGCTCTGCTCCTCCAGCAGCGCGAGCGCCGCGTCCAGGAGCGCCTGCCTGGTCTTCCGCTTCTGTGCCTCGCGGACGCCAAGAGTGTGACTCATGTCATCCAGTTAACAACTGTTCTCCGGGATTGCAAACCCGACGCCCGCGTTAGACTCGTCGGTCAGTGAACAGTTGTTACCGAAAGAGTTCACCGCAGAGTTCACCGCATCCGATCGCCGACATCTCGTCCGAGTGTCCCGGAGGGGGGCCACCGCCCATGCTGTTCATCGTCGCCGCGCTCCTGCTGTTCGGTGTCGTGATCGGCACCGTCGCCCACGCGCCGCTGCCGTTCACCGCCCTCGCCGCCGCCGTCATCGCCGTCTGGCTCGGCGTCTTCGCCCTGCGCGAGCGCCACCGCCGGCACGCCGCGTCCACGGACTGACCCCGCGACCGCCCACCACAGGGAGCCGACACCATGCAGCTCACCGCAGCGGCCACCCGCCGCACCGGCACGCGCGACGCCGACGGCATGGCCGTCGCGTCCTTCGTCCTCGGCCTGCTCGGCCTTCTCGTCCTGAACCTCTTCCTCGGCCCCTTCGCCATGGTCCTGGCCGGCGTCGCCCTCCGGCGCGGCACCACCCGCCCGGGCCGCGCCCTGCTGGGCCTCACCCTGGGCGTCGCCGACCTCGTGGTCCTGCTGGCCTTCGTACAGGCGGACCACACGGTGTCGTGGAGCTTCTGACGGTACGAACGCCCCGCCGCGGCCCCCGATCCGGCCGCGGCGGGAAGGCACCCGGCCGGAGCCGACCACGGAAACGGGGCGCCGTAGAATCGGGCCCATCATGGCTTACCTCGATCACGCCGCGACCACCCCGATGCTTCCCGAGGCGGCAGAGGCTCTGACCGCCCTGCTGAGCGTCACCGGCAACGCGTCCTCCCTGCACGCATCCGGCCGCCGGGCCCGCCGCACGGTCGAGGAAGCCCGGGAGACCGTCGCCGAGGCACTGGGCGCCCGGCCCAGCGAGATCGTCTTCACGGCCGGCGGCACCGAGGCCGACAACCTCGCCGTGAAGGGCCTGTACTGGTCCCGGCACGACGCCGACCCCGCCCGCACCCGCGTCCTCAGCAGCCCCGTCGAGCACCACGCCGTGCTCGACGCCGTCCACTGGCTCGGCGAGCACGAGGGCGCCACCGTCGAGTACCTGCCCGTCGACGCCCACGGCCGCGTCCGCCCGGAGGTCCTGCGCGAGGCCATCGCCCGTAACCCCGACGACGTCGCCCTCGCCACCGTCATGTGGGCCAACAACGAGATCGGCACGATCATGCCGGTGCGTGAACTGGCCGACGTCGCCGCCGAGTTCGGTGTACCGCTGCACTCCGACGCGGTGCAGGCCACGGGACAGGTCCCCGTCGACTTCGCCGCGTCGGGGCTCGCCGCGATGACCGTCTCCGGTCACAAGATCGGCGGCCCCTACGGCATCGGCGCGCTCGTCCTCGGCCGGGAGCACACCCCCGTGCCCGTGCTGCACGGCGGCGGCCAGGAACGGCACGTGCGCTCCGGCACCCTGGACGTGCCGGCCGTCGCCTCCTTCGCCGTCGCCGCCCGCGTCTCCACCGAGCGCCGGGCCTGGTTCGCCCGCGAGATCGGCGCCCTGCGCGACGAGTTGACCGACGCCGTCCGCGCGGCCGTGCCCGACGCGATCCTCGGCGGCGACCCCGCGCCCGAGGGCCGGCTGCCCGCCAACGCCCACTTCACCTTCCCCGGCTGCGAGGGCGACTCCCTGCTGCTCCTGCTGGACGCCCAGGGCATCGAGTGCTCCACCGGCTCCGCCTGCACCGCCGGCATCGCCCAGCCCAGCCACGTCCTGCTGGCCACCGGCACCGACCCGGACCTGGCCCGCGGCACCCTCCGCTTCTCCCTGGGCCACACCTCGACCAGGGCGGACGTGGAAGCGGTCGCCAAGGCGATCGGCCCCGCCGTCGAACGGGCCCGCGCGGCCGGCCTCACCTGAGCCGGGGCGCCCGCCCGAAACCGGGGCGCCGCCGGGCTCGCCCCCGCTCCGAGGCGCCGGTTCAACGCTCCACCGGGGAGCGCCGGTTCACGTCCCCTTCGGGGCGTCGGCCCGGGTCTCCTGCGGTGCGGGCCGGTCGAGGCCGGCACGGGCCTCCCGCACCAGCCTCATGTACCGGTCCCAGTCCCAGTGGGGCCCCGGGTCCGTGTGGTCCGTGCCCGGCACCTGGGAGTGGCCGATGACGTGCTCCCGGTCGACCGGTATGCCGTACCGCTTGCATATCGCCGCCGTCAGCCGCGCCGACGCCGCGTACATCGCGTCCGTGAACGACGACGCCTTCTCCACGAAGCCGACGTGCTCGATGCCGACGCTGCGCTCGTTGTACTCCCGGTTGCCCGCGTGGAACGCCACGTCCAGCTCGCGGATCAGCTGGGTGACCCGCCCGTCCTGCCGCACGATGTAGTGCGCCGCCGCCCCGTGCCCCGGGTCCTGGAACACCTTCACCGCGCTGTCGTAGCCGCCCTGGGTGACATGGACGACCACCCGGTCGATCCGGTAGTCGTCCGGCCGGTCCGCCCGCCGGTAGTTCGCCGGGGACGCCGCGATCCAGCGCGCGCCACGGAAGTCCACCGCGCCCGCCACCCGTGGCCGCTCCACGCCCGGCAGCCGCCACCACAGCCGGTCCAGCTCCTCGCGGGCCAGCGCCGCCGTGCCCACCGCGGCCACGACGCCGCCCACGAGCAGGGCGCGCCGCCCCAGCCGGCGGTCCGAGTCGCCGCGCTTCGCGTCGGCCTGAGTGTCCCCCATGTGATCGTCAACGGATACCCGCGGGCCCTGGTTCCCGCCGCCCCGTACCCTGGAAGGGTTATGACTGAGACCCCGCAGCGCCCCCTCCGCGTCCTCGCCGCCATGTCCGGCGGAGTCGACTCCGCCGTCGCCGCCGCCCGCGCCGCGGAAGCCGGGCACGACGTCACCGGCGTCCACCTCGCGCTCTCCGCGAACCCGCAGTCCTTCCGCACCGGCGCGCGGGGCTGCTGCACCATCGAGGACTCCCGCGACGCGCGCCGCGCCGCCGACGTCATCGGCATCCCGTTCTACGTCTGGGACCTCGCCGACCGCTTCCGCGAGGACGTCGTCGAGGACTTCGTCGCCGAGTACGAGGCCGGGCGCACCCCCAACCCGTGCCTGCGCTGCAACGAGAAGATCAAGTTCGCCGCCCTCCTGGACAAGGCGCTCGCCCTCGGCTTCGACGCCGTCTGCACCGGCCACTACGCGCAGGTGGTCATGGGTCGCGACGGCACCCGCGAGCTGCACCGCGCCTCCGACATGGCGAAGGACCAGTCGTACGTCCTCGGTGTCCTCGACGAGCGGCAGCTCGCCCACGCCCTGTTCCCGCTCGGCGACACCGTGACCACCAAGGACGAGATCCGCGCCGAGGCCGAGCGCCGCGGCCTCGCCGTCGCGCGCAAGCCCGACTCGCACGACATCTGCTTCATCGCCGACGGCGACACCCAGGGCTTCCTCGCGCGGCGCCTCGGCCGGGCCGAGGGCGACATCGTCGACGAGTCCGGCACCAAGGTGGGCACGCACGAGGGGGCGTACGGCTTCACGATCGGCCAGCGCAAGGGCCTGCGCATCGGCACCCCGGCCGCCGACGGCAAGCCGCGCTACGTCCTCGACATCTCCCCGGTGGACAACACGGTCACGGTCGGCCCGGCCGCCGCCCTGGACGTCGTCGCCCTCACCGCGATCAAGCCCCGCTGGTGCGGCACCGCCCCCACCGGCCCCGGCACGTACACGGCCCAGCTGCGTGCCCACGGCGGCGAGACCCGGGTCACCGCGGAACCGGTCGACGGCGAACTGCGCGTGCGCTTCACCGAGCCGGTCCGCGGCGTCGCCCCCGGCCAGGCCGTCGTCCTCTACGACGGCACCCGCGTGGTCGGCTCGGCGACCATCGCGACGACCGAGCGGGCGACGGCCGCGGTCGCGTAGCCCCCACGGGCGAGCGAAAGGGGCGAACGGCCCCGGGGGCGGGGCCGTTCGGCCGCCGCCCGCGGACCGCCGACGGTGGTGTGATGCCGAGGCGCCCCGCCCGGACCGGCGGCGGCGCGGACACCGCCGCAGAGCCGACAGGACACCGCCGTGACGCCCCGCCCAGCCCCACCGACCCCGGCCCCGACCCTCCGCGCGCGGGGCGGCGGGAACCCCACCCGCGTGGGGGAGGCGCGCCCGTGAGCGACGACTACCACGCCCTGCTCGCCCGCCGGGAGGCCATGCGCCTGCGGGACCGGCTGCTGTCACCCGCCCCACGCGCGGCGCACGCCCCCGGCCGGCCCCGCGCCCAGGACACCGCGGCGGACCAGGAGCTGATCACCCGCGGCCTCGCCCGCGTCACGCCCTTCGACGCGCTCATCGGGCGGCTCTACGACGTCCTGTTCCAACGGCACCCGTATCTGCGGCAGTTGTTCCCCGCGTCGATGGACTTCCAGCGCAGCCGGCTGGAGCGCGCGTTCTGGTTCCTGATCGAGCACCTGGACCACCCCGACGAACTCACCGCCTTCTGTGCCCGCCTGGGGCGCGACCACCGCAAACTCGGGGTGCTGCCCGTGCACTACGAGCTGTTCGCCGACGCCCTCACCGAGGCGCTGCGGCGGTCCGCGGCGGGCCCGCTCGACCAGGAGGCGGAGCAGGCGTGGCTGCGCATGATCCGCCTCGCCGCCGACACCATGGCGGAGGGCGCCCGCGAGGCGCTGGCCGAACCGGCGTACTGGAGCGGCACGGTCACCGACCACCAGCGCCGCCGCCAGGACCTCGCCGTGCTGCGGGTGCGCCCCTCCGAGCCGTATCCGTACCGCCCCGGCCAGTACGCGACCCTCCAGACCCCGCTGCTGCCGCACACCTGGCGGCCCTACACGGTGGTCGCCCCACCGGGCCGCGACGGCGAGCTGGAGTTCCACGTCCGGCGCACCGGCCCCGACGGCGTGAGCGACGCGCTGGTGACCCGCACCGGCGTGGGCGACACCCTGCGGCTCGGACCCGCGCAGGGCGCCATGACGCTCGACGACCCGCTCACCCGCGACGTGCTGATCGTCGCGGCCGGCACCGGCTGGGCCACCGCGCGGGCACTCGTCGAGGACCTGGCCGCACGGCGCGCTCCGGGCTGCTCCGTCCACCTGTACCTCGGCGCCCGCAGCGCGGACGACGTGTACGACGCCCCCGCGCTGACCCGGCTGGAGAATCGTCACCCCTGGCTGAGGGCGGTCACCGTCGTCGACGACGGCCCGCCGGTCGCCGGGCCGTCCGCGCTGGTCGAGGCGATGACCCGCGCCGCCGCGGCCCGGGGCACGCGCGACGTGTACGTGAGCGGCCCGCCCGCCCTGGTCACCACCGCCGTGCACCGGCTGACCGCCCTCGGCCTGCCGCCAGGGCGCATCCACCACGACCCCGTGACCGAGGCCGTCCCCCTCGCGCCGCAGCCGTGGCGGACCGGCGCCCCCGGCCGGGAGACCGTCCGCGCCGACCTGGGGTGACCCCACACGCGGGCGACCCGGGACGACCCCGCGCGTGGGAGCGGCGCGGTCCCCTAGGCCGTGAAGAACTCCGCCAGGACCGGTGCGAGGACGTCGGGGTCCACCATGTGGGTCTGGTCCTCCAGGACGGTGTACGTGCCCCGCGGCGCCACGTCGGCGACGTCCCGGACCGCCGCCCGCAGCCACGCCGGGCTCGCGCCGCCCGCGATCGCCAGCACCGGCACGCCGATCGACGCGATCCGCTCCCGGGGCACCAGACCGCCGGCCATCACCGCGTCGTCGTGGGCGAGGCTGGGCGCGATCTCCTCCATCCCGGCCCACATGGGGGAGCGGCGGGCACCCTGGATCATCTCCTCGGCCAGCCCGGTCAGCCGCAGGAACAGCTCCACGGCGTCCCCGCGCCGCCCCTCGCCGAGCGCCCGCGCCAGCCGCTCGCTGTACTCGACGCGCTCCGGCACACCGCCCCCGTGGTCGGCGTACGGCGTCTCGTAGACGGCCGCCCGCTCGACGGGCAGTCCGCTCGCCACCGCCTCCAGCACCAGCGCGCCGCCCGAGGACACGCCGTAGAGCGACGCCGTGCCGCCCACCACCTCGATGAGCGCGGCCAGGTCCTCGACCTCCCGCGCCACCGCGTACGGCGGTGTGTCACCGCTCGCGCCGCGGCCCCGGCGGTCGAACGGGACCACCGTGCAGCGGTCCGCGAGCCGGGCCGCGAGCGGGGCCAGCGTGCCGCCCGTCGACATGGCACCGCTCACCAGGACGACCGCCGGGCCCCGCCCGCCGCGTGTGTACGCGATCGGTGTGCCGTCGCGCGAGATGATCTGCCTGTCCATGCCTGAGCAGACTGCCACCGGGCACGGGATTAATCGGTCACGACACTTCCACTTCGTAGAAGCAGAGGTGGTCCTTGATCTGTTCGACGCCCTCCTTGGGCTCCGGGTACGCCCACACGAGGTCCGGCGCGTTCGGCAGCGACCAGTAGGACGCCGTGCCCTTGAACGGGCAGATCGTGTGGGTGTCGGACGGGGTGAGCAGGTCGAGGCGCACGTCCTCGGCCGGGATGTAGTACCGCACGGGCGAGCCCGTCTCGCGCAGCACGAGGGGGCGGTCCGACTCGGCGAGCACCTGGTCCCCGTGCACCACGCGCACGTGCCGCTCGCCCCGCTCGATGGTGATGGTGTGTCCGTCGGCCATAATCACGTCTCCTTCGGTCTCCCCACAGGAGCGCTCGCGGGCGCCCGGTTCTTCCCGCGTACGGTGAGGCGCATGAACATCTGTGTCTTCCTCTCCGCCGCCGACCTCGACGTCCGTTACACGCGCCCCGCGCGCGAGTTCGCGGAACTCCTCGGCAAGGGCGGTCACACCCTGGTCTGGGGAGGCTCCGACGTCGGCCTGATGAAGGTCGTCGCCGACGGGGTGCAGGAGGCGGGCGGCCGGCTGGTGGGCGTCTCCGTCACGTTCCTCCAGGCCAAGGCGCGGCCCGACGCGGACGAGATGGTCGTCGCCGCGGACCTCGCCGAGCGCAAGCGGCTGCTGCTGGAGAAGGCCGACGGCGTGGTGATCATGGTGGGCGGCACCGGGACGCTCGACGAGGCCACCGAGATCCTCGAACTCAAGAAGCACGGGCACACCGACAAGCCCGTGGTCCTGCTCAACTCCGCGGGCTTCTACGACGGCCTCAAGGAGCAGTTCCGGCGCATGGAGGCCGAGGGGTTCCTGCCGAGGCCGCTCGGTGAGCTGGTGTTCTTCGCCGAGGAGCCGGTCGGCGCACTGGCCTACCTGGAGGAGAGCCTCGGCATGCGGTGATGCGAGCATGGCCGTCATGGCTACTCATGTGATCACCGGGGCGGGCTCCGGCATCGGCGCGGCCGTGGCCCGCCGGCTGCACGCGCGCGGTGACGAACTCGTCCTCCACGCGCGGGCCGCGGGCCGCGCCAAGGAACTGACGGCGGAGTTCCCCGGGGCGAGAACGCTGGTGGGGGACCTCGCCGACCCCGACAGGCTGTCGTGGGCGTTCTCCCACCAGACCCTGCCGGACCGGGTGGACTCCCTGCTGCACATCGCAGGCGTCGTCGACCTCGGGCCGGTCGGGGAACTGACCCCCAAGTCCTGGCGGCACCAGCTCAACGTCAACCTGATCGCCCCCGCCGAGCTGACCCGGCTGTTCCTGCCCCAGCTGCGCGCCACGCGCGGGCACGTGCTGTTCGTCAACTCGGGCGCGGGACTGCGGGCGAGCGCCGACTGGTCCGCGTACGCGGCGTCCAAGCACGGTCTGAAGGCCCTCGCCGACTCCCTGCGCGCCGAGGAGCACGCGGCGGGCGTCCGCGTCACCTCCGTCTACCCCGGCCGCACGGCCAGCCCCATGCAGGCCAAGGTCCACCAGCAGGAGGGCAAGGACTACGACCCCGCCCGCTGGATCGACCCCGAATCGGTCGCCACGACCATCCTGACGGCCCTGGACCTCCCCCGGGACGCGGAGATCGACGACCTGACGGTCCGCCCGGGCCGCTGAAGGCCGACCGGCACCACGACTCGGCCCGTCCGGCGTTCGAGGACGAGGCCGTTCGGGCCGTGCGGGGGTTCGGGGGCGGCAGCCCCCGGGACAGGAGGACAGCCCCGGGAGCGACGGAACAGCCCGGTCACCGTTGGCCGCCGGCCGCCCCCGCAGGGACTTAGGCTTCGGGCCGTGAGTGAAAACAGCCAGCCCAGGTTCGGCGCGGCCACCGGCGTCGGATCGTTGCCCGGGGGCGACGCCCGGGAAGCCGCCAGGACCGTCACCGGCACCTTCGAGGACTTCCCGTTCCTGCCCGAACTCCCCGCCCGCGGCCCCGGCGCCGACATGATCGGCCGTACCGCCGGCCTGCTCGTCGAGGTCTACGCGCGCGTGGAGCCCAGCGGCTGGCGGATCGGGGACCGCCCCGGCCGGGACACCCGGCGCGCACGCTCCTGGCTCGGCGAGGACCTGGACGCCCTGGAGGAGTTCACCCAGGACTACGAGGGCCCCCTCAAGGTGCAGGCCGTCGGCCCCTGGACCCTGGCCACCGCCCTGGAACTGCGCAACGGGGAGGCAGCGATCTCCGACCCCGGCGCCTGCCGCGACCTCGCCGCCTCCCTCACCGAGGGCCTGCGCCAGCACCTCGCCGAGGTCGCCCGCCGCATCCCCGGCGCCCGCATCGTGCTCCAGCTCGACGAACCCTCCCTCACCCCCGTGCTGCGCGGCCAGGTCCGCACCGCCAGCGGCTACCGCACCCACCGCGCCGTCGACCGCCAGCTCGTCGAGTCCACCCTCCGCGACGTCGTCGGCGTCCACGGCGACGGCCCGGTCGTGGTCCACTCCTGCGCGCCCGACGTCCCCTTCGCCCTGCTGTGCCGCACCGGCGCCCGCGGCATCTCCTTCGACTTCTCGCTGCTCACCGAACGTGACGACGAGGCGATCGGCGAGGCCGTGGAGGGCGGGACACGGCTGTTCGCCGGTGTCGTCCCCGGCACGGACACCCCGTTGTCAGACCCTGCCGGTAGCGTCATGGGTGTCAGGACGCTGTGGCGCAGGCTGGGGCTGCATCCGGGGCTTCTCGCGGACGCCGTCACGGTCACCCCGTCGTGCGGCCTCGCGGGCGCTTCCCCCGCGTACGCCCGCGCGGCGCTCGCCCACTGCGTCCGGGCGGCGAGATCCCTCGCGGACAACCCAGAGTAACGGGAGGACCACACGGTGGCCGGCGACAAGCAGCAGGCGGAGACGGCAGTGCCCGCCGAGGCACGGGAGAAGCACGCGCGGCTCGCTGAGCAGATCGAGGAGCACCGCTTCCGGTACTACGTGAAGGACGCCCCGGTCGTCAGCGACGCGGAGTTCGACCGGCTCCTGCGCACCCTGGAGGCCCTGGAGGAGGAGCACCCCGAACTGCGCACGCCCGACTCGCCGACCCAGAAGGTGTCCGGGTCGTACGAGACGGAGTTCACGGCGGTCGAGCACCGCGAGCGCATGATGTCGCTCGACAACACCTTCAACGACGACGAACTCGCCGCCTGGACCGACCGCATCCACCGCGAACTGGGGGACCAGGAGTACCACTTCCTGTGCGAGCTCAAGGTCGACGGCCTCGCGGTCAACCTCACCTACGAACACGGCCGCCTCACGCGCGCGGCCACCCGCGGCGACGGCCGCACCGGCGAGGACATCACGCCCAACGTCCGGACGATCGCCGAGATCCCGGACCGGCTGGACGGCGAGCACGTCCCCGACCTCGTGGAGATCCGCGGCGAGGTCTACTTCCCGATGGACAAGTTCGCCGAGCTGAACGAACGCCTGGTCGCCGCCGAGGACAAGCCCTTCGCCAACCCCCGCAACGCGGCGGCCGGTTCACTGCGCCAGAAGGACCCGCGCGTCACCGCCACCCGCCCGCTACACATGGTCGTCCACGGCATCGGCGCCCTGGAGGGCTACACCGGCCTCGACCGCCTCTCCGGGGCGTACGACCTGCTGAAGACCTGGGGCCTGCCCACCTCGCCGCACAACCGGGTGGTCGACGACCTCGACGGCGTACGGGAGTTCATCGCGTACTACGGCGAGAACCGCCACTCCGTGGAGCACGAGATCGACGGCGTCGTCGTCAAGCTCGACGAGATCCGCCTCCAGGGCCGCCTCGGCTCCACCTCGCGCGCCCCGCGCTGGGCCATCGCGTACAAGTACGCGCCGGAGGAGGTCAACACCCGCCTCGTCGACATCAAGGTGGGCGTCGGCCGCACCGGCCGCGTCACGCCGTACGCCCAGGTCGAGCCGGTCACGGTCGCGGGCTCCGAGGTCGAGTTCGCCACCCTGCACAACCAGGACGTGGTCAAGGCCAAGGGCGTCCTCATCGGCGACACGGTGGTGCTGCGCAAGGCGGGCGACGTCATCCCCGAGATCCTCGGCCCGGTCGTCGACCTGCGCGACGGCAGCGAGCGGGAGTTCGTGATGCCCGCCGAGTGCCCGGAGTGCGGGACCCCGCTGCGCCCCATGAAGGAGGGCGACATCGACCTGCGCTGCCCCAACGCGCGGGCGTGCCCCGCCCAGTTGCGGGAGCGGCTGTTCTACCTCGCGGGCCGCAAGGCGCTGGACATCGAGCACTTCGGCTACGTGGCAGCCGCCGCCCTGACCAAGCCCCTGGAGCCCGCAGAGCCGCCCCTGACGGACGAGGGCGACCTGTTCGACCTCACCGTCGAGCAGCTGCTGCCCATCAAGGCGTACGTCCTCGACCAGGACAGCGGCCTGCCCAAGCGGGACCCGAAGACCGGCGAGGAGAAGGTCGCCCTCGTCTTCGCCAACCAGGAGGGCGGGCCGCGCAAGAACGCGCTCGCCATGCTGGACAACATCGCCGCGGCCAAGGAGCGTCCGCTCGCCCGCGTGCTGACCGGTCTGTCGATCCGTCACGTCGGGCCCGTCGCGGCCGAGGCGCTGGCCCGCGAGTTCCGCTCCGTCGAACGCATCGAGCAGGCCACCGAGGAGGAGCTGGCCGGCACCGACGGCGTCGGCCCGATCATCGCGGCCTCGCTCAAGGAGTGGTTCGCCGAGGACTGGCACCAGGAGATCCTGCGCAAGTGGAAGGCCGCCGGCGTCCGCATGGAGGAGGAGGCGTCCGGCGAGGACGAGGGCCCCCGCCCCCTCGAAGGCATCACGGTCGTCGTGACCGGGACGCTGGAGAACTTCACCCGGGACGGCGCCAAGGAGGCACTCCAGAGCCAAGGCGCGAAGGTGACCGGTTCGGTGTCCAAGAAGACGGCGTTCGTCGTCGTGGGGGACAATCCGGGATCGAAGTACGACAAGGCGGTGCAATTGAAGGTTCCCGTCCTGAATGAGGACGGTTTCACCGTCCTGTTGGAGCGGGGCACGGAAGCGGCGGCCGAAGTCGCGCTCCCGACCGGGGAGTAGCGGTTGAAGACCACTCGATCGGCGCATACCAGATGCATACGGGTGGCGAGGGCGCATTCGGGCAACCGTCGACGACCGCTGCCCGTGGAAGCCTTCTGCGGCCTACTGTTGAGTTGTGCGCCTGCCGTGCCCAGCTGCGGTCGGGGCATCTCCGTGCGTGTGAAGGGTACGGGGAAGAGTTTTCGAACGCGGAGCCGTTGATGGTCGTCGGGCATCGATCCGCGTGGCGTGGGCACCGCCGGCTGTGAGAGGGACGGGAATGGAACCGACCGAGAGCGCCGCCCCGGACTCATGGCTGCGCCTGCGCCGCAAGGCGCTCGCCCGGAGGGGGAGTCCGCGCGCGGGACGTGCCCCGGACCGCCCCGGCGCCCCCGTGAAGCCCGCCGCCGACGACTGCTCACCCGTGTCCCGGGCGGTCCTCGGCGCCGTCGGCGCCCCCGCCCTGCCGAGCAGCGACAGCGAACGCCGGCTGACCTGGCCCGCCCTGCCCACCACCGTCGTCGCTGCCGCCGCCCTCGCCCTTGCCCTCGGCTTCTTCCGCGCGTTCACCGGCAACCACGCCCTCTTCCCCTCGGGCACGGCTGGCTGGTCGCTCGCCGTGCTCACCGGCATCATCGTCGGCCACCTCGTCATGCTCGGCCGCGCCCGCTGGTGGGGCGGCACCGGCTCGGGCGCCGCCCTCACCCTCGCCGTCCTGCTGCTGTACGGCTGGGTGCCCGCCGGCATGGTCAGCCTCACCGTCGTCGTCCTGGTCGGCGTCGCCCGGCGCCACCGCTGGCGGCAGGGCGTGCTGCACGGCGCGGTGGACATCCTCGGCATCGGCGCCGGCGCGCTGCTGCTCGGCGGCTGCGGGCGCGTGCCCAGCGTCGAGGCGCCCTGGACGCCCGACCAGTGGACCGTCGCCACCGTCCCCGAGGTCGTCCTCGCCGCCGGCGCCTACCTGCTGGTCAGCCGCGCTCTGCTCTGGTACCTGCACACCCCGCGCGGCGGCGGACTGCCCACCGTGGCCCGCACCGCCCTCGTCAGACAGGGCCTGGTCGCGGTCGCGCTGCTCGGCATCGCCCCGCTGATCTGTGTGGTCGCCGCCGCCCGGCCCGTGCTGCTCCCACTGTTCGCGATCCCGCTGATCGCCCTCGACTCCACCCTGTGGATGGCCCGCGCCCGCGCGGAGGAGCAACTGCGCGACCCGCTCACCGGGATGCCCAACCGGCAGTGGCTGCTGGAGCGGATCTGGACGGCCCTGGACGACGCCGAGCGCATCGGCGCCCGCGCCGCCCTCATGCTGATCGACCTCGACCGGTTCCGGTCGGTCAACGACACCCTCGGGCATCTCGCCGGTGACCGGCTGCTGCTCCAGATCGCGGACCGGCTGCGGCTGGCCCTGCCGCGCGGGGCGGAGGCCGCGCGGCTCGGCGGCGACGAGTTCGCGGTGCTGCTGCCGGTCGCCGACTCCACCACCTCGGCCACCCGGGTCGCCCGCAACCTCGTCACCGCGCTCAGCTCCCCGCTCGACCTCGACGGGCTCACCCTCGTCCTGGAGGCCAGCGCGGGCGTCGCGGTCTTCCCCGACCACGCCCTGGACGCGGAAGGGCTGCTGCGCCGCGCGGACGTCGCCATGTACCAGGCGAAACGGGACCGCACCGGCGTCGAGGTCTACGAGTCCAAGCGGGACTCCAACACCCCGGACCGGCTCGGGCTGCTCGGCGATCTGCGCCGGGCGCTCGACGCCCACGAGGTGCAGCTGCACTACCAGCCCAAGGTGCGCTTCGACGGCAAGGTCGCCGGTCTGGAGGCACTGGTGCGCTGGGTGCACCCCGAGCGCGGGAAGGTTCCGCCGGACGAGTTCATAGCCATAGCCGAGTCCTCCGGGCTGATGCCCCACCTCACGGAGTACGTGCTGGAGACGGCGCTCGGCCAGGTCGCCCGGTGGCGTGCCCAGGGGCTCACCGTGCCGGTCGCGGTCAACGTCTCCCCGCGCGACGTCCACACCCCCGGGTTCGCCGGCTCGGTGGCCGCCCGCCTGGCCCGGCACGGGGTCCCGGCCGGGGCGCTCCAGCTGGAGATCACCGAGCACGTGCTGCTGGAGGACCCGCAGCGGGCCGCCGACACCCTCGCCGCGCTCACCGGGCACGGCGTGAAGATGTCCCTGGACGACTTCGGCACCGGCTACTCGTCGCTGGTGCACCTGCGGCGGCTGCCGGTGAGCGAGCTGAAGATCGACCGGTCGTTCGTCGCGCGGCTCGCCGTGGACACGGAGGACGCGGAGATCGTGCGCTGCACCGTCGACCTGGCGCACTCGCTGGGGCTGCTGGTCGTCGCCGAGGGCGTCGAGGACGACGAGACCTGGGAGCGGCTGCGGGACCTGCGCTGCGACGCCGTACAGGGCTGGCTGGTCGCGGCGGCGATGCCCGCAGAGGAGACGACGGCCTGGCTGCTCGCGCGCGGGGCACGGGGATGGCAGCGGCCGCGGGCCGCCCTCCCGGCCGCCGAGTGAGGTTACGGTCCGGCTCCGCCGCGGGCGCGGGCAGCCGCCCCGCCGCGCGCCCGGTGTGAGGGCCGGGGGAGGTCCGGGGGAGGGCTCCGTCCCGGGGTCGCGGCAAACCGTTTCACGGGCACCCTGCCCTGCCCCATAGGATTGGCCCCAAACCACACACACTCACCCCAGAGGATCGCTGCATGCCTGGCATCACGCGCGAGGAGGTCGCCCACCTCGCCCGGCTGGCGCGTCTGGAGCTGAAGCCCGAAGAGCTCGACCACTTCGCGGGCCAGCTGGACGACATCATCGGCGCGGTCGCCCGCGTCAGCGAGGTCGCCGACCAAGACGTACCGCCGACCTCGCACCCGCTGCCGCTGACGAACGTCATGCGCGCGGACGAGGTCCGTCCCTCGCTCACCCCCGCGCAGGCGCTCTCCGGCGCCCCGGCCCAGGAGCAGCAGCGTTTCAAGGTGCCGCAGATCCTGGGGGAGGACTGAATCCCATGACGGCCAAAAATATCGAATACTGCATCAAGCTCACGGCCGCCGAGACCGCCGAGAGGATCGCCTCCGGCGAGCTGACGGCCGTCGAGGTCACCGAGGCGCACCTGGCCCGGATCGAGGCCGTGGACGAGAAGGTCCACGCCTTCCTGCACGTCGACCGCGAGGGCGCCCTCGCGCAGGCCCGCGCCGTCGACGAGAAGCGCGCCCGCGGCGAGAAGCTCGGCCCGCTGGCCGGCGTCCCGCTCGCGCTGAAGGACATCTTCACCACCAAGGGCATCCCGACGACCGTCGGCTCGAAGATCCTCGAAGGCTGGATCCCGCCGTACGACGCGACGCTCACCAAGCGCCTGAAGGCCGCCGACGTCGTCATCCTCGGCAAGACCAACATGGACGAGTTCGCCATGGGGTCCTCCACCGAGAACAGCGCCTACGGCCCGACCGGCAACCCCTGGGACCTCACCCGGATCCCGGGCGGCTCCGGCGGCGGCTCCTCCGCCGCGCTCGCCTCCTTCCAGGCGCCGCTCGCCATCGGCACCGACACCGGCGGCTCCATCCGCCAGCCGGCCGCCGTCACCGGCACGGTCGGCGTCAAGCCCACCTACGGCTCCGTGTCCCGCTACGGCATGGTGGCGTTCTCGTCCTCCCTCGACCAGGGCGGCCCCTGCGCGCGTACGGTCCTGGACGCGGCCCTGCTGCACGAGGTCATCGCCGGGCACGACCCGCTCGACTCGACGTCCATCGACGCCCCGGTCCCGCCGGTTGTCGAGGCCGCCCGCAACGGCAGCGTCGCCGGCCTGCGCGTCGGCGTCGTCAAGCAGTTCCGCGGCGAGGGCTACCAGGCCGGCGTGCTCCAGCGCTTCGACGAGTCCGTCGACCTGCTCAAGGGGCTCGGCGCCGAGATCGTCGAGCTGGACTGCCCGTCCTTCGACCTCGCCCTGTCGGCGTACTACCTGATCGCGCCGTCCGAGTGCTCCTCCAACCTCGCCCGCTTCGACGGCCTGCGCTACGGCCTGCGCACGGGCGACGATGGCGGCCACTCGGCCGAGGAGGTCACCTCCCTCACCCGTGAGGCGGGCTTCGGCCCCGAGGTCAAGCGCCGCATCATGCTCGGCACCTACGCCCTCTCCAGCGGTTACTACGACGCCTACTACGGCTCCGCGCAGAAGGTCCGCACGCTCATCACGCGCGACTTCGAGAAGGCGTTCGAGCAGGTCGACGTGATCGTCTCCCCGACGACCCCGACCACCGCCTTCGCGATCGGCGAGCGCGCCGACGACCCGATGGCGATGTACCTCGCCGACCTGTGCACCATCCCCACGAACATGGCGGGCAACGCGGCCATGTCGCTGCCCTGCGGTCTCGCCCCCGAGGACAACCTCCCGGTCGGCCTCCAGATCATCGCCCCGGCGCTGAAGGACGACCGCCTGTACAGGGTGGGTGCCGCCGTCGAGGCAGCCTTCGTGGAAAAGTGGGGGCACCCGCTCCTTGAGGAGGCTCCGTCGCTGTGAGCAACGCACTGTCGAAGGCCAAGGGCTTCAAGAAGTCCAAGTCCGGTACGTACCTGTCGATGGCCACCACCGCGTTCGGCGCGTTCGGTGTCGCCAAGCAGATCAAGAAGGCCCGTGCCGAGCACGACACGCTGCGGCTCGTCGACGCCACCGTCTCCGCCGTCGCCATCGTCACCGGCCTCGCCATCCTCTACCGCGAGTTGAAGCGGCTGGGCGACGACGACGTCCTGCTGGGCTGAGAGGGAAGTTTCACCGTGACCACCACGACCGACCTGGTGTCGTACGAGGACGCGCTGGCGTCGTACGACCCCGTCATGGGCCTTGAGGTCCACGTCGAACTCGGCACCAGGACCAAGATGTTCTGCGGCTGCTCGACCGAGCTGGGCGCCGAGCCCAACTCGCAGACCTGCCCGACCTGCCTCGGCCTGCCCGGCGCGCTCCCGGTCGTCAACGCGACCGGCGTCGAGTCCGCCATCAGGATCGGCCTCGCGCTGAACTGCTCGATCGCCGAATGGTGCCGCTTCGCCCGGAAGAACTACTTCTATCCGGACATGCCGAAGAACTTCCAGACCTCCCAGTACGACGAGCCGATCGCCTACGACGGCTACCTCGACGTGCAGCTGGAGGACGGGGAGACCTTCCGCGTGGAGATCGAGCGCGCCCACATGGAGGAGGACACCGGCAAGTCCACCCATGTCGGCGGCGCGACGGGCCGTATCCACGGCGCCTCGCACTCGCTGCTCGACTACAACCGCGCGGGCATCCCGCTCATCGAGATCGTCACCAAGCCGATCGAGGGCGCCGGCGAGCGCGCCCCCGAGGTCGCGCGGGCGTACGTGCGTGAGCTGCGCGAGCTCATCAGGGCGCTCGGTGTCTCCGAGGCCCGGATGGAGATGGGCCAGATGCGCTGCGACGTGAACCTGTCGCTGCGCCCGAACGGCACCGAGAAGTTCGGCACCCGCTCCGAGACCAAGAACGTCAACTCGCTGCGGTCCGTGGAGCGCGCGGCCCGCTTCGAGATCCAGCGGCACGCGGCCGTGCTCTCGTCCGGCGGCACGATCATCCAGGAGACCCGCCACTTCCACGAGGACACGGGGTCGACGACCTCCGGCCGGGTGAAGGAGGAGGCCGAGGACTACCGGTACTTCCCGGAGCCCGACCTGGTGCCGGTGGCGCCCTCCCGCGCGTGGGTCGAGGAGATCCGCGCCGTGCTGCCCGAACTGCCGCTGGTGCGCCGCAACCGGCTCCGCGAGGAGTGGGGGGTCTCGGCGACCGACATGCAGGCCATCCTCAACGCCGGTGCGCTGGACCTGATCGTCGCCACGATCGACGCCGGTGCCGACGCGGCCTCCGCCCGCAAGTGGTGGATGGGCGAACTGGCGCGCAGCGCCAACGAGTCGGGCGTCGCGCCGGACGAACTGGCCATCACACCGGAGCAGGTCGCCCGGGTCACCGCGCTGGTCGCGGCCGGTGACCTCAACGACAAGCTGGCCCGCCAGGTCATCGAGGGCGTCCTCGCCGGCGAGGGCACCCCGGACGAGGTCGTCGAGAAGCGCGGCCTGAAGGTCGTCTCCGACGACTCCGCGCTGGGCACGGCCGTCGACGAGGCCATCGCCGGCAACCCGGGCGTCGCCGACAAGATCCGCGGCGGCAAGGTGGCCGCGGCCGGCGCGCTGGTCGGGGCGGTCATGAAGGCCACCCGCGGCCAGGCCGACGCGGCCCGCGTCAAGGAGCTGATCCTGGAGAAGCTGGGCGTCAGCGAGGGCTGATCCCGCGTTCACCGAAGCCCCGGGGGGACACGCCGACACCGGCGTGTCCCCCCGAGGTCCTTCCGGGGCGCGAACACATGTCCGGTGCGGGGTGAACGGGCGCGGTGGTTCCTGCGTACGGGAGGGGGATGCGTAGGAGTTCGGTCGACACGACACCGCCCGGGTCGGAGCCGCGGGAGCCCGCCGACGGCGCCGACGAGCATGCCGCGGGCGCGGGCCCCGGGGGCGACGGGGAGGACGCCGCTCCCGAGAGCGGGGGCGAGGGCGTGGACGCGGGCTTCGAGGGCGCCGACGAGGGCCGGCCCTTCGGGAACGAGGGCCAGGACGACGGCGACGAGGAGGAGTACGCCGGGGGCGCGCGCCGGGTCCGCTGGTCCGCCGCCGCCTCCGGGGCCCTGCTGTGCCTCGCGGGGCTCGCCGCCGCGCTGCTCCGCCTCGCCCGCTCCGCACCCGCCCTGGTGGTGGCCGCCTACGCCCTCGGTGCCGCCGTGTGCGCGCTCGGCGCGTTCCTCGGTCTGCGCGGACGTACCCGCAGGGCGCTGTGGCTGCTGGTCGGCGGCGTGATGGTCATGGCGCTCGGCGACCAGTTCGACTGAACGGGGCGCCCGCCGTCCATGAAAGGCTCGACGCGTCCGTAGAGGAACGCGCGAAGGAGCGACGGCAGGATGTACGCGATATCCCTGGGTGACGACGGAGCCGAACTGCGGCCCCTGGAGCCCTGGCACGCCGAGGAGTTCCTGGCGCACCTCGACAGGGGACGGGAGTTCATCGGTCAGTACATCGCCTTCGGCTCCCGCGAGACCGACGTCGACTCCGCGCGGGCCGTGCTCACCTCGTACGCCGACAAGCGCGCCGCCGACTCGGGCTCCCTGCACGGGATCTGGCGCGAGGGGGAGCTGGTCGGCGGGGTCCTGTTCCGGACCTTCGACGCGGCCCACGGCACCTGCGAGGTCGGCTGCTGGCTGGAACCTGCGGCGACCGGCCGGGGCCTGATCACGCGGGCCGTCACCGTCCTCGTCGACTGGGCGGTGAACGAGCGGGGCATCCACCGCGTCGAGTGGTACGCGTCCTCCGGCAACCGGCCGAGCATCGAGGTCGCGCGGCGCCTCGGGATGAGCCGCGACGGGGTGCTGCGCGAGAGCTATCCGCACAGGGGCGAACGGCACGACGTCGAGGTGTGGTCGGTGCTGGCCCCCGAGTGGCGTGCCGCCCGCGCGCGGGCCGTGCACAGCGATCATTAAGAGACCTCTCAGACAGCGTCCGTACGGTGCGGGGCATGGGAACGAAGACAGTGGACGAATCCGGGGCCGCGGCGGCCGCCGGAGCAGGGGACGACGACGTGAAGGACGAGGTGACGGAGGGAACCGGGTCGACCGGGCAGGCCGTGGACCAGGAGAGGCCCGCGGAGCCCGCCGAGGCGGTGGACCGGCGGAAGCCCGTGGAGGCCGCGGAGGGTGCCGGGACCGTCGGTTCCGGGGAGCCTTCCGCGTCCGACGCGTCGGAGGAGTCCGACGCGCTCGGGGACCTTGACGAGTCCGGGGAGCTCGACGCGTCCGAGGAGCCCGCAGGGGCGGAGCGGCCCTCGGGTGTGGGACAGGGTGCCGCCGCCGTCGTCTCGGCCGCGCTCGGCCTCGTCTCGCTCAACGGCGGCTGGATCGGCACGGTCGCCTCCGCGCGCGAGACCCTCGTCGGACAGCTCCAGACCTCCTCGACGGCGAGCGTCGCCACGCAGGTCAAGGAGGTGTACGGCGACGCCTGGCACGCCACCGCGCTGTGGGCCGGAGTGTTTGCGCTGCTCGCCCTGGTCACCGGTGTCGTCACCCTGGCCCGGCCCGCGTTCGGCGCCCCCGGCGGGCAGCAGGCGCCCTGGATCAAGTCCGTCGCCTGGGCGGGCGTCTCGCTCGGCGTCGTCGGGCTGCTGCTGGCCGTGCTCAAGTACTCCGACGCGCTGCTCGGACTGCCCTCGACCAACTGAACCACCGCACGCCACAAGGGGTCTCAGATCCGTCCGCGAGCACCACGCGGGGTGTCTGAGGCCCCTTAGGCGTGTCCGGGGTCCGCCGGCCGAGGCGAAGATGCGGAAACCTCCCGATGCGGCGGTCCCGCCTGGGGGCCGACGGTGGAGGCATCGCTCGACGCGATGCCGAAACCCGCTCTCACCAGGGACACACCATGCCCGAGTACACCCTTCGCGCGCTCCAGCGCGCCCACACCGACGAACTCCTGCGCAGGGCCGCGTACGAGCGTCTGGTCGGCGAGGCGGTCCGGAGCCGGCGTGGACCGCGCCGGCGCACGTTCCGGCGCTTCTTGCGGCGGGGCTCCCGGCGCGAGGCGCGGCCACATCGCACGGCCGCCCCGCCCCCGAGCGTCTGCTGTCCCCGCTCCCGCCGCTCCCCCCGCTTTCCCTGCTCTCACGGCCGGTCAGGCTGTTGATATGACTGGGACGGTCGGCCTGTGGACAACGTCTGCCGGGGTGCCGACGGGCCGTGCGATGCTCGGGACCGTGGAGACCAGATCCGTCAGTCCCGTGTTCGTCGGGCGTGCCGAGGAGTTGCGCACGCTGGACGACGCGCTCGCCCGCGCCGCCGAGGGCGAGCCGCAGGCGCTGCTGCTCGGCGGGGAGGCCGGCGTCGGCAAGACACGGCTCGTCGAGGAGTTCGCCCGTGCCGCGGACCGCCGGGGCGCCGTCGTCGCGCTCGGCGGCTGCGTGGAGATCGGCGCCGACGGACTGCCCTTCGCGCCCTTCTCCACCGCCCTGCGCGCCCTGCGCCGTGCCCTGCCCGCCGAACTCGCCGCAGCCGTGGCCGGCCAGGAGGACGAACTCGCGCGCCTCCTGCCCGAGTTGGCCGAGGCCGCGCCCGCCCGCGGCACCGACCGGCACGACGAGGAGGGCACGGCCCGCCTCTTCGACCTCACCGCCCGCCTCCTGGAGCGCGTCTCGGCCGACCGCACCGTCGTCCTCGCCCTGGAGGACCTGCACTGGGCCGACGCCTCCACCCGCCACCTCCTCACGTACCTCCTGCGCACCCTGCGCACCGGCCGCCTCGTCCTCCTCGCCACCTACCGTTCCGACGACATTTACCGCCGCCACCCCCTGCGCCCCCTCCTCGCCGAACTGGACCGGCTGCGCACCGTCCGCCGCTTCGACCTGGCCCGCTTCACCCGCGACGAGGTCGGCCGCCAGATCGCCGGCATCCTCGCCGCCGAACCCGCCCCCGCCCAGGTCGACGCCTTCTTCGAACGCTCCGACGGCAACGCCTTCTTCGTCGAGGAACTCGCCGTCGCCGCCCACGAGGGCTGCCGCACCGGCCTCACCGACTCCCTGCGCGACCTGCTCCTGGTCCGCGTGGAGGCACTGCCCGAGACCGCCCAGCGGGTCGCCCGGACCGTCGCCGAGGGCGGCTCCACCGTGGAGCACCGGCTGCTCGCCGCCGTCGCCCGGCTCGGCGAGGACGACCTCATCGAGGCCCTGCGGGCCGCCGTCAACGCCACCATCCTCGTCCCCGCCCCCGGCGGCGACGGCTACCGTTTCCGGCACTCCCTCGTCCGCGAGGCCGTCGCCGACGACCTGCTGCCCGGCGAACGCGCCCGCCTCAACCGCTCCTACGCCGAAGCCCTGGAGGCCGACCCCGCCCTGGTCCCCGTCGGCGAACACGTCCTGCGCCTGGCCGGTCACTGGTACCGCGCGGGCGATCCCGCCAAGGCCCTGCCCGCCGTCCTGGACGCCTCCGTCACGGCCCGCCGCCGGCACGCCTACAGCGAGCAACTGGGCCTGCTGGAAAGGGCGATGGAACTCTGGGACACCGCACCGCGGGCCGTGCGCGACGCCCTGCGCCCCGCCGACTGCACCGAGGCCTACCCACCCGGCGGCCGCGACCCGGCCACCGCCCCGCTGGACCTTCTCGACCTGATGGCCGAGGCCGCCGTCGCCGGCCGGCTCAGCGGCGAGCGGGAACGCGCCCTGACGATCACCCGGCGGGCCCTGCGCCTCCTGGCGGACGAGGACGATCCGCTGCGCGCCGCCTGGTTCTGGACCCAGCGCTCCCGGCTCGTCCAGGCGCAGGCCCGCGGCGACGGCTGGAAGGAACTGGCCACCGCGCAGGACCTCGTCCGCGGTCTGCCGCCCTCCGAGGTGCACGCCGAGGTCCTGGGCAGCGTCGCCTCCTGGCTGATGGCCCACGCCCCCGGCCCCGACGCCCTCTCCGCCGCCGAGCGGGCCGTGGAGTACGCCCGCATGGTCGGCGCCCACGAGACCGAGCTCAACGCCCGCCTCACCCTCGGCGGACTCACCGTCGACGCGGGAGACACCGAGGCCGGGCTCGCGCAGATGGCCGACGTCCGGCGCCGCGCCCTCGACCTCGGCATCCCCTTCGTCGCCGGCCGCGCCTACGTCAATCTCCCCGCCGCGCTCGAATCGGTCGGCCGCTCCCGCGAGGCCGTGGCCCTCCTGGAGGAAGGCGCCGTCTACACCCGGGAGTTCGGCCAACTGGAGTCCGAGGCATGGGTGTGGGGCAACCTCGCCGAGTCCCTGTACGCCCTCGGCCGCTGGGACGAGGCCACCGATGCCGCCCTGCGTGTGATCCGCCGCGGGCGGGGCGCCGAACCCCAGGGCGCCGCCGCCACCTGTCTCGCCGTGCTGGCCCTCCTGCGCGGCGACCTGCCCGAGGCCCGCCGTCGGCTCGCCGAGGCCCGCGCCCGCTTCGGCGGCCGTGACGCAACACCCCAGCAGGCCGTTCCGCTCTTCGTCACGGCGCTCGGTGTCGCCGCCGCGGAGGGCCGGCCGGCCGACGCCCGCGCGGAACTCGGCCGTGCGCTGGAGTCCGGCCTCCCGCCCGGCACCCAGCGCTACGGCTGGCCGCTGCTGCTCGTCGCCGCCACCGCCGAGTCCGACGTCCGCGACCTGCCCGCCGCCGCACCGGGCCGTGCCGAGGCGCTCGACCGCATCACGACCACGGCCCGGAACCTCACCACCGGCGCGCCGGTCTGGCGGGCCCATGAGCGGTGGGTGCGGGCCGAGGTCGCCCGTGCCCGGGGCGAGGACACGGCGGACGACTGGTCGGAGGTGGTCTGCGCCGTCGAACCCCTGGAGCGCCCCCACGACCTCGCCCGCGTCCGGTTCCGGCTCGCCGAGGCCCTGCTCCCGGGCCGCGGGGACGACGACCGCGACCGCGCCGCCGAACTGCTCCGGCTCGCCTCGGCCGTCGCCGTCCACCTCGGTGCCCGCCCGCTCGCCGACGCCGTCGCGCTCGTCGCCCGGCGTGCCGGACTCGCCCCCGGCGGCGCACGGCGGGCGGCGGCTCCCGAGGACCCCGTCCGGGCGCTCGGCCTCACCGGCCGGGAGCGGGACGTCCTGCGGCTGGTCTCCGCGGGCCGCACCAACCGGCAGATAGCCGAGGAACTCGTCATCTCCCCGAAGACGGCGAGCGTCCACGTCTCCAACATCCTCGGCAAGCTGGGCGTCTCCGGCCGCGGCGAGGCGGCGGCCGTGGCCCACCGGCTGGCGCTGTTCCCGACCGGAACCGAGGACACCCTCACCACCGGACGACGAAGCCACGACGCCCCCCGACCTTGAGCGGGCCCGGCACCCGGGCCTGGGCTAGCGCACTTCCAGTTCCAGGATTCGGTCGTCGTCCGGCTTCGGGTCGCCGCGGCCGTCCGTGTTGCTGGTGATCAGCCACAGCCGGTCGCCGCCCGCGGAGGCCACCGTGCGGAGGCGGCCGTACCGTCCGTCGAGGAACGCCTGGGGGGCGGCCGAGGCCGTCGTGCCGTCGAGCGGGATCCGCCACAGGCGCCGGCCCCGCAGCCCCGCCATCCAGACGACGCCGTCGACGAGGGCGATGCCGCTGGGGGACGCCTCGTCGGTGTGCCACTGGGCGATGGGGTTGTGGTACTTGCCGTCGGACGAGCGGCCCTCGGCGTCGGGCCAGCCGTAGTCGTCGCCCGGCTTGATCGCGTTCAGCTCGTCCCAGGTGTCCTGGCCGAACTCCGAGGCGAACAGCCGCTGTCTGTCGTCCCAGGCCAGGCCCTGCACATTGCGGTGGCCGTAGGAGTAGACGGGGGAGTCGGGGAAGGGGTTGCCGGGGGCGGGGTCGCCGTCCGGGGTCATGCGCAGGATCTTGCCGCCGAGGGACTTGGTGTCCTGCGCCAGGCCCCGTTCGCCGCTCTCTCCCGTGCCCGCGTAGAGCATGCCGTCCGGGCCGAAGGCGATGCGGCCGCCGTTGTGGATGAAGCCCTTGGGGATGCCGCGGAAGACCGTGTCGGGGGCGCCCAGTTGATCGCCCTCGGGGCGCTTGTCGTCGTACAGCATGCGGACGACGCGGTTGTCGGAGGCGGAGGTGAAGTACGCGTAGACCATGCGGTCCGAGGCGAAGTCGGGGGAGAGGGCGATGCCGAGGAGGCCGCCCTCGCCGGCCGCCGAGACACCGGAGACCTTGCCCAGCTCGGTCTTCCTGCCGGTCCTCTCGTCGACCCGGGTGATCGTCCCGTCGTCGCGGGAGGACACCAGCAGGCCCCCGCCGGGCAGGGGAGCGAGGCCCCACGGGGTCTTCAGGCCCTCGGCGACGGTGCGCACCACCCGCACCGAGCCCTTGGCGGGCGGCGGCGTCTCGCTCGCGCGCGCGGTCGGCGCGACGGCGCTCGCCGTCCCCGTCCCCGTCCCCGTTCCCGTCCCACTCCCGTCGCCGGACGGTGCCGGGCCGCCGGAGGAGCAGCCGGCCAGCAGGAGCGCGGTGGCGGTCAGCACGGCCGCCGTCCTGGCTCGACGTCGCACGATCATGGTCCCTTCGCCGCGGGCGTCCTCCGCCACGTTCTACTCCACCTACCCGCCCGGCACCCCCCGAGTCCCCGATCCCGCTCCGCCGAATTCACCGCGTCCCCGCGCCCGTTCACCACGCGGGCGTTGTCCACCGCCGACAGGGTTGCCCCGGCGCCGCCCCCCCCACGATCGTTTTTCGTCACCCTCGGCCACCGGAATTGCCCGGAGGGCGATCGATTTCGGTCAGTTTTGGACGGCGAGGGGTGTCAGTCCCAGGAGCCCAGGGCGGGCGGGAGGGACGACAGTTCCGCGAGGTCCTCGGGAGTCAGCCGCAGTGCGGCCGCCGCCGCGTTCTCCGTCACCCAGCGTTCCCGCTTCGCCCCCGGCACCGGCACCACATGACGGCCCTGGGCCAGCGTCCACGCCAGCGCCACCTGCGCCGGCGTCACGTCGTCCCCGTGGCGCCGGGCCACCCGCCGCAGGCCCGCCACGATCGGCTGGTTGGCCGCCATCATCTCGGCGGTGAAACGCGGATGGCGGGCCCGCACGTCGTCGCGCTCGAAGCCCTCGCCCGGCCTGAGCGTCCCGGTCAGGTAGCCGTTGCCCAGCGGCATCGCCGCCAGGAAGCCCACCCCCCGCGCCTCGCACCACGGCAGCAGCGCGTCCAGCGCCTCCGGCGACCACACCGACAGCTCGGCCTGCACCGCGCTCACCGGGAAGACCTGCTGCACCCGCCGCAGCTGCCGAAGCGTTCCGTCATGCATCCCCGTCCCCGAACGCCGGCCCCCGCGCGCCCCCATCGCGCACAGTCCCAGCGCCCGCACCTTCCCGGCCCGCACCAGCTCGGCCATCGCGCCCCACGTCTCCTCCACCGGGACCTCGGGGTCGGCGCGGTGCAGCTGGTAGAGGTCGATGACGTCCGTCTGGAGCCGCCGCAGCGACGCGTCGCACGCCCGTTTCACATATCCCGGGCGGCCGTTGGCCACGATGTGCTGCTCCCCCACCAGCAGCCCGGCCTTCGTCGACACGAAGGCCTCCCCGCGCCGCTGCTTCAGCACCCGCCCGAGCAGCAGCTCGTTGGTGAACGGGCCGTACATGTCGGCCGTGTCCAGCAGCGTCGAGCCCAGGTCCAACGCCCGGTGCGCGGCCCTCAGCGACTCGTCCCCCCGCTGCCGCGACCCGCTGTACGCCCAGCTCATCGGCATGCAGCCGAGCCCGACAGCCCCCACCGAGAGCGCCCCCGCGCCGATCGTCCTGCGCTCCACCTGCTCGTGAACCTCCCTCTCCTGGCTCCCCAACCTAACCGCTGCGCACACCCTCCCCTGACATAGCCTCCTGGGCATGACCGCAGACGTATGGCTTCCCATTCCGCCGGAGGAGATCCACGGACTCCCCGAGGGCCTCGACTACCTCTTCTGGGACGGCGGCGAGGACGGCACGCAGGAGTTCCCCGCGGACCCCGCGGACTGCGTCGTGTACGTGGTGCCCTACATGAAGCGCCAGACCGTCAAGGCGCGGCCCCTGGAGCGGATGACCGGCCTCCGGGTCGTCCAGACGCTCACCGCCGGCGTGGACGACATCACCGCGCACCTCTCCTCCCTGGTACCGGGCGTCCGGCTCTGCAACGCGCGCGGGGTGCACGAGGCGAGCACCGCCGAACTCGCGCTCACCCTCACCCTCGCCTCCCTGCGCGGCATCCCCGGCTTCGTCCGTGACCAGCAGCGGGGCCACTGGCAGGGCGGCTTCCACCAGGCCCTCGCCGACCGGAACGTCCTCGTCGTCGGCTACGGCGCCATCGGCGCCGCCATCGAGGACCGGCTCGTGCCCTTCGAGGTTGCGCGGGTGGCGCGCGTCGCGCGCTCCGCGCGCACCACGGAGCGCGGGCCCGTGCACCCGTTCACCGAACTGCCGGACCTGCTGCCCGAGGCGGACGTCGTCATCCTCTCCACGCCCCTCACGGACACCACCCGCGGCCTGGTCGACGCGGAGTTCCTCGCCCGGATGAAGGACGGCGCGCTGCTGGTCAACGTCGCCCGCGGCGGCGTCGTCGACACGAAGGCGCTGCTCACGGAGGTGGAGACCGGCCGGATCACCGCCGCCCTGGACGTCACCGACCCCGAACCCCTGCCGCCGGCGCACCCGTTGTGGCGGGCGCCCGGCGTGCTCATCAGCCCGCACGTCGGCGGGCCCACGTCGGCCTTCCTGCCGCGTGCGAAGCGTCTACTGACGGACCAGTTGAACCGATTCGTGAACCAGGAGCCCCTGCGGCACGTGATCCTTACAACGGGAGAGGGTGACTCGTAGTCCGCTTCGGGCACCCTCCGCAGTCCCGCGGACGCGGTGCGTGCCTTTCTGTCGCTGGTCGTCACTGAGCGTAGAGAAGCTATGTCCCTGAGTGACGAGACTGGTGTATCGTCCCGACAGGGGCTGCGCCGCTGACCGTTCGGCGCCGGGGATGGACACTGCAGATTTCGTGAGGGGGGCGACGGGCGATGCACGGCCTATGGACGAGCGATCCGACGCGGCGGGGCCGCCGGCGGCGACCCTGGCGCACGGCGGCGCGCAGACGCGGCCACCACACCAGCCACCACCACCGCAGGCCCGGCGGACGCCGACGCCAGTCACACCCGGCGCACCGGGGCCACCGGGACCCGGGGGCGGCGCGGAGCGGGAGGGACCGGTGAGTTCCCCGCCGACCGTCACCACCCCCCTCGACGGGGCGCCCCGCGCGCAGCCGTCCACCGGGGCGCCGCCGTTCCGCCCGCCGACCGCCGGCGGATTCGGCCTGGTCCACCAACTCGCCCTCGCCCTGCTGTGCGCGGCCTACGCCGTCGGGTCCGCGCTCGGCTGGGGATCGGACGACATCGCGCTGATCATGGGCGACTTCGGGCTGAGCGCGGCCGCGGGCACGGCCGCCGTCTCCTGTCTGCTCTACGCCCGCAGTCCGCGGGTCCGCTTTCGACCCGCCTGGCTGCTGTTCGCCCTCTCCTCGGCGATGGCGGCCCTGGGCAACGCGGTCTGGGGGTGGTACGAGGTGGTGCTGCGCCGCCCCGTGCCCAGCCCCAGCTACGCCGACCTGTTCTTCCTGTGCTTCGCCCCGCCCGCCATCGTGGGCCTGCTGGTCCTCGCCAAGCGGCCGGTGACCAGGGCGGGCTGGATCTGCCTGACGCTGGACGCCTGGCTGATCGGCGGTTCGCTGCTCACCCTGTCGTGGAGCCTCGCGCTCGCCCAGGCCGCCCGGTTCGACGGACCGAGCGTGGCGCACACGGCGCTCTCGCTGGCGTATCCGCTGCTGGACATCGCGCTGGTCAGCATGGTGCTCGTCCTCCACTTCAGGCGCTCGCCCGGCAATCGCACGGCGGTCAACACCGCGATCGGCGCGCTCGCCCTGACCGTGATGTGCGACGCCCTGTTCACCTCGCCGCTGCTGCACAGCAGTTACCACTCGGGACAGCTGCTCGACGCGGGCTGGTTCGCCGGCTCCCTGCTCCTGGCGTACGCCCCCTGGGCCGCGCCCCGGCAGCAGACCCACGACCCCGACCACCGGCACCCCGACCACCGGCACGACCAGCATCTTCCCGGCGGGCCCGCGCGCCCCGCCCCCGGGCAGCCGCCCCGGCAGCGCGGCGGCGCCCACCCGCCCCCGTACCCGCACCCGCCCGTGGCCGCAGCCGCGCCGGGCGCCGAGCACACGCGGTATCCGTCCGGCGGCCCGCTCACCGGCTCCCTGGCCGCGCTCACCCCGTACCTGGCGGCGACGGTGTGCACCCTCGGCATCCTCTACAACGTCCTCAACGGCCGCAGCCCCGACCACGTCGTCCTCGTCACGGCCGGCTGCGTGGTGCTGGCCCTCGTGGTGCGCCAGGGGATCATGCTGCTCGACAACATCAGCCTCACCCAGGAACTGGCGCAGAAGGAGAACCACTTCCGCTCCCTGGTGCAGGGCTCCAGCGACGTCATCATGATCGCCGCGCCCAGCGGCGTCCTGAGGTACGTCTCCCCGGCCGCTGCCGGGGTCTACGGCCGCAGGGCCGAGGACCTCGTCGGCTCGGAGCTGGCCCAGCTCATCCACCCGGAGGACCTGGGCGGCGTGGTGCACGAGGTGCGCCGCTTCCTCGCCGCCAGCCCCCTCGAAGAGCCCACCACGCGGATCGAGTGCCGCTTCCGGTCGGGCGGGGGCGGCTGGCTCAACGTCGAGTCCACCGTGAACCGCCACCACGGCGGCCTGATCTTCAACAGCCGCGACGTGACCGAGCGCGTCCGCCTCCAGGCGCAGCTCCAGCACAACGCCGAGCACGACCCGCTCACCGACCTGCCCAACCGAGCCCTGTTCACCCGGCGGGTGCAGCAGGCACTGTCCGGCCGCCGAGCCTCCGACCGCGGCGCCCATCTGCGCGGCACGGCCGTCCTCTTCATCGACCTGGACGGGTTCAAGGCCGTCAACGACACCATCGGGCACCAGGCGGGGGACGAACTGCTCGTCCAGGCCGCCCGCAGACTCCACGAGGCGGTGCGGCACGGGGACACCGCCTCCCGGCTGGGCGGCGACGAGTTCGCGGCCCTGATCGCCGGGGACGGCACCCGTGACCGCGGTGCCCGGGAGCGGCACATCCTGGAGCTCGCCGACCGCCTCAGGACCACCCTCTCCCAGCCCTATCCGATCGACGGCAACGATGTCCGGGTCAACGCCTCCATCGGGGTCGCCTTCGCCGAACCTGGCCTGGGCGCGGGTGAGTTGCTGCGCAACGCCGACCTCGCCATGTACCGGGCGAAGTCCGCGGGCAAGGGCCGCGTCGAGCTGTACAGGCCGCAGATGCAGCAGGACGTCGTACGCAAGGCGGAGCTGGCCACCCGGCTGCGGGCCGCACTGCACGACGGCGAGTTCGCGCTGCTGCACCAGCCGGTGGTGCGCCTGGAGGACGGCCGGGTCACGGCGGTCTCCGCGCAGGCGCGCTGGCGTTCCTCCCAAGGGGTGCTGTTCACGCCCGCCGAGTTCCTGCGGGTGGCCGAGGACAGCGACAAGACCGCGGAGCTGGACCGCTGGATCCTGGAGGAGGCGGTGGAACAGGCCGCCGAGCGGGCGGCGACCGGGCTCACCGTGCCCGTGGCCGTCCGGATGGGCGCCCGCCGGCTGCTCGACCGCTCCCTGCCGCTCGGCTCGGTGGAGGCCCTGCTGACCCGGCACGGGCTGCCGTCCGGTTCTCTGCTGATCGAACTGGCCGACACCGACCCGCGGGTCCCCCTGGACGAGCTGGAGCGGCGCCTGGCCGCCCTCAGACGGCTGGGGGTGCGGATCGCGCTGGACGGCTTCGGCAGCGGCTACGCGACGATCACCGCGCTGCGCAGGCTCCCCGTCGACGTGCTCAAGCTCGACCGGGGACTGGTCGAGGGCGTCGTGGAGTCGGCCCGGCTGCACAAGATCACCAGTGGGCTGCTGCGCATCGCCACCGACCTCGGGCTCCAGTCCGTGGCGGAGGGCGTGGACCTCCCGGAGCAGGTCGTCGCCCTGCGCGCGATGGGCTGCACCCATGGCCAGGGCATGGCGTTCGCCGGGCCGCTGGACGAGTACCGGTTGCGCAGGGCCCTCGGGTCCGGCCGCTATCCGGTTCCGCACGGTCCGGCCGAGCCGGTGTTCGCGGGAGGGGGCGCGGGGGTGTACACCAGTGGTGTTCCCGCTGTCCTCGGAGGCGGCAGTGCCCTTCGTTCACATACTGAGACGCCCGTCCCACCCACTTGACACGTGGTGCGCGCCGGGAGGAGGGTCAGTTCCATGCGCACCCGAATTCTCGTACTTGGACAGCGCGTCGGCTGAGCTGGGACCCACCGGAGGACGATCCGGAATCCCCAGCGACCTCACCGGCGCGCTCCCCTCGCTTGCCTTACGGCACGAGGGGTTTTTTGTTGCACAGGCACCATGCGGATCGCAGCCGCACACCGCACAAACTTCGCAAAAACCCTCAGCATCGAGAAGAGAATGCCGATGACCGAGCAGGCCACCGGGGCCCAGCAGCCGCAACCGCGGCCCCGTTCCGGAGGACAGCACTCCGCCCCCGTTGAGCACGTCACGGGAGCGCAGTCCCTCATCCGTTCGCTCGAGGAGGTCGGCGCCGACACGGTATTCGGCATTCCCGGCGGTGCGATCCTGCCCGCGTACGACCCGTTGATGGACTCCCGGCGCGTGCGGCACGTGCTGGTCCGGCACGAGCAGGGCGCCGGCCACGCGGCCACCGGGTACGCGCAGGCCACCGGCAAGGTCGGCGTCTGCATGGCCACCTCGGGTCCGGGCGCCACCAACCTGGTCACGCCGATCGCGGACGCGCACATGGACTCGGTGCCGCTCGTGGCGATCACCGGGCAGGTCGCGTCCAAGGCGATCGGCACGGACGCCTTCCAGGAGGCGGACATCGTCGGCATCACCATGCCGATCACCAAGCACAACTTCCTCGTCACCAAGGCCGAGGACATCCCGCGGGTGATCGCGCAGGCGTTCCACATCGCCTCCACGGGCCGCCCGGGCCCCGTCCTCGTCGACATCGCCAAGGACGCGCTCCAGGCGAAGACCACCTTCTCCTGGCCGCCCGTCATGGACCTGCCCGGCTACCGGCCGGTGACCAAGCCGCACGCCAAGCAGATCCGCGAGGCCGCGAAGCTGATCACCACCGCGCGCAGGCCCGTCCTCTACGTCGGCGGCGGCGTCCTCAAGTCGCAGGCCACGGCCGAGCTGAAGGTGCTCGCCGAGCTCACCGGAGCGCCCGTCACCACCACCCTGATGGCGCTCGGCGCGTTCCCCGACAGCCACCCGCTGCACGTGGGAATGCCGGGCATGCACGGTGCGGTCACCGCCGTCACCGCGCTGCAGAAGGCCGACCTGATCGTCGCCCTCGGAGCCCGCTTCGACGACCGCGTCACGGGCAAGCTGGACAGCTTCGCCCCGTTCGCCAAGATCGTCCACGCCGACATCGACCCCGCCGAGATCGGCAAGAACCGCGCCGCCGACGTGCCCATCGTCGGTGACGCCCGCGAGGTCATCGCCGACCTGGTCCAGGCCGTCCAGAAGGAGCACGGCGAGGGCCACCGCGGCGACTACACCGCCTGGTGGAACGACCTCAACCGCTGGCGCGAGACCTACCCGCTCGGCTACGACCAGCCGGCGAACGGCTCGCTCTCCCCGCAGCAGGTCATCGAGCGGATCGGCCAACTGGCGCCCGAGGGAACGATCTTCGCCGCGGGCGTCGGCCAGCACCAGATGTGGGCCGCGCACTTCATCCAGTACGAGAACCCCGCCACCTGGCTCAACTCCGGCGGCGCCGGGACGATGGGCTACGCGGTCCCGGCCGCCATGGGCGCCAAGGCGGGCCGGCCCGATCGCACGGTCTGGGCGGTCGACGGCGACGGCTGCTTCCAGATGACCAACCAGGAACTGACCACCTGCGCCCTGAACAACATCCCGATCAAGGTCGCCATCATCAACAACGGCGCCCTCGGGATGGTCCGCCAGTGGCAGACCCTCTTCTACAACCAGCGGTACTCCAACACCGTGCTGCACTCCGGCCCGTCCGACCTGAACGTCGGCTCGGCCGAGGGCGCCGGCAAGCAGCCGAGCGCCGGCACCCGCGTCCCCGACTTCGTGAAGCTGTCGGAGGCGATGGGCTGCTACGCGATCCGCTGCGAGCGGCCCGAGGACCTCGACAAGGTGATCGAGGAGGCCAACTCGGTCAACGACCGTCCGGTCGTCGTGGACTTCATCGTCCACGAGGACGCGATGGTGTGGCCGATGGTCGCCGCCGGCACCTCCAACGACGAGATCATGGCCGCCCGGGACGTCCGCCCCGACTTCGGCGACAACGAAGACGACTGAGCGAGGAAGACCAAGAGAAATGTCCAAGCACACGCTCTCCGTCCTGGTGGAGAACACGCCGGGCATCCTCGCCCGGATCGCCGCCCTGTTCTCCCGCCGCGGCTTCAACATCGACTCGCTCGCGGTGGGCGTCACCGAGCACCCCGACATCTCCCGCATCACCATCGTGGTGGGCGTCGAGGACCTGCCCCTGGAGCAGGTGACCAAGCAGCTCAACAAGCTCGTCAACGTGCTCAAGATCGTCGAGCTGGAGCCCGCCCAGGCAGTCCAGCGCGAACTCGTCCTGGTGAAGGTGCGCGCCGACAACGAGACGCGCTCCCAGATCGTCGAGATCGTCCAGCTGTTCCGCGCCAAGACGGTCGACGTCTCCCCGGAGGCCGTCACCGTCGAGGCGACCGGCAGCGGCGAGAAGCTGACGGCCATGCTCAAGATGCTGGAGCCGTTCGGCATCAAGGAACTGGTCCAGTCCGGCACCATCGCGATCGGGCGCGGCGCACGGTCGATCACCGACCGCTCGCTGCGCGCACTCGACCGGTCCGCCTAGTACGACGTTTCGGGCGGCCGGGGGACACCGGCCGCCCGTATGCCGAGATCCCCGAACCCCCCTGCCCCCCACCGGCATACGGTGGGCAGCAACACCTGCACACCAAGGAGAGAACCCAAAGTGGCCGAGCTGTTCTACGACGCTGACGCCGACCTGTCCATCATCCAGGGCCGCAAGGTCGCGGTCATCGGCTACGGCAGCCAGGGCCACGCGCACGCCCTGTCGCTGCGTGACTCCGGTGTCGACGTCCGCGTCGGTCTGCACGAGGGCTCCAAGTCCAAGGAGAAGGCCGAGGAGCAGGGCCTGCGCGTGGTGACGCCCGCGGAGGCCACCGCCGAGGCCGACGTCATCATGATCCTGGTCCCGGACCCGATCCAGGCCCAGGTCTACGAGGAGTCGATCGCCCCGAACCTGAAGGACGGCGACGCGCTGTTCTTCGGCCACGGCTTCAACATCCGCTTCGGCTTCATCAAGCCCCCGGCCGGGGTGGACGTCTGCATGGTCGCCCCCAAGGGCCCGGGCCACCTGGTGCGCCGCCAGTACGAGGAGGGCCGCGGCGTCCCCTGCATCGCGGCCGTCGAGCAGGACGCCTCCGGCGACGCGTTCGCGCTGGCCCTGTCGTACGCCAAGGGCATCGGCGGCACCCGCGCCGGCGTCATCAAGACCACGTTCACCGAGGAGACCGAGACCGACCTGTTCGGTGAGCAGGCGGTGCTCTGCGGTGGCACCACGGCGCTGGTGAAGGCGGGCTTCGAGACCCTGACCGAGGCCGGCTACCAGCCCGAGATCGCGTACTTCGAGTGCCTGCACGAGCTCAAGCTGATCGTGGACCTCATGTACGAGGGCGGCCTGGAGAAGATGCGCTGGTCGATCTCCGAGACCGCGGAGTGGGGCGACTACGTCACCGGCCCGCGGATCATCACGGACGCGACCAAGGCGGAGATGAAGAAGGTCCTGGCGGAGATCCAGGACGGCTCGTTCGCCCAGAACTGGATGGACGAGTACCACGGCGGTCTGAAGAAGTACAACGAGTACAAGCAGCAGGACTCCGAGCACCTGCTGGAGACCACCGGCAAGCAGCTGCGCAAGCTCATGTCCTGGGTGGACGAGGAGGCGTGACCTCCGTGTCCGGCGGTGGGGGGGCCCCCCCGGGGCCCCCCCCCCCCCCCCCCCCCCCCCCCCCCCGCGCCGCGGGGGGGGGGGGGGGGGGGGTGGGGACGCCGGGGGGGCGGCCGGG
>NZ_JBEZXS010000042.1:0-80171 GCF_040638185.1 Streptomyces sp. NPDC026672
CCTGCGGTTTGGCGCTCGTGTTGGGGTGGCCGGTGGTCCCCACTTTGGGGGGGTGGGGCGCCGGCCCCGGCCCCGTGGTCGGCTGCGCGACCCCCGCGCACCGGGGCGGCCCGGCCGTTCACGGGCGCCTCCCGGCCATGGGCTTTTCTCAAACCAGACGCTTGTCTTTAAACTGGCGCCATGGGTTACGACTCCTCCGCCACGCGTGCGCGTCTGATCGAGGCCGCCTACGCCGAATTCGTCGCGTACGGCCTCGCCGGAGCCCGCGTCGAGCGCATCGCCAAGAACGCCCCGGCCAACAAGCAGGCCATCTACGCCTACTTCGGGTCCAAGAACGAGCTCTTCGACACCGTCCTCGGCAACCGCCTGCGCATCCTCGCCGACGTCGTGCCCTTCACCGCCCACGACCTCCCCGCCTACACCGCCGCCCTCTTCGACGCCTTCATCGCCGACCCCGACCTGATCCGCCTCACCCACTGGAAGACCCTCGAGAAGCCCGAGGCCTCCGCCCAGGAGCTCCAGGCGCACCTGGAGAAGGCACAGGCCGTGGCGGACGCCTACGGCGCGGACCTGGAGACCGGGATGGACGCGCTGATGATCGCGCTGTCCGCCGCGCAGTCCTGGCTGGCCACCCCGCCGGCCATCCGCAATCCGGGCGAGGACGCCGAGGAGGCCCGGCTGAAGCGGCACCGCGCGGCGGTGATCGCCGCGGTCGAGGCGATGACGGACCGGCTGCTGCCGTCGGGCGGGTGACGGCGGCGGGGTCGCCGCCGTCCGGCGGGTGACAGGGCGTCAGCGCAGCAGGGGCAGGCTCCCGGTGAGGCTGTTCACCGCCTTGCGCGTACCGTGGACCGCGATGGCGGCGGGCTGGAGCTTCTCGGTGGGGGTGCCCGCGACCAGTGAGGTGAGTTCCTCGTAGCTGTTGGTGGTCTGTGCCACGGCGGGGAACTCGCACAGTCCCAGGCCGCGTTCGACGGCCCGCGCCGCGATCAGACGCAGTGCGTCCCGGTCGGCGCGCAGCACGGGCAGGCCCGTCGTGTAGGTGCCGGTGTGCGCGAGGCCGTCGGCGTCCGTGAGCGGGGCGCCGAGCAGATGCGGCATCGTCGCTCCGACGACGAGGCCGGCCACGGCGACGGCGTTCGCCAGGTGTCCCAGGGGAAGGTCCTGGTCGACGACGATGACGAGCCGTTCGACGGGCTCGGGTGCGGGTGCGGTCGCGTGGGTCATGCCTGTCCTCCGTTTCGGTTGCGCACGCTCTCGGCGAGCCGGTGCAGCAGTTCGGGTACGTCGTCCATGCCGGTGCGGGCCTGGACGAGGACCATGCGGTCGGTCGCCCGGCGGGCCCGGTCCAGGGCGTCGGTGAGTTCGGCGGGTGTGGTGGCCCGCAGGACGAGGGCGTCGGGTGCGCCGAGCGCGGCCGGGACGGCCTGCCAGTCCCAGGCGGCGATGTCGTTGTAGGGGGCGCGGGGGCCGTGGATGGCCCGTTCGACGGTGTAGCCGTCGTTGTCGACGAGGACGATGACCGGGGTGAGTCCCCGGCGGGCCAGGGTCCCGAGCTCCTGAATCGTCATCTGGGCCGAGCCGTCGCCGATGAGCAGCAGGCCGCGCCGTGCCGGGTCGGCGAGCTGGGCCCCGAGGAGGGCGGGCAGGGTGTAGCCGATCGATCCCCACAGGGGCTGGGCGATGAACGTCGCGCCGCCCGGCAGGCGCCGGGTGCACATGCCGAAGAACGAGGTGCCCTGTTCGGCGACGACCGTCGTGCCGGGTTCCGTCCAGGCGGCCAGGGTGTCCCACAGGTGTTCCTGGGTCAGGGGCGCGTCCGGCGCGGCGGGCACGGGCGCCTCGGGCCGGGGTGGGGCGAGTGGTGCCGGGGGTGTCCCGCCGGGCCGTCCCTCGACGAGTGCGGTGAGCACGTCGAGGGCGTCGGCCATCGGCAGCCGCTCGAAGGTCTTGCCGTCGACGCGCGCGGTGCGGGGGCCCACGTCGATCCCCGTCTCGGGGTCGAAGCCGTGGGTGAAGCCGCCGGTGGTGGTGTCGGCGAGGACGACGCCCACGCGGATCAGCAGGTCGGCCTCGTCCACGGCCCTGCGGGCCCGGGGTTCCACGAGCGCTCCCGAGTAGACCCCGGCGTATCCGGGGGTGTCCTCGCCGAGCACGGTCTTGCCCGACGACAGGGTGGACCAGGTCAGGCGGCCCGTCTCGATCAGCCGGGCGAGCGGGGCCCGGGAGTGGTGGCGGTGGGCGAGGAAGTCGGCGAGGACCGTGACGTCCCGTGCCCCGGCGAGGCGGGCGCGGGCCGCGTCCCGGAAGGCGGCCCGGCTCTCCTCGTCCGTCTCCGTACGCGGGTCCAGCGGCGCGGTGGGGGCCCCGACCCGTACGGCGGCCACGTCCGAGGGCAGCCGGAGGTACCCGGGCCGGCTCTCGCGCAGGGCGGTGGTCAGGACGCGGTCGATCTCGGCCGCCGCCGTGTCGGGCCGGAGCACGGCCGACGCACAGACGAGGGGTGCGTGGGCGCGGGCGAAGCGGTCGTAGTCCCCGTCGGCCGCCGTGTGGTGCACGACGGCTCCGGCGCGCTCGGCGCTCTGGGCGGGGCCGACTGTGACATGCACCAGGGGCACGCACTCCGCATAGCTTCCGGCGACGCCGTTCGCGGCGCTCAGCTCCCCCACGCCGAAGGTGGTCAGCAGGGCGCCGAACCCCCGTACCCGGGCGTAGCCGTCGGCCGCGTAGGCGGCGCCGAGCTCATTGGCGGTGCCGACCCAGTCGACGTCCGGGAAGTCCAACACGGTGTCCAGAAGTGCGAGGTTGTAGTCGCCGGGGACGCCGAAGAGGTGGTGCACGCCCAGGGCGGAGAGGCGTCGCAGGAGGTACTCGGCGACCGTGACGGTCGCGGGCGGGTCGTTCGCGCTCATGGCTCCAGCATCGTTTTCCGGCGCAGGCCGCCGCTACGGAGGGATCGGAGAAGCGGGGGCGGTGAAACTGTGGATTCCACAGGGCGGCCGTTAGCCTGGCCGAAAGGACCGGGAAAGCCGGGGGAAGCCCGGGGAAGGCGGGGACGCTCGTGGCGGCTCGGGAGTCGGTGGTGGAGCTGTGCCGTGCGGTGGCCGGTGACCTGGGGTCCCTGGTCCCGGCGATCGTCGACCGCATCCGCCGGGAGGTCCCCGGCTACGAGGTGGTGGACCGCGCCGAGCACGAGCAGGCGGTGACGCTCCAGTACGAGGGGCTGCTCACGGGGCTGATCACCCGGCGTCCGCCGTCCCCCGAGGCGAGCGAGCGGGCGCGGGAGCTGGGCCGGCGCCGGGCCCGGCAGGGGCTGGCCATGGAGTCGATGATGAGCGCGTACCACGTGGGCTACCGCGAGATGTGGAACACGCTGCTGGGCCGGGTCGGGCCCGGGGACCAGGCCATGCGGTCGGAGCTCGCGGGTCTGGTCGGCACGGTGTGGCTGTGGATCGAGCAGGCCGGCAGCGCGGCGGCCGACGCGTACGGGGAGACCGTGCGCGCGAAGGACGCGGCGCGGCTCGCCCTCACCCACCGCCTCCTGGGCGCGCTGGCGGCGGGCGGCCCGCTCACGGCGGAGCACACGCGGATGGCGCAGACCCTCGGCTTCGACCCGGCGGGCGCCTTCCAGGCGGTGTGCTCCCCTGCGGACGCCTGGCCGGACGAGGAGGTGACGGCGCTCAGGCAGACGCCGGACGCGCGCCGCGGCACGCTGCTGTGCGCGGTCCGCGACACCGTGCTCGTCGCCGTCCTCCAGGGCGCCCCGGCCGAGGACCTGGCCGAGGTGATGCGGCGGCTGGTGCCCGGGGCCGCCGTCGGGGTGGGGCTGGTCAGGGCGGGGCTCGCGGGGGCGAGCGTGAGCATCGTGGACGCGCTGGCGGTGCTGCCGGCCGCCGGTCCGGGTGAGGTGGCCGCCTTCGAGCGGGACTGGCTGATCGCGACGGTACGTCCGCAGGCGGACCGGCTCGCCGCGCTGCTCGGGCCGTGCCGCGAGGTCGCGCGGGCGCATCCGGACCTCGCCGACACGGTCCGCGCGTTCGCCGGGCACGGCTTCTCCCTCACCGGCACCGGCCGGGCCCTGCACGTCCACCCCAACACGGTCCGCTACCGGCTGGACCGCTGGCAGGAGCTGACGGGCCGGGACGTGCGCACCTGGGCCGGGCTGAGCGCCGGCATGATCGCGCTGGGTCTGCCGCTGCCGGAGTGAGCACGGGCGGGGCGCGTCAGCGGACCTCGGCGCACCGCTTCAGTTCGGCGAGCCAGCCGTACCGCAGGAAGTTCTCCCACTCGGGGTGGGCGTCGCGCATGGTCACGGCCATCGGGCCGCGGGCCGTCTGCTCACTGACGACGGTCGTCGCGTCCTGCCGTGGGCTGAAGGTCCACGCGTGGTAGAAGTGCAGGCCGGGGCCGAGGCCCGACCAGCCGAGGCGGGCGCCGGGCTGCCACTCGCCGATCAGGCACTCCAGCTCGATGCCGTAGAGCCGGAAGCGGAAGGACTCCTGCATGCCCAGGGGGGAGCCGGACAGGGTCGCCGGCCCGGCGTGCGTGACGCCGGGCACCCAGCGGGGCCATTGCGCGAGGTCGACGAGCCGCTCGAAGACCGCACCGGGCGGTGCCTTGACGGTGGTCCGTGCCCGGAAGTGGTAGTCGGCGTCGGTGGGTGTGAACCCGGCCGGCCAGTGGATGCTCAGGCCGTCGTCACCGCTCATCTGTCATCGTCTTTCCCTCACTGGACCGCGGCGCGTCGCACGCCCGGCCGCCGGTACGCCGGAGGCGGGGGCCGCTGCGTCCAGGATGGGACGGCACCGGAACCGGTGCATCAGTCATCTGACTGGAAGGACGGGCCCGCCCGGTTCAGCTCTCCGCCGTCCCGGCGTCGAGGGCGGCCAGGGCGTCGCGCAGCGCGGCCCGCGAGGTGATGCCCAGCTTCGGGAAGATCTGGTAGAGGTGCGAGCCGACGGTGCGGTGGGAGAGGAAGAGACGCTCGCCGATCTGCTTGTTGGTCAGGCCGGAGGCGGCCAGTGCGGCGATCTCCCGCTCCTGCGGCGTCAGTACGGCTGCCCGGCCGCCCTCCCCCGCCTCCCGGGGCAGGCTCTCGCCGGCCGCCCGCAGCTCGGTGGCGGCACGCTCCGCCCAGGGGGTCGCGCCCAGGCCCCTGAACACGGCGAGCGCGTTCGACAGCTGGGTGCGGGCCGCGCCCGTGCTGCGGGCCCGGCGCAGCTGCTCGCCGTACAGGAGCTGGACGCGGGCGTGCTCGAAGGGCCAGCGGCGCGCGTCGCTGTCGGCGAGCGCTGCCTCGTACAGCTCGGCGGCCTCGTGGTCCGCGGCCGTGAGCGCCCCGGCGGCCCGGACCAGCAGGCGCAGCCGGGGTGACAGGTCGGCCATGGCCGACGCCCGCAGGGCGGCGGAGTGCGCGCGGGCCTCGGCGGTACGGCCGGTGCGGACCGCGGACTCCACCAGGTCGAGCGCGCCCCACATGGCGTGCGGCACGAAGGCCGCCAGTTCACCGGGCGGGGTGACCAGGCAGGACTGCCGGTACGCCTCCTCGAAGTCGCCGCCGCCGAGGGCCGACAGCGCCCGCGCCTGGGCTCCCCACACGGCGGCGCCGTGGGCGCCGCGGGGCGCGGACCACTGGATGATCTGCTCGGTGAGCACCCGGTTGGTGTCGTTCTGGCCCCGGACCGCGGACAGGACGGCCTGGCAGTAACGGAAGTACCAGACGAAGAAGTTGTACTCCTGCTCCTCGCACAGCCGCAGCCCCTCGTCGGCGAGGGCGTCGGCCTCGTCCCAGCGGCCGGTGAAGAAGTGGTCGAGGCAGATGTGCATGAGGGCGCCGAGGTGCCGGCGCACGGGGCTCTCGCCGCGGCGGCCCTGCCGCACCACGCGCCAGGACGCCTCGCGGACGTCGGCGAGACGGTCCGGGTAGACGGAGGCGGTGCCGATGCGGATGATGCGGGTGGGGTCGGTCTCCTCGGGCAGCCGGCTCAGCACGGCGTCGAGCCGTGCGAGTCCGTCGGCGCCGGTGCGGGCCGCGTCGCCGAAGGTGCGCGAGACCACCCACAGCAGTTCGGGCGCGGCGTCGCCGAGCCGGTCCAGGGCGGCGAGCAGGGGCGTCCAGAGTTCGGCGCGTCCGCCGTACCAGCACAGCAGCAGGAGGGTGTGCAGGGCCTCGGCGAGCGCGAACTCCTCGGTGGCGTCGGCCACGGAGGGGTGGGCCTCGACGGCGCCGGCGAGCAGGCTGTGCGCGGTGTCGACGTCGCCGTCGGTGTTGATGAGCAGATGGGCGGTGGCGGCGGCCGCGAGCAGGGAGCCGCGCAGCGCCGGGTCGGCTCTTCGGGCGCTGTCCAGGAGGGCGGAGGCGTTGCGCAGTTCGCCGCCGGCGTCGGCGCCGATGTAGGCGGCCTCGGCCAAGCGGCGGCTCTTGTCCTGGGCGAGCGGGCTGAGGCGGGCCGCACGGGTCAGGGCGGCGACGGCTCCGGTGGCGTCGCCCTTGGCGAGGTTGCGCTGGGCGGCGGCCTCCAGGAGCTTGGCGACCTCCTCGTCCGGGAGGGCGGCGGCCTCGCCGAGGTGCCAGGCGCGGCGCTCCGGGTGGGCGGTGAGGGTCTCGGCCAACGCCCGGTGCGCGTCGCGGCGTTCGCCCGTGGTCGCGCTCTCGACGACGGCCGAGGCGAGCAGCGGGTGGGTGAAGGTGAGCCGGTGGGAGGCGAGGTCGATCGCCACGACGCGGGCGCGTTCGGCGGGTGCCAGGTCGTCGATGTAGGGGGCGCCGAGGGCCGCCTCCTCGATGACGGACAGGTCGCCCGTGCCGTCGAGGGCGGCGAGCATCAGCACTTCGCGGCAGCGCGGGGGCAGTTCGGCGACGCGCTCGGCGAACAGTGCCGTGAGGCGTTCGTTGAGCGGGAGGATCACCGGCATGGCGGTCTCGGCCTGCCGCTGGGGCTCGGAGAGCGTGGCCGGCAGTTCCACGAGGGCGAGGGGGTTGCCGTGGGACTCGGCGACGATGCGGCGCCGCACGCCGGGGGCGAGGCCCGGGTGGCACGCCTGGAGCAGTTCGTGGGCCGGGGCGTCGGCGAGGGGCCGGAGGACGAACTCGGGCAGTCCGCCGCGTTCGAAGTAGCCGTCGGTGTGGGCGCGGGCGGCGGCGAGGAAGCCGATGCGGCTGCCGATGAGCCGGCGGGCGACGAAGGCGAGGACGACGGCGGTGGAGCGATCGAGCCAGGGCACGTCGTCGACGACGAGCAGCACGGGAGCCGCCTGGGCGACCTGGCGCAGCAGGAGCAGGGTGGCCGTCGAGACGAGCAGCCGCTCGGGGGCGGGGCCGCTGCCGATGCCGATGGCGACGCGGAGGGCGTCGCGGTGGGCCTCGTTGAGGGAGTCGAGGTGGTCGAGCAGGGGCACGAGGAGCTGGTTGAGGCCGGAGTAGCTGATGTCCGCCTCGAACTGGGCGCCCGCCACGCGCAGTACGGTGCTGCCGCGCTCCCGTGCCTCGCCGGCCACGGCGTCGAGGAGGGCGGACTTCCCGATGCCGGCGTCACCGGTGACGACGAGGGCGCCGCCCTGGACGGAGGCGTTGGTGAAGAACCGCCGGACGAAGTCCAGTTCCTCCCCGCGGCCGACCAGGAGCCGGGCGGAGTCCAGCGGCGGAGGTGCGGGGAAATCGTCCATGCGGCCGGCCTCTTCTCCATGCGGCATTACCAACAGCGGATGCCCGCATACCCGCCCATGCGGTCACATTCCAGCCGCGGAGGGGCCCGGTCGACGCCGAGACGTTGTGTGCGGCACTGCTCCGTGGCCGGCGACGGCCACAGTGTTCATCACGCGGGACTTCTTCTCGACGGCGTCATCCAGGCGTGTTTCAGCCTAAACGGCCTGATCTGCGCCAGGCAAGCCCGTCACCGTCTCGTGATCACCGCTCCCGGCCGCCGGGCGTGGGTCATGGGTGCCGGACCGGGCGCGCGGCGAGGACATGGTGCACCGCGGTCACCAGATCCGCCAAGTCGGGGTCGGCAGGAGTGCGTTCCAGCGCGGTGAGGTGCGCGCGGGCGGTCCCGGGGTCGGCGGCGGCCCCGGTGGCGGCGGCGAGGGCGCGCAGGGTGGTGACGTACGAGCGTGCGCTCGGCGGGGGCGGGCCGGTGCGGTGTGCCGCCTCCCCGGCCAGGGCCGTCGTGTGCCGGACCAGGTCGTCCAGTACGGCGATGGCCTCGCGCACGGCGCCGCGCTCCCCCGCGGTGCGTTCGGCGACGAGGCCGAGGTGGCTCTGCGCCCGTGCGAGGGCGCCCGTGGCCGCGGGCCTCCCGGGTCGCGGCTCCAGGACGTCGGCGGTGGCCGTGAGGACGGCCGTGACCGCCCGGAGCCGCTGGTCCACCGCCCAGCGCGCGGTCACGAGCTGTCCGGCGAGGAGGGCGCCCGCGCAGCCGACGAGGGTCTGGAGCAGGCGCTCACCGGTCAGCGCCCAGGGGGCGGGCGGCACCGGGGACACGAGGACGGCGAGCAGGATCGCCATGGGGGTCACGAAGAGCATCGCGAGGGCGTAGTTGCGGGCGACGACGCACTCGGTGAGCAGGGCCAGCAGGGCGAGCAGCAGCACGGTCGCGGTGTGTCCGGGGCTCAGGGCCAGGACGGCGCCGGCCAGGAGGCATCCGGCGAGGGTACCCGCGCCGCGCAGCAGGGCCCGGTCGCGGACGCCGGCCGCGTGGTTGCCGCCGGCCAGCACACCGCCCGCCGCGGCCATGGCCCAGAACGGATGCGGCGCCCCCACCAGCACCGAGAGCCCTCCGCCGGCCCCCACCCCGACCGCGGTGCGCACCCCGGCCCACGCGAGCACACCCCCACGCACCGACCACCTCGCCCATCGGAGGAACGGGGCCCGGCTCGCGAGGGGCGGTCCCGGCGCCACGGCGGGCACGGCGGCGGCCCCCGCGCCGCTCGGCGACGGGCCCGCCGAGTGCCGGGGCGACGGGGGGCGGTCCTGTGCCGGGGTCGGGGGAAGGGCGGCGGTGGGCGGGCTCCCGCCCCGGTCCCCGGGGAGTGCCGGGTGCGGGTCCCCGGAGCGGTCGTGCGGGGGCCGGGACTCCGGGTGGGGTGGTGCCGGGTGGAGTGCGGCGTGGAGGCGGGACGTCGTCCAGATCAGGGTGGTGGCCAGGAGGCCGGTCGCGGTGATCGCGGCGGCCGCCGGCCAGGGGTTGCCCGGGGGGAGGCCGGTGGCGACGGCGCCGACCAGGATCGGCATGACGATGCCCGGTGGCCTGGCCCCGAGCGCCCCGCAGGCCACGGTGACGACGGCGGCCCACAGCGCGGTCACGAGGACGGCGGGCCAGGGCCGGCCCTGTGCCGTGGAGCAGACGAGGAACCCGGTGGCGAGGGCGAGCGTCGCCGTGGCCGCGGCCCTCGCGTCCCGGCCGGGCGCGCCGGGGCGGCCGTAGAGGGCGGCGAGCGAGCCGAGGCTGCCGAGTGCGCCCAGCGCGGGCCGCTGCGCGGCGGCGCCGGCGAACAGGGGCAATGCGGTGCAGACGGCGGCGATCGTGGCCGTGCGGTAGCGCTGCGGCGCGGGCCGGACGCGGACGAGCCGGGTCAGGAGGCGGTCGGGCGGGGCGGTGGTCATGTCGGGGCTCCTCGGTTCCCGGCGGGCCGGTGCGGTGTGCTCGTGGCAGCGGCCCGCCGGTCGCTCCGGCGGGCCGCTGCCAGGGGGGCGAACGGTCAGACGGGGTACGGGGTGTGACGGTCCGTCACGGTGACCCAGCGGGTCTCGGTGAAGAACTCCGCGCCCCATTCGCTGCCGAAGTGCCCGTAGCCGCTGTTCTTGACGCCGCCGACCGGCGCCTGCGGCTCGTCGGCCACGGACTGGTCGTTGACGTGGGCGGCCCCGTGCCGCAGCCGGCGCGCGACGTCGAGCCCGGTGGTGGCGTTCTCGGTGAACACGGCGCTGGAGAGGCCGTACTCGGTGTCGTTGGCGAGGTCGACCGCCTCGTCCACGGTGTCGACGCGGAAGACCGTGGCGACCGGTCCGAAGACCTCCTCGTGGTAGATCCGCATGTCGGGCGTGACCTTGTCGAGCACGGTGGCCGGGTAGAACGCGCCGTCGGCGGGCCCGCCCCCGATCAGCGCCTCGGCGCCCTTCGCCACCGCGTCGGCCACCAGTGCGGCGACCCGCTCGGCCGCCCGGGTGTTGACGAGCGGTCCGACGAGGGTGCCGGGCCGGTCCGGGTCGCCCTGGCCGAGGGCGGCCACCTTGCGGACGAAGGCGTCGACGAAGGAGTCCGCGATGCCGTTCTGCACGATCACCCGGTCCACGCACATGCAGATCTGGCCGGAGTTCATGAACTTGGCGAGGGTGACGCCCGAGGCGGCGTACTCCGGGTCGGCGTCGTCGAGGACCAGGATCGGGTTCTTGCCGCCGAGTTCGAGGATGGCGGGCTTGAGGTGCTCGCCCGCGAGCCGGCCCACGATGCGGCCGACGGGCGTCGAGCCGGTGAAGTTGACCCGGCGGACCCGCTCGTCGGCGATCAGCGCCTCGACGACGACCGGGGCGTCGGCCCGGTCGTTGGTGACGACGTTGACGACACCGGCGGGCGCACCGGCGTCGGCGAGCACGTCCGCGAGGAAGTAGCCGCTGGTGACCGGGGCGTCCTCGCTGGGCCTGATGACCACGGGGTTGCCGGTCGCGAGGGCGACCGCGACGGCGCGGGCGCACAGGATGAGCGGGCCGTTCCAGGGGACGAAGGCGGCGACCACACCGGCCGGGGAGCGCACGGCCATCGACCACTCGCCGGGCACGTCGCTCGCGAGCAGGGCCCCGGTGGGGCGGGTGGCCATGGTCGCGGCCTGGCGCAGGAGCTCGGCGGACATCCGGATGTTGAAGGCCGCCCATGTCCGGGTGCCCGCGGTCTCCCGGAGCATGATCTGGGTGAACGCGTCCGCGCGTTCCTCCAGGAGGTCGGCCGCCTTCTCCAGGACGGCCCGGCGGGCGGAGGGCGCGGTGGCCGACCAGCCGGGGAACGCGGCGTGGGCCGCGGCCACCGCCCGCTCCACGTCCTCGGGTCCGGCGGCGGGCACGGTGAGGAGGACCTCGCCGGTCACCGGGTCGGCGTCGTCCGTCGTGCGCCCGGAGGCCGCGGGGGTCTCCACGCCCCCGATGAGCAGGCCGCGGGTACGGACGGGCCGCTCGACTGTCTGGTCGATCATCGTGTGCTCCTTGTCTCGTGCTGCGCTGGGGAGGGTGGGGGGTGGTGGCGGTGCGGATGGCGGGGTGTGCCGGTGCGGGTGAAAAACGGGTGTCAGTCGGGTGGAGGACGGGTGTCAGTGCGGGTGGAGGACGTCCTCCAGGCCGACGCGGGTCAGGAACTCGCGGCGGATGCGGTCGGCGACCTCGCTGACCTCCTCCGCGCCGTCGTTCGCCGGGTCGACGTGGACGCGGAACGGCCGTGCGCCGTGCGGGGTGTCGACGACCGCCACGACGGCGTCGGCGACCTGGGCGACGTCGGCGTCGGCCGGGGCGAGCGCGGCGAGCCGCTTGGCGACCTGGTCCACGAGGCCGGGGTAGCGCTCCTCGTACGCGGCGACGGTCCGCCCGTCGGCGGGGTGGCCGCCGGTCGCGAAGTGGTTGGTGCCGGTGGTGAAGGAGCCGGGCACGACGATGGTCGTCTCGATGTCGAACCGGGCCAGCTCCGCGGCGTAGCTCACCGCGAGGGAGTCCATGGCGGCCTTGGCCGCGAAGTAGGGGGCGAGGTAGGGCGGGGTGCCGCCGCGGGTGCTGGTGGAGCCGATCCACAGCAGCAGGGCCCCGCCCTGGGCGCGCAGCCGCGGCAGGGCGGCGCGGTTGACGCGCTGGGTGCCGAGGACGTTCGTGTCGTAGACGGCGGCGATCTCCTCGGGGGTGAACGCCTCGGTCGGGCCGGTGACCATGTGGCCGGCGTTGTGCATGAGGACGTCGAGCCGGCCCTGTTCGGCGAACACGGTCTCGATCGCCGCGTCGGCGGACTCCTGGGAGAGGACGTCGAGTTCGACGGTGCGCAGGTCGGCGTGGTGCTCGGCGGCCCAGCGCGCGGCCTCGGCGACGCGCTCGGCGTTGCGGCCCCGGGTGTCGCGCATGGCGGCGTAGACGGTGTGGCCGGCCTCGGCGAGGGCGCGGGCGCTCAGCGCGCCGAACCCGGATCCGGCACCGGTGATGAGGACGGTCCTGCTCATGGGAGATCTCCTGTTCGTGGGTGTTTGCTCTGCTGTTTCTGCTGCTGTTTCTGCTGGTGTCTTCGCTGGTTCTTGCCGGGGCGGGGTCGGGTCGGGGCCGGGCCGTCGTCAGACGAAGGAGATGACCGAGCGGCCGGCGGCGCGGCCCGCGCCCAGGGCGTCGAGGGCGGCCGGGGCCTGGTCGAGGCGGATCGGGGTGACGTCGGGGAGGATGCCGTGGGACGCGGAGAAGGCGAGGGCGTCGCGCAGGTCGTGCGGCGAGCCGGACGGCGAGGCCATCACGTGCAGCCGGTTGAGCACCATCTGCTGGATCGGGAGGGTGAGCGCGTCGGGGCCGTAGCCGCAGAAGACGAGCGTGCCGTCGGGGGCGAGACCGCCGAGGGCGGCGGCTCCGGCGGCGGTGGAGGGGGCGGCGTTGAGGACGATGTCGGCGCCGCCCTCCCACTGCTTCAGCGCCTGCGCGGGGTCGCGGTCGGCGGAGGCGACGAACAGTTCGGCGCCCAGTGCCTTGGCGGCGTCCTCGCCGTGTGCGGAGCGGCCGACGACGGCGACCCGGGCGCCCATGGCGACGGCGTAGCGGATCGCGAGGGCGCCGATGCCCCCGGTGCCGACGACCGCGACCCGGGAGCCGGCCGTGACACCGCCCTGGCGCAGCCCGTTGAACGCGGTCAGGCCGGCGCACATCAGCGGGGCCGCGGCCACCGGGTCGAGCGCGGCGGGCAGTTCGGTGACGTAGCCGGCCCTCAGCAGGACGTACTCGGCGTAGCCGCCGTCCGCGACGACTCCGGTGACCCGCTTGGCGGCGCACAGGATCTGCTCGCCGCGCACGCAGTGATCGCAGTGGCCGCAGGAGTCGTAGAGGAACTGGCCGCCGACGGTGGCTCCGACGGCCGGGGAGGTCACACCGGGTCCGACGGCCTCGACGACACCGGTGATCTCGTGTCCGGGGACGACGGGGAACCGGGCGAAGGGGTAGTGGCCGCGGACCAGGTTCAGGTCCGAGAAGCAGACGCCGCAGGCGGTCACGCGGACGAGTACGTCGCCGAAGCCGGGCTCGGGGATGTCCTTCTCGGTCAGGGTCAGCGGTGCGTCGACCGCGGTGGCGAGGGCGGAAAGCATGGGTGGTCCTCGGTTTCTCGTGTCCGACGGCCTCGGGAGGGGCCGTGTCCGATGCCGAGGAGTCTGTTCGGCTGGAACGCGCGTGTGATGCGTCAAACGACTGCGCCGACGGCTGGGCCCGGACGGCCGTGCGGGCGCGGGCGGGGGCCGGTCCGCCGGGTGACGGGGCGGCCGACCCGTCACGTGACTGGAAACAACCGGATGGTTGTTATGGTGTATGTGACCTGCGCCACGGAAGGTCGCGATAATCGAGGAGCGGCGCGCCCGTCGACGTGAGGCAGGAGGTGGGAGGGTGAACTGGCTGCGCGAGCACGACCCGCAGTTCGCGGCCACCCGTCGCGCCGCGCGCACCGCGCTGGTGATGCCCTCGCTGTTCGCGCTGTGCGTCGAGGTGATCGGGTCGCCCACGATGGCGACCTTCGCCGCGTTCGGCTCGTTCTCGATGCTGCTGCTCACGGACTTCTCCGGCCCCCTCACCCAGCGCCTGCGGGCGCAACTGGGCCTGACGGTCGCCTGGTTGGTGCTGATCTGCCTCGGCACCCTCGCGGCGCAGCGGGCGTGGCTGGCGATCACCGGCATGGTCGTCGTCGGCTTCCTGGTGCTGTTCGCGGGTGTGGTCAGCTCCGTCCTCGCGGGGGTGTCCACCCCGCTGCTGCTGGCGTTCGTCCTGCCGCTGACCGTGCCCGTGCCGCTGTCGGAGCTGCCCGCCCGGCTCGCCGGGGCCGGGCTCGCCGCGGCGGTCGCGCTCCCGGCCGTCACCCTGCTGTGGCCCCGGCCGCCGGACGACGCCCTGGCGGCACCCGCGGCCCGCGCCTGCCGGGCCCTGGCCGCCCAGCTGCGCGACGACGTCGCGGGCGCGGACCCCGGACGGCGCAAGGCTTCGGAGGCCGCCGCGGACGAGGCGCTGGCCGCGCTGCGCGGCACCTTCGACGCCACGCCGTACCGGCCGGCGGGGCTGTCCATCAGCTCGCGCGCCCTGGTGCGGCTGATCGACGAGCTCACCTGGCTGCACGGCATCGTGCGCGACGACGGCGCCCGGACGATCGCGACGGCCGACGACAGCCCGGAGACCGGGGCCCGCCGGTGCACCGCGGCCCTGCTGGAGCGGGCGGCCGGGCTGCTCGACGCCCCGCGCGGCTCGCCCGAGGCGTTCCGGGAGGCCGTGGCCGACCTGCGCAAGGCGATGGAGGCCCTGGACGGCTGGGCCACGGACGGGCTGCCCGCGCTGCCGGAGCCGTCCGGGAACGGCTCGGCGCCGACCTTCATCGAGCGGTGGGAGTCGACGTTCCGCGCCCACGAGCTGTGCTTCGCCACCCTGCAGATCGCCCACAACGTCGGCCTCATGGCCGCGGCCGAGCGGCGCAGCTGGCCCGAGCGCCTCCTCGGGCACGACCCCGCCGTCTTCCAGGCGCCCCTGCGCGCCGCCCTCGAACGCGCCGCCTCCCATGTGCGGCCGCAGTCGGTGTGGCTGCACAACAGCGTCCGCGGCGCCCTCGGTCTCGGTCTCGCGGTCGCCGTGATCCGGGTCGTGGACGTGCAGCACTCCTTCTGGGTGCTGCTGGGCATCCTGTCGGTCCTCAGCTCCAGCGCGGTCGCGACGGGGCAGCGGGCGCTGCGGGCGCTGGGCGGGACCGCCGCCGGGGCGCTGGTGGGCGCCGGGCTGCTCGAACTCGTCGGCGGCCACGGCGGGGTGCTGTGGGTGCTGCTGCCGCTCGCCGTCCTGGCCGCCGGGATCGCGACCCCGATCTCGTTCGCGGTGGGCCAGGCGGCGTTCGCGGTGACGCTGGTCGTGCTGTTCAACGTGGGCCGCGACCCCAGCTGGCAGGTCGCCCTGCTGCGGGTGGAGGACATCGCGATCGGCTGCGGGGTGAGCCTGCTCGCGGGGCTGATCTTCTGGCCCCGGGGCGCCGCCGCCGCGGTGGACCGGGCGCTCGCGGAGGCGTACGCGGACGCCGCCCGCTATCTGGACCAGACGCTGTCGTACGCGCTGCACCGCTGCGGGCTCGACAAGGAGCCGCCCCCGATCCAGGACAGCCGGGAGGCGGCCGCGGCCGCGCGCAGGCTCGACGACGCGTTCCGCAGTTACCTCTCCGAGCGCGGCACCAAGACGGTCCCCCTTGCCGACATGACGACCCTGGTCACGGGGGTCGCGGCGGTACGGCTCGCGGCGGACTCGGTGGTCGGCCTGTGGCGGCACGCGGGGCCCCGGCCGCCCGGCGCCGCGGAGACCGAGGCGCTGCTCGGGGTGCGGTCGGCGGCGAGGCGGATCTCCGGCTGGTACGAGTCCCTGGCCGGCAGCCTGCGCGACGACGGCTCTCCCCCGACGCCGCAGGGCCCCCACGCCGAGGTGGAGGCCCTGCTCGTACGGCTGCTGCGGCACGGGCCGAAGGACCGCCACGGACAGGCGGTCACCACGGCGGTCCGGATCGTGTGGACGGCCGACTACCTGAAGGCGACCCGCCGGCTCCAGCCGGGGCTGGCCGGCGCCCTGGAGTCCAGGGGCGGCTGACCCCGGCCGGAGGCGTCCCCGGTGGTCACAGCCGGGGATCGATCAGCTTGTCCGGGGTGATGGGCAGGTCGCGCACCCGGCGGCCGGTGGCGTCGAAGACAGCGTTGGCAACGGCCGCGGCGATGCCGGTGGCGGAGAGCTCGCCGACGCCCTTGGCGCCGAGGGGGCCCGCGTGGGGGTCGAACTCGTCGACGAAGGAGATGTCGACGCGGGGCGGGATGTCGGCGTTGACCGGGAGGGCGACCCCGGCGAGGTCACGGGCGAGCCAGTGGCCGGTGCGGGGTTCGAGGTGACTGGCCTCCATGGCGGCCATGCCCCAGCCCCAGACGAGACCGCCGATCATCTGGGAGCGGGCGGTGCGTTCGTTGACGACGGCGCCGACGCTGTAGACGCCGGTGGCACGGCGCAGCCGCAGGAGTCCGAGGTCGGGGTCGACGCCGACCTCGACGAACATGACGCCGAAGGTGCGGGAGGAGACGCCGGGCGCGCCCGCGTCGGCAAAGACGCCGCCGGGCAGGACCATCTCGCCGCTGCCGGCGATCTCCTCGTGTCCGCCCGGGCGCATGATCTCGGCGAACGTCCGGGTCTCGGCGCCCCACCGCAGGGCGCCGTGCTCCGCGCGCACCTCGTCGGCGGGCCACGAGAGGATGTCGGCGAGCCGGCGCAGGACGTCCTTGGCGGCGGCGTGGACGGCGGTGCCCATGGCGAGGGTGGTGCCGGAGCCGTAGGTGGGGCCCGCGTAGGGCAGGTCGGTGTCGCCGGAGCGCCCGGTGACGGCGGTGATGTCCAGGCCGAGGATCTCGGCGGCGATCTGGGGGAAGACCGTGGTGGAGCCGGCGCCGATGTCGGTGTAGCCGGCCTCGACGCTCGCGGTGCCGTCGGCGCGCAGCCGCACCCTGGCCTTCGAGGTGAAGCGGAACTGTCCCTGGGTGCAGTCGGCCATGCCGCAGCCGATGAGCCAGTGGCCGTCCCGGGTGCCGCCCCGGGGCCTGTCCCACCAGCCGAACCGCCGGGCGCCCTCCTCGTACGCCTCCTTGAGCTTCTTCGAGGACCACGGGGTGCCGTCCGCCGGGTTGGTGTCGGCGTGGTTGGTCAGGCGCAGGGTCAGCGGGTCGACGTGGAGGGTGTGGGCGAGTTCGTCCATCGCGGCGCCCAGCGCCCAGGTGCCCGGCCCGTCGATGGGCGAGCGCATGAACGAGGACAGGTTCACGTTGCCGCGGCGTACGCGCTGGCTGGTGGAGATGTGCGGGGAGGCGTACAGCGACTTGGCGGGCACGGTGGCGAACTCGACGTAGTCGTCGGTGAGCGCGGTGACGTTGTCGGCCTCGTGCACGATCGCGTCGAGCCGTCCGTCCTCGTCGGCGCCCAGGGAGAGGCGGTGTTCGATACGGGGCTGGTAGCCGACGACGCTGTACATGTCGGCGCGGCTGAGGACCAGCTTCACCGGTCGGCCCACCGCCCGGGCCGCCTGGGCGGCGATGATCTCGTGGGGCCAGACGAACGCCTTGGTGCCGAAGCCGCCCCCGGTGTGCGGGGCGATCACCCGGACGTGCTCGGCGTCGAGGCCGAAGACGGCGGCGAGGGTGTCCTGGACGGCGTACACGTGCTGGACGGAGTCGTGGACCGTCAGCCGTCCGTCGTGCCACTCGGCGACGATCGCGCTGGGCTCCATGGGATTGCCGTGCCGGGACGGCTGGGTGTAGGTGCCGCCGGCCCGTACGGGTGCCGCGGCCAGGGCCCGGGCGGCGTCGCCCTTGCGGAACTCCAGCGCGTCGAGCATGCCGTAGCCGCTCTCCGGCGACGGGGGGACGGCGACGGCGGTGTCCGGGTGGACGTACGGCGCCTGCTCGTACGCCACCTCCACCAGGGCCGCGGCCGCCTCCGCCGCCTCCAGGGTCTCGGCCAGGACCAGGGCGACCGGCTGGCCGCCGTAGTGGACGGCGTCGGACTGCAGGGGCAGGAAGCGGGTGGCCAGGGGCGGGCTCGGCAGCGCGGCGAACGCCTCGTGGACCGGGGGGAGGTCGCCTGCGGTCAGGACCCGGTGCACACCCGGCTCGGCCAGGGCCGCTCCGGTGTCGAGGCCGGTCACCCGGCCGGCGGGGACGGCGGCGCCCACGAAGACGCCGTGGAGCCCGCCGGGAACGTGGTGGTCGGCGGCGTACATGGCGCCGCCGGTGACCTTGGCGGGACCGTCCTGCCGCAGCGCGGCTCGGGTGCGGGGCATCTCACGCCTCCAGGGCCAGGTCGAGGGCGCGCAGGGCCGCGTTGCGCGCGAGCGGGATCTTGTAGGCGTTCGAGGACAGCGGGCGGCTCTCGCGGAACCCTGCCGTGACCGCGTCCCGCACCTCGGGGCTGCCCGGGCGCAGGCCCACGAGGGCGTTCTCCGCGTCGTACAGCCGCCACGGCCGCAGGGCCACCGAGCCCAGGGCCAGCCGGGCCCGGACGATCAGCCCGTCCGCCACCTCGACCGCGGCGGCGGCCGACACCAGGGCGAACTCGTAGCTCTGCCGCTCGCGGACCTTGACGTACGCCGACCGGGGCGCCGGTGCGCCCAGTTCGATCGCGGTGATCAGCTCACCCGGGCGCAGGACGTTGTGCGCGCCCGGGTCCTCGCCGGGCAGGGTGTGGAACGCGGTCGCCGGGATGCGGCGCCCGCCGTCCTCGTGCCGGGTGACGATCACCGCGTCCAGGCAGGCCAGCGCCACGGCCGGGTCGGAGGGCTGGGTGGCGACGCAGTCCTCCGTCCAGCCGAACACGGCGAGGCGTTCGTTCACGCCGTGCAGGGCGGCGCAGCCCGAGCCGGGCACCCGCTTGTTGCAGGCCACCGGTCCGGTCGAGCGGAAGTAGGGGCAGCGGGTGCGCTGCACCGGGTTCCCGCCGATGGTGGCCAGGTTCCGCAGCTGCGCGGACGCGGCCTTGAGGATCGACTGCGACAGCACCGGGTACGCCGACACGACGGCGGGGTGCTGCGCCACGTCGTTGAGCCGCGCCAGCGCACCGATCCGTACGCCGTCGCCGTCGAGGGGGCCGATGTCCGCGAGCCCGGGGAGCCGTCCTATGTCGACCAGCCGGGCCGGCTCCTCGATGCCGATGCGCGCCCAGTTCAGCAGTTCCGTGCCGCCCGCGAGGAACAGGGTGTCCGGGTCGCGCCCGGACTCCAGCGCCTCGGGGACGGACTCGGCTCTCACATAACCGAAGGACCGCATGTCACACCTCCTCCCCCGCGGCCGCCGCCACCGCGGCGGCGATCTGCGGGTAGGCCGAGCAGCGGCAGATGTTCCCGCTCATCCACTCGCGGATCTCGTCGTCCGAGCCGGTGTGGCCCTCGCGGATGCACCCCACGGCCGACATGATCTGCCCCGGGGTGCAGAACCCGCACTGGAAGGCGTCCGCCTCGATGAACGCCCGCTGGACCGGATGCAGCCCGTCCGCGCGGGCCAGGCCCTCGACCGTGGTGACCTCGGCGCCCTCGGCGCTCACGGCGAGGACCATGCAGGCGTTGACCCGGCGCCCGTCGAGGAGCACGGTGCACGCGCCGCACTCGCCGCGGTTGCATCCCTTCTTGGTGCCCGTCAGCCGCAGGCGCTCCCGCAGCAGGTCCAGGAGCGTGGTGCGCACATCGCACGCGACCTCGGTCTTCGTACCGTTGACCTGGAGGGTCACCGTCGTCTCGGGGGTCAGGCTGTCATCCGGCATCACAACGCTCCTGGGGGACGGCCCGGCGGTCCTCGGAGGTACCGCCGACTGTCGTCCCAGCCTCGGCCGGAGTGTCGGCCGAGGGATCCGTCAAGTGACTGGGATGCCCGACTGCCGCACCCTCAGGCGTACAGCTTCTGGAGCTCCTCCTCGCCCTGCGGCTCGTTGAGCAGCTCGTTCACGAAGGGCACGGCGAGGGTCCTGCTCTTGATCGAGTCGGTCACGCGGTGTCCGAACACCGCCACGCCGTGTCCGCGCACCGGCAGGAGGGTCGCTCCCGCCCCCGGCCCGAACGGGACCGAGAAGACCCGCAGCGGCGCCGGGCGGTAGGGCCGGGGCTGCGAGCCGTGCTTGGCGGTGCGGTCCAGGAACGCGCGCATGTTGTGGCACGCGGCGTCGGCCTGGGCCAGCGCGGACGGGGACAGCTTGGCCTCCGAGACGTCGTTGACGTCGCCGACGGCGAAGATGTCGGGGTGGCCGTGCACCCGCAGGTGCGGGTCGACGCGGACGTGCCCGGCGGAGTTGAGCCAGTCGCCGTGTCCGGCGAGCCGCAGCCACAGCGTGTTGGGCGTGGTGCCGGTCGTCCAGAAGACCAGTTCGGCGCTGAACGGCCTGCCCGCCTGGTCGATCAGGCGGCTCGGGCCGCCGCCCCCGGAGGAGATGGCGGTGTTGAGGTGCACCCGCACATCGTGGTTCTCCAGCCAGGCCAGCGCCCGTCGGCCCAGGCGGCGGTTGCGCGCGCTGGAGAGCAGATAGGGGCCGGAGTGGGCCAGGGTGATCCGGGTCGAGGGCTGCGTCCGGCGCAGCTCGGAGGCGAGTTCGACGCCCGAGGGGCCGCCGCCGACCACCAGGATGTCCGCGGCGCGCGCCGCACGCTGCTGATGGCCGCGGAAGGCCTCGGTGGCCTCGTGGACCGTGACGCCGGAGTAGCGCGCGGGCTCCTGGTAGTCGGCCCCGGTGGCGATCGCCAGGACGTCGTACGGCAGTGAGCGCCCGCCGCGCAGTTCCACCAGGCGTTCGGCGGTGTTGATGCCGATGGCCTTGTCCTGGAGGACCGTGCCGTGGGTGAGCAGCCTGCGGTACGAGAAGATGGGGGCGTTGGTCCACGCGGGGTCGACGCTCGCGCGCAGCGACGCCACACGGTGGAAGAACGCGGCTTTCCCGTCGACCATCGTGACGTCCGCGAATTCGTCCATGTCACGCGCCATTTTGACCCCGGCGTATCCTCCGCCGATTATCACGACCCTGCGCCTGTTGGTGTCCATTGTCGTTCCTCCCGTTGATGGTTGCGCAATTCTGCGCGCCCGCCGCCCGGCATCCCCCACCGGGGTCACTGCACGGGCGCGCTGGACTTCATGTAGGAACAACGGTGCGGAGGGTCGAAGTTGTTCAACCGATTTCGTTGCGGAGCGAGGAAGGGCTCCGGCTCCCGGCACGACGGGGCAGGTCACGGCCGGGAGACCGGCCGTAGCTCGGATCCGGATCCCGAGTGACGGCGATCACTTCCGCGGGGGCGGTCATATGACGGATGTCCGTGCGCGCGGCCCCTTCCGGAATGAGGAGCGGCGCGCCGCACGGCCCACCGCATTCCGGCACGGAGAAACCTCCGCCCGGAATGCGCGACCACGGGGTCCCGGGAGCGGGGCATTCGTGCCGCAATTGCGCTCCATTCGGCACCCCGACCGCTCGCCGAGCGGGGGCACGACAACGCCGGGCACGCCAATGACGAACGGTCGTGCCGACATCCGCGACCCCGGCCGTGAGCGGGGTCCGGCGTCGTAACGACATGGTGTCCCGAGAAATTCCGCCCGGAAGTGAACCCCGGACGGCATCCGCTCCGTGTACCTGCTGAAGGATCCGCTGGAGAGCGGCCGGAGGTCAGGTGGGCCCGGCGTACCACGCCGGGCCCACCGAACATATGACGGCCCTCCACCCACCCGGGGAACGATCCGAAGCCGCCCCGGCACACCACCCCGGGGTCCGTCCGCCTCCTGAAGCGGGCCGATCTCGCGTCGATGTACTCCGCACAGGCATACTCGGGCCCTGCGGACACGTCGGCGTCCGCGCGAAGACGTGGGAGGTGGGCGATGGTCTCGTCGTCGGTGCCGGGCACGGAGCCCCGTAAGGTGACGATCCATGACGTCGCCCGGTCGGCCGGGGTGTCCCGGCAGACCGTGTCGCGGGCGCTGAACGACAAGGGTGAGATCGACCGCACCACCAAGCAGCGGGTCCTCGACGCGGCCCGTGCCCTCGGGTACCGGCCGAGCCGGTTCGCGCGCGGCCTGGTCCGGCAGGACACCACCACCATCGGTCTGGTCATCCCCGATCTGCTCAACCCCTTCTTCACCGAGGTCGCCGCGGCCGCGCTGGAGGCCGCCCGCAGCCGGGGCTGGCACGTCGTGGTGTACGACACCGCGGACCGCGCGGAGGAGGAGCTGGGCACCCTCCAGGTGATCAGCTCGCAGGTGGACGCGGTCGTGGGCTACTTCAGCTGCGCCGAGGACGAGCTGGAGCTCTTCACCCGGGGCATGCCGGTCGTCCTCATAGGGCGTGAGCACCACACCGCGCGCTTCAGCTCCATCCGGATCGACGGCGAGGAGGGGGTGCACGCCGCGGTCGCGCACCTGGTCGCCGCGGGCCACACGCACATCGGCATGCTCGACCACTCCGGCCGGGCCGAGCCGAGCATCCGGCGCGACTGGTTCACCACCGCCGCGGTGTCGCACGGGATCGACCCGGACCGGGTGGTCGGCGCGGAGCAGTCGGCCGACGGCGGCGGCGCGGCGCTGCGAACCCTGCTGGACGCCCACCCCGAGGTCACCGGACTGCTGACCTTCAACGACATCATCGCGATCGGCGCCCTGCGCGAGGCCCGCCGGCTCGGCCGGGCGGTCCCGCAGGACCTCGCGGTCATCGGCTTCGACGGCCTGCAGCTGGGCGCGCTCGTCGAGCCCCCGCTGTCCAGCGTCGCCCTCGACACCCGGCGCCTCGGCGCCCTCGCCATCGACCAGGTCGCCCGGCTGCTCACCGGGGTCGATCCGCTCGACGCGGACGACCTGGTGGTGCGGGCCCAGCTGCGGCTCAGCGGCTCCGCGTAACCTGCCCGACTTGTGTGTGACGCGAACTCTTGACACTCGCCCACGCCCGAGCGCAAACTTCCGAACACTTCACAACGTTGCCCGTGAGCGCTCACGTGAACGTTCACGGGAACGCTCACGGCACCGAAGTACGTAGTTGCGAGTTCCGTCACGGCGCCAGGTGCTTGACCGACACCGTGGCGTCGTGTCCCTTCCAACCAGAAGGCTTCTCGCCTGAGGTGTCAACGTCGACCCGGCCGGCCCGTGCGCCGGCCGTTCTCTGGATCGGAAATTATGAGCAACACAGTCACGCGCATCCGCCTCGTCGCCGCCGTCGCCGCCGCGACGGCCGGCATCACCGTTCTCGCCGGATGCTCGTCCTCCGGGCCGTCGGACAAGGCCGACGCGGGCTCCTGCACGCCCGCCAAGGGCAAGGTCACCCTCCAGTACTGGAACACCGTTCCGGGCATGGACCAGGTCGTCGCCCTGTGGAACAAGAAGAACCCGAACATCCAGGTGCAGACGAAGAACATCTCCAACGACCAGTACGGCACCCTGGGCAACGCCCTCAAGGCGGGCAAGGCTCCCGAGCTCTCCCAGGTCGGTTACGACCAGCTGCCCAGCCTGCGCACCCAGAACGCCTTCGTCGACGCCTCGGCCTGCAAGGAGGCCACGGCCGCCAAGTCGAAGTTCGTGCCCTGGACCTGGTCGCAGACGAGCTTCGGAGACACCGGTGTCTTCGCCCTCCCCCAGGACACCGGCCCGATGGCGCTCTACGTGCGCAGCGACATCTTCAAGAAGCACAACATCGCCATCCCGAAGACGTGGGACGAGTACGAGGCCGCCGCCGAGAAGCTGCACAAGGCCGACCCCAAGGTCACCATCACGTTCTTCGACCCGAACAACGCCGAGTGGTTCAACGGTCTGCTGTGGCAGAACGCCGCCAAGATGTACTCCTACTCCGGCGACAAGTGGCACGTCTCCGTCGAGTCCGACCAGAGCAAGCAGGTCGCGGACTACTGGCAGAAGATGATCTCCGACAAGCTCGTGCGCACCGACCTGGCCAACGGCTCGACGCAGATGTACGCGGCGTACCAGAAGGACCAGATCGCCAGCTACGTCGGCGCCGCCTGGGGCTACAGCATGTTCCGCGACAACCTGCCCAAGCAGGCCGGCAAGTGGTCGATCGTGCCGATGCCCACGTGGGGCACGAACGGCGCCTCCGGCGACTGGGGCGGCTCGACCGTCGCGTTCATGAAGGGCAACAAGCACCTCTACGAGTCGGTCAAGTTCAACACCTGGCTGAACAGCGACCCCGAGGCGCTGGCCATGGAGAACAAGCTGGGCGGCCTCTACCCGGCGGCCAACGCGGGCCTGGAACTGCCCGCGCTGTCTGAGGGCGTGCCGTACTACAACAACGAGAAGATCTTCGACGTCTTCGCCCAGTCGTCCAAGGACATCGACACCAGCTTCGCCTGGGGCCCCACGCAGAAGACCGTGAACCTGGCCCTCCAGGACGCGATGGCCAAGGCGGCGGCCGGCGACGGCACGCTGACCGACGCCCTCTCGGCGGCCCAGGCCTCCGCGCTGAAGTCGATGAAGGACCAGGCGATCCCGGCGACGGCGGGCAAGTGACCCGAGCATGACTGACATCGCAACCCGCGCGAACCGCGTGGTGGCGTCTCCCCGAGGCCGCCGCCGTCTCAACGGCGGCGGCCCCCGGGCGGGCACGGTCATCGCGTTCCTGACCCCGTTCTTCCTCCCGTTCGTGCTGTTCTACCTGGTCCCGGTCGCGTACGCGCTGTGGCAGAGCTTCCGTGTGGTGCGCCGCAGCGGCGGCCAGTACGGAACCTCGTACACGACCTTCGGCGGCTTCGAGCAGTACGGGCAGGTGTTCCAGAACCACGAGTTCTGGTCCAGCATCGGCCGCATCGGGCTGTTCGGCATCGTGCAGGTCCCGGTCATGCTGTTCGTGGCGCTGGTCATCGCGCTGCTGCTCGACACCCCCCTGCTGAAGTTCAAGGCGTTCTTCCGTATCACCGCGTTCATGCCGTACGCCGTGCCCGGTGTGATCGCCGCGATCATGTGGTCGTACCTGTACTCGCCGCAGCTCAGCCCGGTCGTCGACATCCTCCAGGGCGTCGGACTGCACCCGGACTTCCTCGGCCCGGACGCCGTGCTGTGGTCGGCGGCGAACGTGTCGACCTGGCTGTGGACCGGTTACAACATGCTGATCATGTACTCGTCGCTCCAGTCGATCCCGCAGGAGCTGTACGAGGCCGCGAAGATCGACGGGGCGAGCAACTGGAGCATCGCCTGGCGCATCAAGGTCCCGATCATCGCGCCGTCCATCGTCCTCACCACGGTGTTCTCGATCATCGGCACGCTCCAGCTCTACGCCGAGCCGGCCGTGCTGCGGCAGATCTCCTCGAACATCTCCAGCACGTTCACCCCGAACATGCTGGCCTACGCGGTGGCCTCCGGGAACAACTACCAGCAGGCCGCGGCGATCTCCGTCGTGATCGCCGTCATCACCTTCGTCCTGAGCTTCGGATTCATGCGACTGACCTCGCGGAGGGCCGGACTGTGAGCAACCGATCCGTCACCCGCGAGAGCGTCGTCAGCCGCACCGTCGTCATGGCGCTGATGCTCCTCCTCACGATCTACTTCCTGCTGCCGATCTACTTCCTGATCGTCGCGGCGACCAAGCCCCAGGGCGACCTCGCCGCCACCAACGGCCTCGCGTTCTCGCACTTCAACCTGTTCGACAACCTCGACACCCTGTTCACCCGCAGCGACGGCGTCTTCGTGCGCTGGGCCCTGAACACCGTCATCTACGCGGTGCTGGGCGCGGCCGTCGGCACCCTGGTGTCCGCACTGTGCGGCTACGCGCTCGCCAAATTCCAGTTCCGGGGCCGTGAGTTCCTGTTCTCCGTCATCCTCGGCGGCGTCCTCGTGCCCACCACGGCGCTCGCGCTGCCGCTGTTCCTGCTGTTCTCGGCGACCGGCATCGTCAACACCTACCTCGCGGTGTTCCTGCCGAGCATCGTCAGCCCCTTCGGTGTGTACCTCGCGCGCATCTTCACCAACGCCGCGGTCCCGCAGGAGCTGATCGAGTCGGCGCGGCTGGACGGCGCGGGCGAGTTCCGCACGTTCTTCTCGGTCGCGTTCAAGCTGATGACACCGGCGCTGGTGACCATCTTCCTGTTCCAGTTCGTGGCGATCTGGAACAACTTCTTCCTGCCGATGGTGATGCTCCAGAAGGAGTCGCTGTTCCCGATCACGCTCGGCCTGTACCAGTGGAACGGGCAGACCGCCCGCGCCCCGCTGCTGCAGGAGTCCGTGATCACCGGCTCCCTGGTCTCCATCGTCCCCGTGATCATCGTGTTCATCCTGCTCCAGCGGTTCTGGCGCACCGGCCTCGCCGCCGGTTCCCTCAAGTGACCGCGCTCCCCCCTTCGTCGCCCCCACAGCTCCCGCCTGCACAGAAGGTCCCTCCCGCCATGCAGAGATCCGCCGTCTTCGTGCCCCATTTCCACTGGGACCGGGAATGGTACGAGCCGTTCCAGGTGTTCCGGCACCGGCTCGTCACCGCCCTGGACACCGTGCTGGAGACGGCCGAGGCGAACCCGGACTTCCGGTTCACCGTCGACGGCCAGATGGCCGCGGTGGAGGACTACCTGGAGATGCGCCCCGAGAACCGCGACCGGGTCACGGCGCTCGTCCGTGAGGGCCGGCTCGCGATCGGACCGTGGCTGATCCTGCTCGACGAGTTCCTGTGCTCCGGCGAGACCATCGTGCGCAACCTCCAGATGGGCTGGGCCGCCGCGGCCGATCTGGGCGGCTCCATGCCCATCGGCTACCTCCCCGACATGTTCGGCCACGTCGCGCAGATGCCGCAGATCCTGGCGCGGGCGGGCATCGAGCACGCCGCACTGTGGCGCGGGGTGCCCGGCACGGTCGACGGACACGCCTTCCGCTGGCACGCCCCCGACGGCTCCGAGGTGCGCACGGAGTTCCTCTTCGACGGCTACGACAACGGCCTCGACGTCCTGCTGGTGCCCGACCAGATCCGCCGCGCGCTCGGCGAGTACGCGGAGATGACGGCCGAGCGCTGGGGCGGCGACCCCGTGCTGGCGATGGCGGGCACCGACCACAACGCGCCGGACCCGCAGCTCGCGGCCTGGCTGCGGCGTGCCTCCGGCGAGGAGCGGCCCATCACCATCGCGACGCTCGACGAGTACATCCGCGTCCACGTGCGCGACGAGGTGTCCACCGTCGTCACCGGTGAACTGCGCAGCCACGTGCGCGGCAACATCCTCCCGGGCGTGCTGTCCGTGCGGCTCGGGCTCAAGCAGCGGATGGCCGTCGCCGAGCGCACCGTCGACCACGCCGAGCGGATGAACGCCCTGTGGTCGCGGCGCGACGACTCGCCGTTCCTCACCCTCGCCTGGCACAAGATCATCGAGTCGACGGCCCACGACTCGGTGGTCGGCTCGGGCACCGACGAGACCTGCGACCAGGTCGAGGCCCGCCTCGCCGAGGCCGCGCAGACCGCCCGCGCGGTGCGGGACACGGCGCTGGCCGAGCCCGCGGCGCGGGTGCCGAGCGACGGCCATCTGGTCGCCAACCCGCTGCCGTTCGCCCGTACCTCGCTGGTCGAGGTGGACGTCCTGGCCGCGCCCGAGGGCACCTCGCTGGTCGCGTCCGGCGCCGACGGCACGGCCCGGCCGGTGCAGCTGGTCTCCCAGGCCCCGACCGTGCTCAGCGACGAGCGCATGGACGCCTCGCAGCTGGAGCGCGTCCTGCGCCGCATCCACCGCCGCGAGCTGTTCGGCCGGCTCATCGACCACTACGAGCTCACGCCGGGCTCCCTCGTCTTCCACCTCGCGGAGGTGCCGACCAGCGGGCCGTTCGACCTGCTGATCCTGCGCCGCGAGGTCGCCGCGGCGGCCGCCGCGCACCCCGGCGAGTGGCGGGTGCTGACCCTGGAGGAGGCGCGGGCCACCGCGCTGGTGCCGGTGGAGGTCCCCGCGTCCGGCCTGGCGAGCTTCCGGGTGACGCCCGCCGCCGAGCCGGCCGCCACCGCCTCGCCCGCCCCGGCGACGGCCACGCCGCGCTCGCTCGGCAACGGGCTGGTCCTGGCAGAGGTCGCCGCGGACGGCACCCTCGACGTGACCGGCGCCGACGGCACGGTGCTGCGCGGGGTCGGACGGCTCGTCGACGGCGGTGACCGCGGCGACAGCTACAACTACGCTCCCCCGGCCCGGGACGTCCTGGTGTCGGAGCCCGAGGAGATCGCCGTCGAGCTCCTGGAGAGCGGGCCGCTGCGCTCGCGGCTGCGGGTCACCCGCGTCTACGCATGGCCCGCCGCGCTCTCGTCCGACCGTGACGTGCGCGCCACCGAGACCGTGCCGACGCCGGTGGAGACGCTGGTGGAGGTGCGTGCGGGCGAGCCGTTCGTACGGATCTCGACGTCGTTCCTGAACCGGTCCGCCGACCACCGGCTGCGCTTCCACGTGCCGCTGCCCGAGCCGGTGTCCCGGTCCGCGTCCGCGGGGCAGTTCGCCGTCACCGAGCGCGGGCTGACCGCCGAGGGCGGCTGGGGCGAGTTCCCGCTGCCGACGTTCCCGGCGAGCCAGTTCGTGTCGGCCGGCGCCGCCACCGTACTGCTCGACCACTCCGGCGAGTACGAACTCGTCGACGACGGCGCGGAGCTGGCCGTCACCCTGCTGCGGGCCATCGGCTCGATCAGCGTCAACATCCACCCCCTGCGCGACGAGCCCGCCGCGAGCGAGATCCCCGCGCCCGGCGCCCAGGACCTCGGCATGCGGATCGAGAACCGCTTCGCCGTGCTGCCCTCGGCCACCGGCTGGCAGGACGCGCGCGCGGTCGCCCTCGCCGAGGAGTTCCGCAACGACGTCCTCGTCACCCGCGGGACCGCGCCCACCGGCGGCCGACTGCCCCAGGACACCGCGGGACTCGCGGTCGACGGCGAGGACGTGTTCGTCTCCGGCATGCGCCGGGTCGCCGACGAGGAGCGGGGCGCCGGCATCGAGGTGCGGCTCACCGCGATGAGCGACACGGGCACCACGGTCCGGGTGACCGGCGCGTTCACCGAGGCCACCACGGTCGACCTGCTCGGCCGGCCGCTCGCCGCGGAGCCGGTCGCGGACGGGCTCGAACTCGCCCTCGGCCCCTGGGAGATCCGCACGGTCGTGGTCCGGTAGGGAGCACAACAGGCGTGCGTGTCCCCCCACTTGCTACCAAGAAAGAGTTGTGACCTCTTGCCCTCCGAGCTTTCCGCGTATGTTTCGGACACGACACCCGGGCGCGGCGCGCTGCGCCCGGCCCGCTCGTGGCTGCACTCCGACGCCCCGTCACGCTCGCTGAACGGGTCCTGGCGCTTCCGGCTGTCCCCCACCGCCTCCGTCGCGGACGACTTCGCGGCCGAGGACTTCGACGACACCGGCTGGGACAGCATGCCGGTGCCCGCGCACTGGGTGCTCCAGGGCGACGGGGCCCACGGCCGGCCCATCTACACGAACGTGCAGTTCCCGTTCCCCATCGACCCGCCGCACGTCCCGGACGAGAACCCGACCGGCGACTACCGGCGGCACGTCGAGATACCCGCCGACTGGTCGGACGCCGAGCGGGTGGTGCTGCGGTTCGACGGTGTCGAGTCGCTGTTCCGGGTGTGGGTGAACGGCGTCGAGGCCGGCAGCGCGAGCGGCAGCCGGCTGGCCCACGAGTTCGACGTGACGGAGGCGGTGCGGCCGGGTGACAACGTAGTCGCCGTGCGGGTGCACCAGTGGTCGGCGGCCAGTTACGTCGAGGACCAGGACCAGTGGTGGCTGCCGGGCATCTTCCGTGACGTCACCCTGATCGCCCGCCCCTCCGGTGGCGTCGAGGACGTCTGGCTGCGCACCGCGTTCACCGACGGGCGGGGCCGGATCGATCCCGAGGTCGTGGCCGGCGCGGGCGCCTTCCCCCTCACCCTGCGCGTCCCCGAACTCGGCGTCGAGCGCGTGTGGGACGGCGCCGACGACGTGACGTCCGTGGACGTGGGGGCCGTCGAGCCCTGGTCGGCGGAGCGGCCCCGGCTGTACGAGGCCACGGTCTCGTCGGCGGCGGAGACCGTCACCCTGCGGCTCGGCTTCCGCACGGTCGAGATCCGCGGGGACCAGTTCCTGGTGAACGGCGGCCGGGTCGTCTTCCACGGGGTCAACCGCCATGAGACGCACCCCGAGCGCGGCCGGGTCTTCGACGAGGCGCACGCCCGCGAGGACCTGGCGCGGATGAAGCGGTTCAACGTGAACGCGATCCGCACCAGCCACTATCCGCCGCACCCCCGACTCCTCGACCTGGCCGACGAGTTGGGCTTCTGGGTCGTCCTGGAGTGCGACCTGGAGACCCACGGCTTCGACAAGGTCGGCTGGGTCGGCAACCCCAGCGACGACCCGGCCTGGCGCGCGGCCTACCTCGACCGCGTCCAGCGGACCGTGGAACGGGACAAGAACCATCCGAGCATCGTCATCTGGTCGCTGGGCAACGAGGCCGGCACCGGCGGCAACCTCGCCGCGATGTCGGCGTGGGTGCACGCCCGGGACACCGGCCGTCCCGTGCACTACGAGGGCGACCACACCGGCGAGTACACCGACGTCTACTCGCGGATGTACGCGTCGGTGCCGGAGACCGAGCGGATCGGCAGCGACACCGCGCAGTCGACGCTGTTCGACTGCACGCCCGCGCAGAGCGCCCGGCAGCGCGGCAAGCCGTTCCTGCTGTGCGAGTACGCCCACGCGATGGGCAACGGGCCCGGCGGACTCGACGAGTACGAGGCGCTGGTGCACGAACACCCGCGGCTGCACGGCGGATTCGTGTGGGAGTGGCGCGACCACGGCATCCTGACCACGGCCGCCGACGGCACCCCGTACTACGCGTACGGCGGGGACTTCGGCGAGGTCGTGCACGACGGCAACTTCGTGATGGACGGCATGCTGCTGAGCGACGACGTCCCGACCCCGAGCCTGCACGAGTTCAAGGCCGTGGTGCAGCCGGTGCGTTTCGCCTTCGACGGCGACAAGGTTGTGTTCACCAATCTGCGGCACTCGGCGGACACCTCGGACCTGCGCTTCCTGTGGCGGGTCGAGCACGACGGAACGCCCGTGGACTCCGGGGAACTCGAGGTCCCGGTGGTCACGGCGGGCGACTCCGGACGGGTCCCGCTGCCCGAGGTGGCGGTGGCGTCCGACGGGGAGACCTGGCTGACCGTCGACGCGGTGCTGGCGCACGACACCGCGTGGGCGCGGGCGGGCCACGTGGTCGCGACGGCCCAGCTCGACCGCTCGGGCCACCGTCCCGTGCCCGCCGTGCGGCACCGCACCGGATGGCGGCGGGACGAGGGCACGCTGACGCTGGGCCCCGCCGAGTTCACGGCGGGCGGTCTCGTACGGCTGGCGGGGCGGCCGGTGTCGGGTCCGCGCCTCGAGCTGTTCCGGGCGCCGACCGACAACGACGAGGGCGCCTCGGACGAGGTGGAGGAGAGCGACGCCAGTGTCGCCGGGGTCTCCAACGCCGAACTGTGGCGCCTGGACGGCCTCGACCGGCTGACCACGCGCCGGATGTCGGTGGAGCGGGACGGGAACGCCCTGCGCACGATCGACAAGGTGTCCGCGGCCAACTCCGCGCTCTGGGTGACGGTGGAGTCCGTCTGGTCGCTGGAGGGCGACGACCTGGAACTGCGGGTGGAGATCGAGCCGTCGAGCGGCTGGCGCACGGTGTGGCCCCGCATCGGCGTCGGGTTCGAACTCCCGGACGGGGACGCCCCGGTGGACGGCGCCGACTGGTTCGGCCTCGGCCCCTTCGAGTCGTACCCGGACAGTCTGCGCGCGGCGCGCACCGGCCGGTTCTCCGCCACGGTCGACGAGCTGTCGGTCGACTACGCGCGCCCCCAGGAGACCGGACACCGCTCCCGGGTGCGGCGGTTGACGCTGACGAGCGCCGGCGCCGAGGTGCTGCGGCTCGTGGCGCTGCCCGACACGCAGGGGCGCCGTCCCGGCTTCTCGCTGAGCCGGCACACCCCGCAGCAGCTCGCCCGGGCGACGCACCCGCACGAGCTGCCCCCCTCCACGACGAGCCGGCTGATCGTGGACGCGGCGCAGCACGGTCTCGGTTCGCGGGCCTGCGGGCCCGACGTACGGCCCGAGTTCGCGCTGCGGCCGCAGGCGCGCACGCTGCGGCTGCGCATCACGGCGGGCTGACCGCCCCCGTGGGTACGAGAGAGGCGGCGGGCCCGGAGACCGGGTCCGCCGCCTCTTCGCCGTGTGCCGCGGGCTCAGCCCGCCGCGAGCAGTTCCAGGCTGTCGACGACGCGGTTGGAGAAGCCCCACTCGTTGTCGTACCAGGCGACCACCTTGACGTGGCGGCCGTCGACGCGGGTGAGGGCCGAGTCGAAGATCGACGACGCGGGGTTGCCCGTGATGTCGGACGACACCAGCTCGTCATCGGAGTACTCCAGGACCCCGGCCAGCGGGCCCTCGGCCGCCGTCCGGTAGGCCGCCAGCACGTCCTCGCGGGACACCTCGCGGGACACGGTCGTGTTCAGCTCCACGATCGAGCCCACCGGGACCGGCACCCGGATGGAGTCGCCCGAGAGCCGGCCGTCCAGGTTCGGCAGCACCAGACCGATCGCCTTCGCCGCGCCCGTCGTGGTCGGCACGATGTTGACGCCCGCCGCACGCGCCCGGCGGGCGTCGCGGTGGGGACCGTCCTGGAGGTTCTGCTCCTGGGTGTAGGCGTGCACGGTGGTCATGAACCCGTGCTCGATCCCGGCGAGGTCGTCGAGCACCTTCGCCAGCGGCGCCAGCGCGTTCGTGGTGCAGGAGGCGTTGGAGACGATCGTGTGCGCCTGCGGGTCGTAGGCGTCGGTGTTGACGCCGTAGGCGAGGGTCACGTCCGCGCCGTCCGAGGGGGCGCCGACCAGGACCTTCCTGGCACCGGCGTCGAGGTGGGCGCGGGCGGCCTTGGCGGCGGTGAAGCGGCCGGTGGCCTCCAGCACGATGTCGACGCCCAGGTCGGCCCAGGGCAGCTGGGCGGGGTCCCGCTCGGCGAGCACGGTGATGCGGCGGCCGTCCACGACGAGCGCGTCCCCGTCGACGGTGACCGGGCGGCCGAGCCGGCCCGCCGTGCTGTCGAAGGCCAGCAGCCGGGCGAGGGCCGCGGGCTCGGTGAGGTCGTTGACGGCCACGATCTCCAGGGCGCTGTCGCGTTCCAGCAGTGCGCGCAGCACGTTGCGTCCGATGCGGCCGAATCCGTTGATGGCGATGCGAGTCATGAATGGTGTCCCTTCCGGTCACCACCAGCCTCCCGCGCGGCGGGGGCGGGTGGCCGGGGCGGGAGCGCCATGGTTCGCAAGGATCACGCCAGGGGGCCGCGGGGCAGGTCACTCGCCCCGGGCGAAGGTGCGCCGGTACTCGCTCGGGGTGGTGCCGAGGACGCGCTGGAAGTGCAGGCGCAGATTGGCGCCGGTGCCCAGGCCCACGTCGCCCGCGATCTGCTCGACGCTCCGCTCGGACCGTTCGAGCAGTTCCCGGGCCGTGTCGACGCGGGCGCGCATCACCCACTGCATGGGGGTGTACCCGGTGTCCTCGACGAAGCGCCGCGAGAAGGTGCGCGGCGAGACGGCGGCGTGCCGGGCGAGCACGTCGAGGGTGAGGGGCCGGTCGAGCCGGTGCAGGGCCCACTCGCGGGTGGCGGCGAAGCGTTCGCCGAGCGGTTCGGGCAGGCTGCGCGGCACGTACTGGGCCTGGCCGCCGCTGCGGTAGGGGGCGGCGACGAGGCGGCGCGCGGCGTGGTTGGCGACGGACACGCCGAGGTCGCCGCGCAGGACGTGCAGGCACAGGTCGATGCCGGAGGCGGCGCCTGCCGAGGTGAGGACGCTGCCCTCGTCGACGAAGAGCACGTTCTCGTCGACCTTGACAAGTGGGTGCTTGGCCGCGAGGGCGCGCGAGTAGTGCCAGTGGGTCGTGGCGCGCCGGCCGTCGAGCAGGCCGGTGGCGGCGAGCGCGAAGGCGCCGGTGGAGATGGCGGCGAGCCGGGCGCCCCGGTCGTGGGCGGCGAGCAGCGCGTCCACGACCTCGGGCGGCGGGTCGTCGCGGTCCGGGAAGCGGTAGCCGGGCAGGAAGACGATGTCGGCCCAGCGCAGCGCGTCCAGGCCGTGGGCGACGTGGTACGACAGACCGTCGCCGCCGGTCACGAGTCCGGGGGCGGCGCCGCAGACCCGTACCTCGTACGGCATGCTCGCGCGGGTCGTGAAGACCTGCGCGGGGATGCCGACGTCGAGGGGTTTGGCGCCTTCCAGGACGAGGACGGCGACGCGGCGCAGACGGGGGGCGAACACGCCGACCAGGGTAGACGGAGGGCGGGGCGCACCACGGCGGCGTCGCCGTGGTGCGGGTGCGGCGGTCGGTGCGGTTCAGGGACGGGCCTCGGTGCGCGGCCGGCCGGGGGCCGAGCCCGCCGCGGTGGTGCTGCCGCGGGCCGCCGCGCGGGCGGGGCCGTCGGGGAGGGTGAAGGCGAACACGGCGGTGGCCGCGGCGAGGGCGGCGAGGGCCAGGTACGCGTGCTGGTAGGCGCCGATCGGCGGGTTCCCGGAGGCGGCGGCGGGGGTGCCGAGGACCAGGACGGTGGTGACGACCGCCGGGGCGAGCGCGCCGCCGGTCTGGCGGACGACGGTGTTGAGGGTGGACGCCTGTGCGAGGTCGTGCCGGGGCACCCGGGCCACGGAGGCCACGGTGGTCGGCATGAACACCCCGCCCATGGCGACCCCGAGCAGGAACATGTAGGCGCGGAAGGTCCACAGGCCGGTGTCCGCGTCGCAGGTGGAGAACAGCAGCAGCACCCCGCAGACGCCGGTCAGGCCGCAGCCGATGATGACCCGGGGCCCGACCCTGACGTAGAGGACACCGGCGACCTGGACGGTCAGCAGCACGCCGAACGCCTCGGGGAAGGTGCTGGTGCCCGACTCCAGGGCGGTGCGGCCCTGTCCCTCCTGGAGGAAGAGCGGGCCGAGGTACATCGCGCCCAGGATGGGGACGAGGCCGACCAGGTTGATGAGGTTGGTGTCGCGGAACAGCCGCTCGGTGAACAGCCGGAGTTTCAGGAGGGGTGCGGTGGTGCGCAGTTCGTGGACGACGGCGGCGGCCAGCAGGACCGCGCCGAGCGACAGGGAGGTGATCACCGCGGTGGAGGCCCAGCCGCGGTTGGGGCCCTCGCTGACGCCGAACATCAGGGCGGCGAGGGCGCCCGCGCTCAGCAGCAGCCCCGGCAGGTCGAAGCGGCCGGGCCGCCGGCCGCGGTGCTCGGTGAGGAACAGCAGCCCGAAGAGCATGGCGGGGACGCCGATCGGCAGGTTGACGTAGAACACCCAGCGCCAGGAGAGGTGGTCCACCAGCAGTCCGCCCAGGATGGGCGCGGCGGCGGGGGCCATCTGCTGCGGGACGATCATGTAGCGGGAGATGCGCACCTGGTCCGAGGAGTCGAAGGTGCTGAACAGCAGGGCGGCCGATGCGGGGAAGAGCACACCGGCGGACAGCCCTTGCAGGGCGCGGAAGGCGACGAGCTGGGCGAGGTCGGCGGCGGCCCCGCACAGCAGGGAGGAGCCGAGGAAGCCGCCCAGGGCGGCGAGCAGGACGCGTTTGGCGCCGAGGCGTTCCACGAGCCAGGCGGAGGCGGGGATCGCCATGGCCAGGCAGACCGGGTAGACGACGACCACGCCGTCCAACGCGGCGGTGGTCAGCCGGAACTGGCGGGCGATCGAGGGAAGCGCGACGGTGGTGATGGCGCCGTCGACGATCGCGATGAACGTGACGGAGACGCAGACGACCGGGACCGCGAGGCGCTGGCTGAGTCGGAGGGGGAAAGACGGCAGGATGGGGCGGCGTCGGGACAACGGCACATACTGAGCATACTCACTATGTGCATGCTCAGGGAATCGAATACCGGCCCGGTCCCCTGACAAGCGTGCACACCGAGCGGAAGCGGGGGAAGGGCGCATGGCGGTGCACGGAAGCAGTGACGTCCTGGTCGACGAGCTGTACGAGACGACGTTCCGGCTGCGGCAGTTCGTCGAGGCACGGCTGCGCGCCAACGGGGCGTCGGTGGCGCGGCTGCGGGCGATGCGGGTGCTGGCCCGGTCGGAACAGCCGCTGCGGATGCGGGACCTGAGCGAGCTGACGGGGGTCGCGGCGCGGACCACGACCAGCATCGTGGACGGGCTGGAGCGCGACGGACTGGTGGAGCGGGTACGGCATCCGCAGGACCGCCGTGCGTTCCTGCTCCGCCTCACGGACGAGGGGCTGCGCCGCCACCGGGACGCGGAGCGGGTGGACAGGGTGGCGCTGGCGGAGGCGACGGCGAAACTCACCGCCGAGGACCGGGCTCAACTCCGTTCGCTGCTCGCCCTGGTGCGCGAGGGGACGGTATGACGGGTCCGGCGGCGGGGAAATGCGTCCCGCCGCCGCCTTTCACTTCATTCACCTGGCCCTTTTCCGCTGAATGATCAATTCCGCCGACCGCCGGAACGATTCCCCCGACTCGCGGACTCCGTCGCGTGATTGCCCTGTGTCGAACGGTGACTACGTCCACTTGCGCATATCGATGAGTACCTAGTGACAAGGGCGGACGACCCTCTCTAGTCTGGCGCACCCGAGGGCCTCCCCCCAAAGGCCCAGAACCGTCGCAGGCGCCCGGCGAACTCGGCATGCCTGCGTCCGAGTACGGCCCGAAGACCGGCACCCGAACCCGAATTCAGGCCGATGTCGTGCCGCCGCGCCCAAGATCCCGTCGGCGGCCACCTGTTCACAGGGCGCATACACCGACAAGAGGCCCGCCGACCCGATGCGGCACGGCGGCATGAAGGACTTTGTGTGAACGGCACCATTACCCAGTTCCACTACGGCATGATCACCCCGGTGCTCGCCTATCTGATGGCCTGCCTGGGGGCGGCGCTCGGATTGCGCTGCACCACACGCTCGCTCAGAAGGAACAGACAGGCGAGAAAAGCGGCCTGGCTCGCCCTGGGGGCCGTCTGCATAGGATCCGGAATCTGGACGATGCACTTCATCGCCATGATCGGATTCAGCATCGAGGGCACCACGGTCGGTTATCACACGCCGACGACGCTGCTCAGCCTGCTCGTCGCCGTGGTGGTCGTCGCGATCGGCGTGTTCACCGTCGGCTACCGCGGCGCCTCCCCGGTCACCCTCGCGACGGCCGGTGTCATCACCGGCGTGGGCGTCGCCGCCATGCACTACCTGGGCATCGCCAGCATGGAGATCCCGGGCCGGATGCACTTCTCCGCCGGGACGGTGGCCCTGTCCGTGGTCATCGCCGTCGTCGCGGCGACCGCCGCCCTGTGGGCGGCCGTCTCGCTGCACACCCTGTGGTCCGCCGTCGGCGCCAGCGCCGTCATGGGGCTCGCGGTGACCGGCATGCACTACACCGGCATGTCCGCCATGAGCGTCCACCTCCACCAGAACGCGGTGGCGGCCGAGGGGTCCTCGCTCCAACTGCTCACGTTCCTGCTGCCGATGATCGCCGGCCCGGTCGGTGTGCTCCTGCTCGCCGCCGTCATCGTCATGTTCGACCCCGACATGCTCATCGGCGACGAGGCGTCGCTCAGCGCCGCCCCGGCGCACCACGCCGCACCGGTCACCGCCGACACCGCGGCGGACCGGCCGTGGGGAGCCTCCTCGCCCCGTCCCTGAGACGTGCGGGGCGCCGACTCCCGCGCCGCCGACCGAGGCCCCGTGCCCGACGGGACGTCCCGGCTCCCCGCCCGGACGTCCCGTCGGGCGCGACCCCGCGTTCGTATACGACCGCGAGCCTCCCGCCACGGGCGGGGCGGTGTCCTCGACCTCCCGCAACACACACGACACGCAGGGCCAACTGCCCCCGCCGTACGGCCCGTTCGGCGCCGTGGCCCGCGCCGGTCGGGAGCGGCCGGCATCCGATGTGACGTGGGTCACCAACTGCCCACATCCTCAACATGATCACCGTATCTTCATCGCGATCGCCCACCACGGACCCACCGACTCCGCCGGGTGGTCACCCATCCGTGGGACCACCGTCCCCGCATCGCGATCGGACACAGGGAATACGTTGAATCCACGTCACAGACGCCGGCGCGGCACGGTCGTCGCCGCGCTGTCCCTCCTCGCCTTGTCCACGCCCGCAACCGCCGGCGCGGCCACGCTCACCACGAGCGCCCCGCCCCCGGCCTCCCGGCACGTCCCCGAGGGCACCCACACCGTCACCCTCGTCACCGGCGACGTCGTCACCACACGCGGCACCGGCTCCGGCGGCACCGTCTCGGTGACCGGCCCCGGCGGCTCACCCGCCCGGGCCCGCGTCATGGAGGCGGGCGGCCATCTGTACGTCTATCCGGACGCCGCCCTCCCCTACGTCGCCCGACAGGCCCTGGACCGGCGCCTGTTCGACATCACGCGCCTCGTCGCGGACGGCTACGACGACGCCCACCGGGACGCCCTCCCGCTGATCGTCTCCTACGACGACACCGCGCCCGCGCTGCGCGCCCGGGCCTCCCTGCCCGGAGCCACCGTCCACCGCACCCTCGACAGCGTGCGGGGCGCCGCCCTCACCGAGTCCCGCGAGGACTCGGCCGACTTCTGGGCCGCGCTCACCGCCCCGTCCGCCGAGTCCGCGCTCCGCGGCACCACTTCGGCCGCCTCCGGCTTCGGCGCGGGCGTCTCCCGCGTCTGGCTCGACGGCAAGGTCCACGCCGACCTCGCCGAGAGCACCGCGCAGATCGGCGCCCCCGAGGTCTGGGCGGGCGGGAACACCGGCCGCGGTGTCGACGTGGCCGTGCTCGACACCGGCGTCGACACCCGGCACCCCGACCTGGCACAGGGCATCGCCGCCACCAAGAGCTTCGTACCGGGCGAGGACGTCGAGGACCGCAACGGGCACGGCACGCACGTCGCCTCCACCGTCGCGGGCACCGGCGCCGCCTCCGGCGGCAAGGAGCAGGGCGTGGCCCCCGGCGCGGCGCTGCACATCGGCAAGGTGCTCGACGACAGCGGCTCGGGACAGGAGTCCTGGGTGCTGGCGGGCATGGAGTGGGCGGCCGTGGAGCAGCACGCCGAGGTCGTCAACATGAGCCTGGGCACCGACACCCCCTCGGACGGCACCGACCCGGAGAGCGCCGCCGTGAACCGGCTGAGCGCGCAGACGGGCACGCTGTTCGTGGTGGCCGCGGGCAACCTGGGGGCGCCGGGCACCATCGGCAGCCCCGGCGCGGCCGACGCGGCTCTCACGGTCGGCGCGGTGGACGCCGATGACAACGTTGCCTTCTTCTCCGGTCAGGGCCCGCGCGTCGGCGACGGCGCCCTCAAGCCGGAGATCTCCGCGCCGGGCGTCGACATCCTCGCGGCCCGTTCCCGCTACGCCCCGGAGGGCGAGGGCGACTACCAGACGCTCAGCGGCACCTCGATGGCGACCCCGCACGTGACGGGCGCGGCGGCGCTCGCCGTCGCCGCCCATCCGGAGCTGACGGGCGCCCAGGTGAAGGACCTCCTCGCGAGCACGTCGGCGCGCACACCGCAGTACGACGCGTTCCAGGCGGGCAGCGGCCGGGCGGACGCCGCGGCGGCCGTACGGTCCACGGTGTTCGCGTCCGCCACCGCCTCCGTCGGTCGGGAGCAGGCCGGGACCGTGGAGCGGCCGGTGACCTACACCAACCTCTCCGGCTCCGCGGTCACGCTCGCCCTGTCCGTGGACGCGCCCGCGGCGCCCACCGGGGTGTTCCGGCTCTCGGCGGACCGGGTGACCGTGCCCGCGCACGGCACCGCCCGGGTGTCCCTCGCCGTCGACCCGTCGGCGGCCGGCGGCAACGGCCGCCTCAGCGGCCAGATCCTCGCCACCGGGACGGATGGAACCGTCGTCGCCCACACGGCCGTCGGTCTGGGCGACGTCACGCACAAGCTGACCCTCGTCCTCAAGGACGGCCACGGCAAGCCGATGTCGGGTGTCGTCGAGGTGCTCCAGTCGGGCCAGTTCCAGCCGGACTTCTACCTCGTGGACGCGTCCGGGACCGCGCAGGCGTATCTGCCCGACACCGTGTACTCGGTGCTGTCCTTCAAGGACGTGCAGGGTGTGCACGGCCCGCGTTCGCTCGGCATGGCGCTGCTCGGCGACCCGGACGTGACGCTCGACCACGACACGACGGTCACCCTGGACGCCTCGAAGGCCACCCGTGTCGACATGACGACGCCGCGGCCGACCGAGGCGACCTATCAGCGACTGGAGTACAACCGCTCGATGGGCGGCGCCAGTTGGCGTGACTTCATGGAGACGCAGACCGCGTACGACAGCCTGTGGGCCCAGCCCGTGGCGGACAGGGTCACGCACGGCGACTTCTATTTGGGCGCCCGCTGGCGCAAGGAGAAGCCCGCGCTCGGTGTCTCCACACGGGGCGGGGAGTTCACCGACGTGCTGCGCCAGCAGTCGGTGACCCCGCTGCCCGAGGGCCGGCACCGGCTGCCGCTGGTCTACGCGGGCGACGGCGCGGGCGCCGACTACACGGGCGTGTCCGCGCGCGGCGCGGCGGTGGTCGTACGGCGGAACTCCGCGGTGGGCGACGCGGAGCAGGCGTCGGCCGCGGCCGCGGCCGGGGCGAAGCTGCTGCTGGTCGTGAACGACCGGCCGGGACGCCAGTTCCTCGACTACAGCGACGACCCGACCGTGCGGGCCTCCGTCGACGTGGGCCTGCTCAGCCCGGACGAGGGCGACCGGCTGGCGCAGCAGGCGCGTTCGCGCGGTGCGGCGGTGACGGTCGACTCTTCCACGGCGAGCCCCTACGTCTACGACCTGATGCGCACCTGGCACAACGAGGTGCCCCGTGACCTGGTCGTCCAGGGCTCCGAGCGCAACCTCGCCCGGGTCGACGAGACCTTCGACAGCCCCGATCCCACCCTGGGCGGCGGGGAGTTCCGCTTCGACTGGCCCACCTACTCGGAGTGGGGCATCGGCATGACGATGCGGCTGCCGGTCAACAGCGAGCGCACGGACTGGGTGTCCACGGGCGGTGCCTACAAGTGGGGCCAGGAGGCGTACGTGGACGGTCTGTTGTACGAGATCGCGCCCCGCGCCACCTACCGGCCGGGCAGTGTGCAGCAGCAGGAGTGGTTCAAGCCGGTCACCCGCCCCTTCCTCAACGACAACTACCGAGCGCCCACCCGCAGCGGCAGCCGGCTGAGCTTCGACGTCCCGGGTTTCGGCGGAGGTGACCGCGTCGGCATGTCGATGGACAACCTGCGCAGCAAGGAGACGCTGGCCCTGTACCAGGGGTCGACGCGGCTCGCGCAGGGCACCGGGACGATCGTCGGCGCGACCGCGCCGTCGGCGGACCCGCTGCCGTACCGGCTGGTGGTGGACACCACCCGGGACGCGTCGTTCAGCCCGTACTCGTCGGCGACGAGCACGGAGTGGGGGTTCACGTCGCGGGCGCCGCAGGGCGGCGGCCAGGACGTGCTGCCGCTGCTCCAGCCGGACTGGGCGCTCGCCACGGACCAGGCGGGCCGCGCCGTGCGCGACGCCCGGTTCACCGTGGGGATCGAGCAGCTCGGCGGTGCGGTGGGGGCGGGTCGACCGGGCACACCGCGGGTCGAGGTGTCGTACGACGACGGCGGCAGCTGGCACCGGCTGTCGCCGGGGCACGACGGGTCGTTCCGGCTCGACGCGCCGCGCCGGGCGTCCTTCGTGTCGCTGCGCGTGTCGGCCCGTGACTCGGCGGGCAACACGGTCGCGCAGACCGTCACCCGCGCGGCGGGCCTGAGGTGACGCACGGGGTCCGCCCCGCGTGACGCGGGGCGGACCCCGGTGCCGACGGGCCGGGGTTACCAGCCGACGGCGACCAGCAGCCACTGCGGGCTGCCGTGGGAGACGAACGAGGACTGGCCGGCCACGTCGTCGTACGGGAATCCGTAGGCGAGGTGGTTGATGGCGTTGTCGTGCCAGAACTTGGCGTAGTAGTTCCCCGGCGCGGCCTTGTAGTACTGGTTCGGGTCGGCCTGCTGGTTCGCGGGCAGGTTCGCCACGTGGCGGTTGAGCCCGGCGCACATGTCGGGGTTGGCGGCGAGGGCGGCGGCGCAGCCGAAGATGTCCGAGGTGGCGGCGTTGACGCCGACCGACTGGGCGTACGAGGTGAAGTAGTTGGCGTTGGCACCGCCCGCGCGGAAGCTCGGGTCGCTGCCGGGGGCGATGATGCGGTACGGCGCCTGGGTCTGGGCCAGCACCTTGAACTGCTGCGGGACGGCGTCGGTGAACCGCTGGAAGGTCGTCGCGCGGTCCTCGGCGAAGGTCTGGCGGTTCTCACCGACCTCGACGTCGTAGCCGTCCTTGCTGTGCAGCCGCATCGCCAGCTTGAGTCCGAAGGCGTCGACACGGGTGGTGTTGCCGTTGAAGACGTTGTCGCCGACGGTGAACTCGATGAAGTCGTAGTACTGGCTGTCGGGCGAGCCGAGGTAGAAGTACATGCGCCCGGCGGAGTTGGCTGGCATGTCCAGGTACGGCTGCTCGGCGATGGAGTGCACCTGGCCGTTGAAGCTCCAGTAGACCTGGCTGTCGGGGTACTTGCCGTTGGTCCGGTTGAGGATCTTCACCTCGACGACGTTGTGGGCCGCCGGGATGTCGGACGTGCTGCCCCAGAAGTCGTCGGCCGGGGGCGGGGTGGTGCCGCCGGGACCGCGCACCTCGAACTCCCAGAGGGAGTAGCCGTACGGGGTGGCCCGCTGGGTGGCGTAGAGGCGGACGTAGCGGCCGCTGCCGCTGACGGTGAGGTTCTGGTTGCCGCCGGTGGCAGTGGTCGTGGAGTAGACGTCGGTCCAGTTCTGGCCGTCGGCCGAGGTCTGGATCCGGAAGGACCTGGCGTACGCGGCCTCCCAGTTGAGGGTGACGCCGCTGATCTGCTGGACCGAGCCGAGGTCGACCTGGAGCCACTGGGTGTCGGCGAAGGCGGAGGACCAGCGGGTGCCGGGGTCGCCGTCGACGGCGGCCGAGGCCGGGAAGACGGCGTTCTCCGTGGAGGAGGCCGTGGCGGGCCGGCCGCGCGAGAGCACGGTGTCGGCGGCTCGCGCGGACGTCGGCGCCAGGGCGACGAAGCAGGCGGCGAGCAGGGCGAGGATCAGGACGAGGGACGTCCGGGAACGGCGGACACTCGTCGACGGTCGGGCCGGTGGCGCGGTGATGATGGGCTGCATGCGGGTCTCCGAAGCCTTGCGGCCTGTGGGGAAGGAGGTACGGCAGTGCCATGACTGTGCGTGAGAGCGCTCTCACCGCGTTTGTACTCCCGCCGGTTGCCGCGGTCAACAAGTGAACGCGAAACAGCGGAAGTTGGGCCGGGAGGGCCGCGTCCGTTCAGGTCTTGCAGCCGACTGCCGGACGGGCCGGGGCCCACAGGCGGTCAATAGGAACCGCTAAAGCCGCGGAAAAAGTCGGGGACCGCCGAGGGAAAGCGACCGCTAAAGGTGCCCGGCGGCGGCAGCCCCGAATGCGATTTGACATGACCCGGTCATCCACATATTGGAATGTTGATTTTTTATTTCGCGCTCCTCTCAGCCGGGCCGCAGAACGCCCAAATCACCCCACAAAGAGGGCGGGTTGACACACAATCATCCGTTTTGGCGAGGTCTGACAATTCATCACCGCGGAACCCGGAGGAAACAAATTCCGCCCCGGAACAGGGCCTCCCAAGAAACTCCCGGCGCACACTTCCCCAAGATATTTTCCGGGACCTAAAGTCTCATCGCGCACCCCACTTCCCCCACGTTCACGACCTGCTTGCGTCATGCACGAACGAGGACAGGAATTCCAGCACATGCCCACTTCCCCTCTCGACAGAGTCAGCCGCCGGGCCGTACTCGGCAGCGCCGCCGCGGTGACCGCGGCCGGCGCCCTCGCGACCGCCGGGGCCTCCCCGGCGGTGGCCGACTCCGCCCCGGCGAGCGCCTTCCAGCGCGCCCTCCCGTCCGTCTCCGGCATCAAGAAGCGCCGCCGCCTCGTGGACTACGAGGTCATGGAACTCGCCGCGCTGCTGCGGGCCGGTGTCGTCACCTCCGTCCAGGTGACCAAGGCGTACCTGGACCGCATCGACCGCTTCAACGGACCGTTCGAGACCTACGGCGACAACGGCCTCTACAACGCCTTCGTGCGCGTCGACCGCGACGGCGCGCTCGCCCAGGCGGCCGCCGCCGACAAGCGGTTCGCCAAGGCCCGGCACGGCCGCGAGGAGCTGCCGCCGCTGCTCGGCATCCCCTTCGGCATCAAGGACTCCGTGGCGATCGAGGGCCTGGAGGCCAAGGACGGCAGCCACGCCTTCGACGGCAACGTGGCCCTGCGGGACGCGACGGTGGTGCACCGGCTGCGCGAGTCCGGCGCGGTGATCCTCGGTCACACGGTGTGCTCCGCCTTCTCCGGTTCCATCACCGGCACGTTCGCGGGCAACGCCTGGAACCTGAAGTACGTGCCCGGCGGTTCGAGCCAGGGCTCGGGGGTGGCGACGGTCGCGCGCCTCGCGGCGGCGTGCATCGGTGAGGAGACCGGCGGGTCCATCGTGATGCCGTCCTCCGCCAACGGCGCCAGCGGCATCAAGCCGTCCCTGGGCACCAGTTCGGTCGCCGGCCTGATGCCGCTGTCGCCGGGCTACGACGTGCTCGGCCCCATCGCCCGCTCCGTGCGCGACGCCTCGCTCATCCTGTCCGTGATCCACGGCCCCGACCCGGCCAACGACCCGCTCACCCTCTCGGCCCCCGAGCCGTTCCCGGCGATGCCGCTCACCGCCCGCAAGGGTTCGCGGCCGCTCGCGGGCATCACCGTCGGCATACCGCAGACCGACTGGATGCGCACCAGCCAGGGCGTCCAGGTCGGCACCCCGCCGCAGGACCTGTACGACGCGGACCACCGCGCCGCGTTCGAGCGCCTGAAGCAGCAACTCACCTCGCTCGGCGCCAAGGTGAAGGAGTTCCCGGGCCTGGACGTCACCAAGCCCGAGAACGACCCGTACTTCGCGAGCACGGACGTCCTCGCCACCGTGGAGGGCTCCTCCGTCTCGCCCTCCTCGGCCGTGCTCAGCCCCAACCGGTACGAGATCCGCTACTGGGACGCCGTCAAGGAGTTCGCCGCGACCCGCCCGGCCGACCAGGCCGCCGCGCTGCTCGCCCAGTACGGGCGCAGGGGCCCCGGCGAGACGACGGCCTCCTTCGAGTCGGCGACCCGCTTCGCGGGCGCGGTCCCGGCGTCGGTGCGGGTGGAGGGCGAGAAGCGGCGCCGCACCCTCCAGGCCAACTACCAGGCCGCGCTGGACAAGGCCGGGGTCGACTTCATGCTCGTGATGTCGCTCGGCGCGCAGATCGGCCCGCGCACGGGCCCCGGTTCGGGCTTCCCCGTGTACCGCGCGTACTACCAGCTCCCCAACGCCCTCACCTGGCCGATGGTGTCGTTCCCGATCGGGTACGACAGCACGCTGGGCCTGCCGATCACCGCGCAGTTCTGGGGTCCCCGGTTCAGCGAGGCGGAGATCGTCCAGGCCGCCATCGACTACCAGGCGCACCACCCGGAGTACCACAACGCCGCGCCGCCGGACCCCGACACCAGCGGCAGCACCGCGCGGCTGGCCCCGCGCCGGCTGACGGTGGAGCCCTCGACGCCGCCCGAGCTGTCCAACGACCCGCTGGTCGCCGAGGAGGCCCTGCGATGAGCTTCCTCACCGTCGGCTGGGGGCCGGTGATCAACGCCGGTCTGCCGCCGCAGCATCCCGGGGACGGGGACTCGCCGGTGGCGACCGTGGGCTGGCTGCCCAAGCTCGGCACCGCGTTCTACGACTACCCGGACGACGACCCGGACGCGGAGAGCGCCGACTCCCGCTGACCGGACACACACCGGCACCCGCAGGGGGCGGGGCACCCCCATGGCCCGTCGTGGCCCCGGTGTCCCGCCCCCGCCGACACCCGCACCCCCTTTATCGCGCTTCATCACGCTTCATCGCATCCGCCGTGTCGGCGGGCGCCGCCGTGTGGGCGGCCACCGTCCCGCACGGCCGAACAGTGAGGTCAGGCAGTAGTGATACGACCCGTAAGAGCGCGGGCGCTGAGACGCCCGCTCACCGCGGTGGCCACCGGACTCCTCGTGCTCGGCGCGACGGCCGGCGCCGCCCTCCCGGCCGCGGCCGCGGAAGGCGTCGTCGACTCCGGCGACGGCTGGACCGTCACCCGGGGCGCCGGCGGTTACACCGTCTCCCTCGACCTGGACCACCCGCTGCCCGTCAAGGACGACGTCCCCCAACTCCAGGTCGACGGGGCCGACCTGGGACCGGCCACCGAGTCGGCCGACGGCCGCACCCTGTCCGTCACCACGAACGACGCCCGGGTCGCCGACGCCGGCTCCATCGGCTGGCGCTGGTCGAGCGGCGGCGACAGCACCGCCACCGGCCCGTCGTCCCTGCCGTCCACCAGCGCCCTGCTCAAGGCCCAGCGCACCGCCAAGTCCGGTCCCCGGCACGGCGGCAGTCCTGCCGCCGTCGACCCGACCACACTCGGCACCGGCCACTACACGGTCGCCGACTACGACTTCGGCGCCCAGTCGATCGCGCTGGAGGACATCGGCGGCATCCGCGGCGAACTCGAAGGCCGCATCTACCTGCCTTCGGGCCGCGGCGCGCACCCGCTGGTCGTCTTCCTGCACGGCCGCCACAGCTCCTGCTACAACACCACCACGCTGCGGGGCGCGAGCGGCTGGCCCTGCCCGGCGGGCACCTCGCCCATCCTCAGCTACGCCGGCTACGACGGCGCGGGCGAGGCGCTGGCCGCCGCCGGGTACACGGTGGTGTCGATCTCCGCGAACGCCGTCAACGCCAACGACAACCAGCTCTCCCCCGACGACGGCGCGATCACCCGCGGCCGGCTCGTCCTCGACACGCTGACCCTCCTCAAGGAGGCCGACGCCGGTCGTCCGGTGGTCCGGCACGACGCCGCGACGGACCGGGACGTGACCCTCGACCAGGCCCTCACGGCCGGGCGGTCCACCTACGCGGACGGCACGCTGACGGCGCGCGGGCTCGTCGGCACGATGGACTTCGGGCAGATCGGTCTGATGGGTCACTCGCGCGGCGGCGAGGGCGTCGTCACCGCGGGCACCCTCAACGAGGGGCTGGCACACCCCTGGCACATCAAGTCGGTCTTCGCGCTGGCCCCCATCGACTTCACCCGCGCGACCCTGCCCGACGTGGTGACCACCACCCTGCTGCCCTACTGCGACGGCGACGTCTCCGACCAGCAGGGCCAGCACTTCTACGCCGACTCCCGCGACGGCACCTTCCCGGACGACGTGCTGCGCTCCAACCTGTGGGTGATGGGCACCGACCACGACTTCTACAACTCCTCGTGGACACCGCCGTATCCGGGCGCCTCGGACGACTGGTCCCGCGTGGACGACCCGGTGTGCGGCACCAGCGCCACCGCCCTCGCCTCCGGGGTGAACACCCGGCTGACCGCCCAGCAGCAGTACCAGGTCGGGTCCGCGTACATCGCCGGGTTCTTCGAGAGCACCCTCGGCAAGGAGAACCGGCTTCGGGGCATGTTCGACGGCTCCGGTCAACTCCCGCCGTCCGTGGCCGACTTCGCGGACGTGCGCACCGTGGCCCAGCAGCCCGCCTCCCTGCGCCGGGACGTCGACACCTTCAAGTCGGCCTCGCCGCTCGCCCGTGCGACCGGGGACGTGACCGCCACCGTCTGCGCCAACAAGTACGGGCGCACGGTGCCCGAACCGCTGCCGTACTGCACCAACCCCGGCAGCACGCTGACCAATCAGCAGGTGCCGCACTGGACGCCCGCCAACTTCGCGCCCAACGTGCCGCTCAACCCGATGACACACCTGACCTGGACGGGCACGGACGGCGGTTTCGACGTGACGGTGCCGTCGGCACAGCGGAACGTGTCGCAGTACACGGAGATGACCGTCGACATGTCGCCCGACGAGAGCGTCAGCACCGGGACGGACCTGCGGCTGAGCGTGACCGACACCCGCGGGCACACCTGGAGCGAGGCCGTCTCCCGGCTCGCCCCGTGGGGGGTGACCCGGATGCCCGCGAGCCCGTCCACGACGATCCTCGGCAAGATCGTGCTCCAGCAGGTACGGGTGCCGCTGTCGACGCTGCGCGCGGCGGGCATCGACCTCGGCCGGGTGGCGAAGGTGACCTTCACCCCGGCGGTGGGGGCCGACGGCGCCACGAGCGGCGGGGCGTACGTGTCCGACCTGGTCTTCGACCGCAAGGGGCTGGGCACCCCGCACGCACAGCCGCGCCCGACCGTGAACGTGGCGTCCACGACGGTGGAGGAGGGTTCCGGTCCGGCGACGGACCACGTGGCCGTGTATCTGTCGCGGCCGGCGAGGACCGCGGTGACCGCGTACCTCACGGTGATCGGCTCGGCCACCGGCAAGGTGGGGCTCGCCATGCAGCCGATCACCTTCCGTCCGGGCGCGACCTGCGTGGCGGCGGACGTCCCGATGACCGGCGACACCGTGCCGGGCGCCACCCCGACCACCTCCTACAAGATCGCCGTGTCCGACTCGGCCGGCGCGGTGCTGGGCGACCACGACTTCGGCACGGTCACGGTCCGCGAGGACGACGGCGTGACCGGTACGACCCCGCCGATCCCTCCGGTCGGACCGCAGGGGAACGTCTGCGCGGGCCACTGACTCCCTGACCGCACCCGCCGTGCGGAGGCCGCCCTCCCGTCCGGGAGGGCGGCCTCCGCCGTCCAGCACCCCGGCACCCCGCACGTCACCGTCCCGAAGCCCACCACGCGGCCGACCGGATCGTGGGCCCCCGGGTTTCTCTCCCCCGCGGCACGGGGAGAGCCCGACGGGTCCGCGCCCTCACGCGGCCGAGGCCCGGCAGGTCATCGCACGGACTCCGCCGGCGGGCGTTCGCGCAGGGCGCCGTACCCGATGAAGTACGCGGGCACCCGGCGCAGCGTCCGGGACCGGCCGAGCAGACCCGCGACGCGCCGGGCCCGGTCCGCGCCGCCGAGGGGTGGGCGCCCACTCAGCACGGGGGCGATGAACCCGGCGTGGGCCAGCCGCTGGAGGGTCTGGGTGGCGACCGTGGTGGGGCGGCGCCTGCGCTGCACCCCGCGCACGTCGCGCAGGCCCACGCCGCCGTGCGTCAGGGGTCCGACGAGGTGGCGCGCGGCGGCCACCGCGTCCTCCACGGCGAGGTTGATGCCGATGCCGAAGACCGGGGACATGGCGTGCGCGGCGTCGCCGATGCACAGCAGTCCGGGCCGGTGCCAGCGGCGCAGCCGTTCGAGGCGTACGTCGAGCAGTCTGACCTCGTCCCAGGAGCGCAGTTCGCGGGTGCGATCGGCGATCCAGGGGACGGCGGCGCCGAAGTCGGCCGTGAACCGGTCGAGTCCCGCCGCGCGGCGTGCGGTGTCGCTGCCCTTGGGGATCAGCGTGGCGCACTGCCAGTAGTCGCCGCGGTCGATCATCGCGGTGAGGAAGCGGTCGCCGACGCCGCCGACGAGCCCGCGGGGGTCCCCGTCGCGGCGGGGCAGCCGGAACCACCAGGCGTCCATCGGGCAGGGGAAGCGGTGCAGGCCCAGTTCCGGGCGGGAGCGGGCCAGTGATCCCCGGCCGTCGCAGGCGACGGTGAGGTGGGCGCGCAGTTCGCCGGTCCGGCCGTCCGCCGTGCGGTGGCGCACCCCGGTCACCCGTCCCCGTTCCTCCAGGAACCCGACGGCCTCGGTGTTCATCCGCAGGGTGAAGGACGGCTCGCGCGCCGCCTCGTCGGCGAGGAGGTCGAGCAGGTCCCACTGGGGCACCATCGCGACGTAGTCGTACGGCGGTCGCAGCACCGAGAGGTCCGCGACCGTGATCATCGACTCCCCTTCCCCGACGGGCAGTTGGACGGTCCGCACCCGGCGCTGCGGCAGTCGCGCGAAGCGTTCCGCCAGTCCGAGGTCGTCCAGCAGCGCGAGCGTCGAGGGGTGCACGGTGTCACCGCGGAAGTCGCGCAGGAAGTCGCCGTGCTTCTCCAGCACCGTCACCTCCACGCCCGCCCGCGCCAGCAGCAAGGCGAGCACCATGCCCGCGGGGCCACCGCCCACCACACAGCACGTCGTCCGGTCCATCACGGCCCAGCCTTCCCGGAGAGCGATAATTCATCGGAGGGTGAATATTATACTCCCCGCCCCTCCCCGGATCTCCCCGTGCGCGCGTCCCCGGGCGCCCGCGTGCCCGCACGCCCCCACCGCCGTGCCCCCGGTTCGGCCCGACGCGCCCTTGAGCCGCGCGCGGGGCGCGCAGTACAACCTCGGCAGGCGATTCCCCCCTCGCAGGCGCCCCCGCCACCACACCCCCAGAGGACCGCATGCCGACCACCCGACGCACCAGATTTGTCGCGTTCCTGACATCCACGGCGGGGGTCCTCGCCCTGCTGACCGCCGCCCCCGGCACCGCCGCCCCACAGACCCCGAATTCCCCCGGCGACGCATCCGTCGCTGCCGTCGCGCACACCGCGGACACCTGGCAGCCGCCGCTGTCCACCCGGGGCCGGTACGTGGTCGACGCCCAGGGGCAGCGCTTCCGGCTGAAGTCGGCCAACTGGGACGGCGCCCAGGGGTCCTGGACCGGGAGCGGCAGCGTGGACGACCCCGCCGCCCACCACGCGGGCCAGGACTCCCACGGCGTCCCGCTCGGCCTCGACCGCGCCCCGCTGCCCGAACTGCTCGCCGACTTCCACGAACTCGGCATCAACAGTGTCCGGTTGCCGTTCTCCAACGAGATGATCCACGCGAGCGCACCGGTGCCGGACGCCGCCGTCGCCGCCAACCCCCTGCTGCGCGGCCGGACTCCGCTCCAGGTCTTCGACGCCGTGGTGGCCGCGCTCACCGGGGACGGGTTCGCGGTGATCCTCGACAACCACACGAACACGACGCGCTGGTGCTGCGGCATCGACGGCAACGAGCGCTGGAACAGCGGCCAGTCGACCGGGCGGTGGGCGGACGACTGGGTGTTCATGGCCCGCCGGTACGCCGGTGACGCCCGGGTCGTCGGCGCCGACCTCTACAACGAGGTGCGCCGTGACGTCCTGGACGACCCCAACTGGGGCCTGGGGGACGACCACGACTGGTTCGCCGCCGCCCAGCTCGCCGCCGACCGCATCCTCACCGAGGCCAACCCCCGGCTGCTCATCGTCGTCGAGGGCATCAACTGGACCGGGCTGCCCGTCGACGGACTGCCGCACGAGCGGCCCACGCTCGCTCCCGCCCGCACGCTGTCGCACACGCTCGCCGACGCCCACAAGCTGGTCTACTCGGCCCACTTCTACGGCTACACCGGCCCCCGGCACAGCGGCGCCACCGGCATCGGCGAGACGCACGACCCGCGCTACCAGGACCTGACCCACGACCAGCTGTACCAGGTCCTCACCGACCAGGCGTTCTTCGTCACCGCGGAGGGACGGCACTACACCGCGCCGGTGTGGATCAGCGAGTTCGGCATCGGCGCCGGGGAGGCCGGGGCCGCCGCCCGCGCCTGGTTCGGCAACATCACGGACTACTTCGCCGACCACGACGCCGACTTCGCGTACTGGCCGCTGGTCGGCTGGGAGGGCCACGACGACTGGGCGCTGCTGCGGTACGACTCCGCGGGGCGGCGCCACGGCATCCTCGACCAGGGCGACTGGCGCGGCGCCGCCTGGCGGCACCTGCTCGACACCCCCGGCCGGACGGGGACCGTGCCGTCGGTGCCGGTGTGGCGCATGCTCAACACCGACCACGGCGACCAGGTGCAGTCCCTGCGGGTGCGGGCGGCCGGGGACTGGGACTCCGGGGCGTACAAGGCGGCCTGCCCGGACGGGCTGCGGCTGATGGGGCTGGCGCACGGCGGGGGGCGTGGGCTGTGCGGGGACGCGAACGCCGGTGACCTGCGGGCGGCGGGCGGGGCGCAGACCGTCGTCACCGACGAACGGTACGTCCCGGGCAGCGGCGACTGGGCCTCCGGCTACACCAAACTCCAGTGCCCCGCCGGGCAGTTCGTGATCGGCTACAGCCTGCGGGGCGAGCGGGTGTCGGCCGCGTTGTGCGCTCCCGCGCGGACGGCGCTCGGTGCGGGCGGGCGGACGGTGTGGTTCGACCGCTCCGACAACCGCCCCGCCGACAACGCGGGCGACGACTTCGCGTACGGCCGCTACAAGGGCCAGTGCGCCGCCGACGAGTACCTCGCCGGCACCGCCTTCACCACTCGCCTGGCCACCCCCCAGGGCCCGGCGGCTGTCCTGTGCACCAGGCTGCGCCCCTGAAACCGTCACTACGGGACCGCCCTGCGACACCGATCGCCAGGAAGCCGAACCCGGAGCGATCCGAGCGCCAAGCCGGAGTCCAGGCCGATCAGGGCGCCGACCGACATCCGCCATGCGGGCGCTGCTCCGGCGACAGGCACGTCAGGTGGACGAGGTACTACGGCCGACGGCGTCGGTGGTCCGGCTGTGACAGCTCGCGTGTGCTCCTCACCCACGATGGCCATGAACCGACGGTCGGCACGGCTTCCGGACGAGCAGGCGGTCCATGAGATCCGGGCCCTGTTCCAGTAGCCCCTCGCAGCCTCTCCGGTGAACATCCCGCTCAGCATGTCCCGCAGGAGAGGCTTCTGATTGGTCCCGATCTCGAAGCCCATCCATGCGTGGTTCATCATCAGATCAGCGTAGACATGCCGCTTGTGCTCATGGATGGCCCTCGATGACTGCCGGGGCAGGACTTACGCCGCCTGCTCCCCGTCGCCGTAGTACTCCTCCGCCATGTGCCGCATCAGCTCCGCCGAGTCCTTGATGGACAGTGCGGCGGCCTGAAGGTGGTCGTATCTCAGCGAACAGCTGGTGACCGTATTCGAGTCAGCGGTCGGATGGCCTTTTTCGTATCCCTCGGTGTAGGCGATGGCCGGGTCGGTCTGGAACCGGTAGATGTCGAACGGGCCCGTGAGCCCAGGGTGCGCTCCGGCCGAGAACGGCAGCACCTGAACGTTGACCCGGTTATCGCCCTCGAAGGAGGCCAGATGGGCGAGCTGGCCCCGCATGATGTCCCGGTCACCGATCTCCTGGTACAGGGCGGCCTCGCTGAGAACCATCCAGAAGACCGGCCGTTCCTCCTCGTGAAGGATGCGTTGCCGGGCCAGTCGCGCAGCAGCCTGGTCTTCGAGCGTGGGCTGGTCGAACGCGCCGAGCACCGCGCGAATGTAGGCCGGGGTCTGCAAAAGCCCGTGGACCATACCCATCTGAAAGGCGCAGATCTCGGTCGCCCGTGCTTCCAGCTCCGCGGTCACCCGGAACCAGCTGGGGAGTTGGCTCCTGAAGACCAGCTCCATGAGCCGGGACAACGACCCGCCCGTCTCCAGGGCAGCGTCCGCTCGCTGACTGAACTCCACCGTGGGCAACTTCCGGGCCGTCTCGATCTGACCGACCAGCGATCCGGTGTAATTGAGGACGCCGCCGAGTTGCCTCTGCGTCAGACCCGCCACTTCCCTGAACCGACGGAGTTCGGAGCCGTAGTAATCGAGCGGCGAGGCGCCTGGGTCGAGCACGTTGACGTTGGTCACGGACGATCCCTTCTCACGCAACCGGTCCTGAACGCCCGGGGGAACTGCGCATCCACGACACCTGGCCGGAGAGGACTCAGAGCGCGTCAGCTGGTGTGCTGATGCACCAGTCCGACCACCGGAAGCCGCGCTCCCGGCTCCCTTAGCGTGCGGGCTGGGACCATGGCACCGATACGCCAGGACCGCGCCGCTTCTGCGCCACCTTGGCGGCGACTTTTGGCGCGTCAACGCCACCCGAGCTCGGACACCCTCACCGAACGTGCGCCTCCGAGGTGAGGGCCTCGTAGGCGCAAACACCGAAAAACCTCCACACGTTGTACGGCTTACCGGGCAGCAGAATGTCAATTCCGTGTCGGGGAAGTCCACTTGGTGACCGTGTCACCGTCGTGAAGGATGTCAAGCCGGCGCCCCAGCTCCGCGTGGGAGAATTCTCGTACGGGCGCTGTGCGAATGTATGGACTGAGGCCCGTAATTTCCCGGGCGGCAATCACTGTGTCCAGTCCCTCCCACTCCCGTATGTCCCAGCCATAGCTCGCTGCCTGATCGTCCAGTGCCGCTGCTTCCGGACGTTGGAACCTACGTCGCGTGTAGTGGACTTGAGCCAGATCCCACTCACGCGGGCCGATCGCCGTATGGTCCCAGTCACCGAGGACAACACTGCCGGTCAGCGTTCGCATCTCGTTGTTCGGGTGTGCATCGCCATGGATGAGCCCCCAGGGGTTGGTGAAGGGCAGACGTGGCCAGCTCAACCGTAGATCCGTGATACGGGCAAGTAGCCACGCGCGTTGTGCGGGACGCATGGCGTCGGGCGTTTGAGCAAGCGCGGCGGCGACATCGTCGAAGGGGTCGATGAAGCGGGAAAGCGGAAACGGCGGGACGGGTTGCGCGTGCAGTTCCCTCAGCAGGCGGCCCAGGTCGGCTCCGGACGGAACCGGAGCATCAACCGTGGGCTCCAGATGCCAGATCGAGACCACTCGTCCTCGGGCGACAAAGGGCTGCTCCACACTGTCGACAGGCCGGACACACGAGTAGCCACGTGCAGCGAGCCATCGCGTCACGCGCACAGAAGCGGCAATCCGATCCAGGGCGTCAGGGGCGGTCGCGATACGCGCCACCCAGCCCAGCGACGGCAGAGCGATCACGGCGTTACTGTGCTGGTGAAGCACTGAAGCATCGTCTGTCTCGACAGCCAAGTGGTGGCCGACAGCAGCCAGGACGGCGGCGGTCTCAGGGTCAGCGGTACGATCAGTAGGCACGAGAAGAGTGTCGCTGGTCCGGCGCAGCACCATGAAGGTACACAGGTCCCTCGTGTGCCTGAAGTTCCACCTGCAGTCCGCAGGTAGTGCGGTACCTCATCGCGTCCGTGCTGACGTCATCAAAACGAGCGTCGCTGCGGCCAAGGGCCGACCGGATGCATGACCGGTCTCGCCACCTCGTACAGGTCCCGCACCGCCGACTCGTTCGAGTGAGGTCTGGCTGCGGAGAGCACCTCGTGGAGTCGACGCTGAACCCGCTGCGAGGAGAACGCAGGCAGTAGGGTCACCAGGTCCATCCCGACCGCACAGCCCTGCTCAAGTTCCCCGGCCTGGATGTGTCCGACAGCTTGCACGGCCAAGGAGAAAGCACGCAGTCGCGCGTACCCGTTCTTCCCTGATTCACGCAGGTGCATTGCGTCTTCCTCCGCCTTCGCCGCCTCTTCCCCCCACCCGAGATTTCGGTAGCAGTTCCCCTCTTCGTCCCGCACGTACGCCTCGTCATAAATCTCCGACCAAGCGGGCTCGTCCGTTCCACCGGCCTTGTCGTAGAATTCACGGGCTTGCCCGAGAAGAGATAAAGTTGCAGCCTCTTCTTTGGCAAGCGAAGCTGCGAGCGCCGCTTTCCCGATGATAAATGCGCGGGCCTTCACGCTCTGAAGCCCCCGCATTGCCAGTACCCACGCGGTGAGGGTGCGGTCGTCGGCCTCTTGCGATGTAGCCAGCGCCAGAGCCAGAAATCGACCGGAGACATCATTCTGCCCCACATCGAAGTGCATCCATGCGACACGAACCGCGAACTCGGCCGCAATCTGGAACATTTCGCATCGAACCGGATCACTCATGTGTGTGTGGAGGCGTGGCTGCACCACTTGCTGAAGATAGTCGATGGCGTAGGCCCGAGCGTGACCTCCCCCAAACTGGTGGTCGCTGGCGGTCAACGACGTCAGCATGGAGCGGATGACCACCACATCACCGCTTGTGAGGGGTCCAGGCACGGTGTCACGCACGGAGGGGATGCCGGTCAGGGGAAAGGCGGCATCGGAAGCCATACCGTTCTCATGCTCGTTCGGAAGCGGGCGGTGAGGCCGGTGTTCTACAGGTGTCCCGTTCAGCGTTCCAGACGGTTCAGCAGGGCCGGCAATCGGCCGGAACAACCTTACGGTCGGCTGCTGGAAGAGGTGTTCAAGGATGCGCCGAGTATCACGCTGTGGCGTCCGCTTCAGATCCCCGGCCATCCAGCGTTCAAAAGTACGCTTCGAGACGATCACGTCAGCGAGACGCTTCTCTCCAGTCTCCGCAGCAAGCTTGCATGCCGCCTCGATGAAGTGCACGTTGAAGGTCTCGACTGTGGTCCAGTCCCTCTCCTGGACCAACTGGCGAAAGAGCGTCGCCCGCACCACTGCCCCCCTTTACCATCGGTTCGTTTTTACAGCAGGCGACTTCTGTCACAAGGCTTTCGAGGGACGACGAGCTCCCGGAACGTCCGTTCGAAACGGGAGCGGGACGCGATCCGGTCGTTCCGCCCGGCGCTCTTCGAGGAGTACGCGGAACAACGTGGTCGGGCGTCCATCTCGAAACTTCCTGAAGGGCGAAGGCAGGGAAGCGTACATCCGGCCGCGTGAGCCGGATCACCACGCAACTATGCTCGCGCAGCAAGCTCGTTGGCAAGCCGCGTCACGCAACCTGCATATGCGGACCTGCAGTCTGTCGTCCCGGTGTATGCCATGGCAGACCGCACGCGCCCGTATCCGTACGACAGGGGGAGAGGGGGACCTGACGTGACTGATCCGAAGCCTGCCCCGGCTGTTCTCCAGATCGTCCTCGGCCGACGGCTGGCCGCTCTCCGCAGCGCTGCGGGCATGACCGCGGCCGATGCCGGTCGGGCCATCCGTACCGCGGCGACAACGATCACGAGGATGGAGAAGGCCGAGGTAGGGCTGAATCCTGCCAAGGTCAAGTGGCTACTCGAAATCTACGGAGTCGGCCCGAGCGGGATCCAAGAATTCCTGGACCTGCTCGACAAGGCGAGTGACCCTGGCTGGTGGCAGGGTTTTCGGGACGCCCTCCCGAGCTGGTTCGGTGTGCACGTCTCGCTGGAGACCGCCGCGGCGCACATTCACAGCTACGAACCCGCCGTCGTCCACGGACTGTTGCAGACGGAGGACTACGCACGCGGCGTACTGAGTCGTGGCCTGCCGCGCATGGACCCCGATACGCTTGAACGCCGGGTACATCTGCGCGTCAAGCGGCAGGAACTCCTGACCCGCAGCGATCCGGCGCCGCCCCGGTTGTGGGTCGTCATGGACGAGACGAACCTGCGGCGGCCGGTCGGCGGTCCCGAGGTGATGACCGCGCAGCTCGACCACCTCCTCACCATGGCCGAACTCCCGAACGTGTCGATCCGGATATGTCCCTTCGAAAGAGGCCTGCACTCCGGCGGATTCGGGCCGTTCACCGTTTTCCGGTTCGAGATTCCGGAACTCCCCGACATCGTGTCCGGCGACACCCTGAGCCGCGCCGTCTACAGCGAGGAAAAGAGCGAGGTCGCTCTCTTCCGGGAAGCTCTCGACCAGATGAGTGCAACCGCGCTGTCAGGGGATGACACCAGGCAGTTCATCTGTGACATCCGCAAGGAGCTGTACCCATGAGTCACGTCAGGAACGCCGACGCCGAGCTGGGGTCCGACCAGTGGCACAAGCCCTGGAGCGGGAGCAACGGTGGCAACTGCGTCGAGGCCAAGCAACTCGGCGACGGCCAGGTGGCCCTGCGTCAGTCGGCGGACCCCGAGGGTCCCGCCCTGATCTTCCCGGCAAGGGAGATCAGCGCTCTGATCGCCGCCGCCAAGGACGGTACAGCCGACTTTCTCCTCGCTTGAACGATCCCGGCAAAGCCCCGGCGGTCCCGGTCCTGACAGCCGCCGCAGAGGCTCGTACGCGGTCGGCCGGACGACAGGGGCAGGACCGGTCCGCCGACGGGACCGGCCCGCCGACGGCAGGGCAACCGATGGCGGACCGGTGAGCCAGTGAACCAGTGGCCCAGAGGGGCGACCAAGCCCCGAACCGGGCGGACCCGGGATGCAAGCCGCGCCCCTCCTCCCGCCTCCCCCGGAGGGCCACGTCAGGGGGCGATGACCGCCGCCGTCGTGCGGCCGCCGTCCACGTCCAGGGTGATCCCGTGGACGAAGGAGGCGTCGTCGGAGGCGAGGTACACGGCCGCCTGCGCGATCGCGTCGGGCGTGCCCGTCGTACCGGCCGGGGTGCCGTGCATCATCATCTCGGCCGGGTGGGCCGCCTCGCCCGGCACCCGGTCGTGGATGACACCCGGCGAGATCGCGTTGACCCGGACACCGCGCGGGCCGAACTCGGCCGCCCAGGACCGGGTCAGCGTCTCGAGGGCGCCCTTGGTGGAGCTGTAGACGACACCGAGCGGCAGGCCGAGCCGGGTCACCCAGGAGCCGAGGTTGACGATCACGCCCCCGCCGGCCTCCGCCATCGCCGGGGCCACCGCCGCGGTCAGGAAGAACGGCGCCTTCACATTGACGCCGAAGATCCGGTCGAAGGTCTCCTCGTCGGTGTCCGGCGTACCGTGCCCGGGGAAGATGCCGGCGTTGTTCACCAGCACGTCGATCCGGCCCCCGAGCACCTGCCGGGCGTCGTCCGCGAGGCGCCGGGAGACGGCCGCGCTGCCGTCGAGGTCGGCCGGGACGAAGTCGGCGGACCCTCCCTTGCCGCGGATCTCGGCCACCACGGCCTCGCCCCGCTCCCGGTCGCGCCCGGAGACGGCGACGTGCGCCCCCTCCGCGCCGAAGGCCAGGGCGATCGCCCGGCCGATGTTGCTGGTGGCCCCGGTGACCAGGGCGGTCCTGTTCTGAAGACGTGCGGTCATGGTGTGGCAACTCCCTGAGGAACCGTCGGAACGACCCCCACCCTGCGTCGCGAAAAATGGACCAGCAAGTCCAAGGGCAGCGCCCGAGGTCCGTTAGACTGGACTCAGGAGTCCAACGTTCCGAGGAGGCGCGGCCATGCCGGGCAGCACACTGACGGCCAAGGGCCGGGCCACCCGGACACGCATCGTCCAGGGCGCCGCCGACGTCCTGCGCGATCGGGGCGTGGCGCAGACGACGCTGGACGACGTGATGGCGCAGACCCGCACCAGCAAGAGCCAGCTGTTCCACTACTTCCCCGGCGGCAAGGACGAACTGCTCCTCGCCGTCGCGCAGTTCGAGGCCGACCGGGTCCTGGAGGACCAGCAGCCCCAGCTGGACCGGCTGGACTCCTGGGAGGCGTGGGACGACTGGCGGAACACGGTCGTGCGGCGGTACGAGGAGCAGGGCGACCACTGTCCGCTGGGTGCGCTGTCCCTCCAGATCGGCCGCACCACCCCCGGGGGCCGCGCGATCGTGGTCACCCTGATGAAGCGCTGGCGGGACCGCCTCGCCGCGGGCATCCGGACCATGCAGCGGGCCGGGCACGTCGCGGACGACGTGGACGCCGAGGAGACGGCCGCCGCCATGCTCGCCGGCCTCCAGGGCGGTGTGGCGATCCTCATGGCCACCGGTGACTCCACCCATCTGCGGGCGGTCCTGGACTGGTCGATCCGGCAGCTCCGCGCCACCGTCCCCGCCCACTGACCCGGACGGCGCGGAGAAGTCGTGCCCCGGGCGGCGACGCTTTTCGCCCGCGCGGGCGGTCTTGAACGGGAAACCGAATCCGACCGTCCTCTGGAGAGTCCGATGTCCGCTCCATTCCCCACCGCCGTCGTCACCGGAGCCGGCCGAGGCTTCGGGCGCGCGATCGCCGCCGCGCTCGTCGCGGGCGGCACCCGGGTCGTCGGCATCGCCCGCGACGCGCAGGCGCTCGACGCCGTCCGCGACGAGCTGGGCGACGCCTTCACCCCGCTGGCCGCCGACGCCACCGGCGACGCCCTGGCCCACGACGTGATCCGCGACCACCGTCCCGGCCTGCTGGTCCTCAACGCCGGGGCCGCCCCGCACATGGCCCCCGTGCAGGAGCAGACCTGGGAGACGTTCAGCCGCAACTGGGAGACCGACACACGGCACGTGTTCGCCTGGACCCGGGCCGCGCTGCGGGCACCGCTCGCGCGGGGCGGTGTGGTCGTCTCCGTCTCCAGCGGCGCCGCGCTCGTCGGGTCACCGCTCAGCGGCGGGTACGCGAGCGCCAAGCAGGCGATCCGCCTCCTCCGCGAGTACGCCGCCGAGGAGGCGCGCCGCGCGGACCTCGGCATCCGCTTCGCGTCCCTGCTGCCCCAGCTCACCCCGGCCACGGCCATGGGCGCCGTCGCCGTCGCCGGGTACGCAGACCGTCAGGGCGTCGACCCGGAGACGTTCGCGGCGTCGATCCAGCCGCTCCTCACGCCCGACCAGGTCGCCAAGGCCGTCCTGGAGGTCGCGGCGGACGCGGACGCCGCGCCGGAGTACCGGGTCGGCGGCGCCGGACTGTTCCCGGTCGACTGACATGTCCTCCGTTGACATGTCCTCCGTGGTGAAGCAGGGCGCACCGCCGGACAGGGGCGGCGTGCCGTCCGACGCCGAGTTCACCCGCGCGACCGCGCCGCTGCGCCCCGAGCTGCTCGCGCACTGCTACCGCATGCTGGGCTCCGTCCACGACGCGGAGGACCTCGTCCAGGAGACGTACCTGCGGGCCTGGCGGGCGTACGACCGCTTCGAGGGCCGTTCCTCGGTACGGCGGTGGCTGTACCGGATCGCCACCCGGGCCTGTCTGACGGCGCTGGAGTCCCGGGCCCGGCGGCCGCTGCCGTCGGGGCTCGGCGCGCCCTCGGACGACCACCGGGTCGAACTCTCCGGTTCCGAACCGGCGTCGCCCTGGCTCCAGCCGGTGCCTGACGCGCTGCTGTCGTCGGACGACCCGGCGGTGGTCGTCGCGGCCCGCAGCGGGGTGCGGCTGGCGTTCGTCGCCGCGCTCCAGTTGCTGCCCGCGCGGCAGCGGGCGGTGCTGACCCTGCGGGACGTGCTGGCGTTCCGGACGGCCGAGGTGGCGGAGATCCTGGGCACCTCGGCCGCGGCCGTGGACAGCGCGCTGCGCCGGGCGCGGGCGACGCTCGCGCAGGCGGGGCCCGTCCAGGAGGACCTGGCCGAGCCCGGCGAGGAGGCCCGGCGGGCGCTGCTCGACCGGTTCGTGGACGCGCTGACCCGGGCCGACGCGGACGCCCTGGTGGAGCTGTTGCGGGCGGACGTGGAGCTGGAGATGCCGCCGCAGCGGACGTGGTTCACCGGCCGCGCCGCGGTCGTGGGGTTCCTCTCGGCGCGGATCCTGCGCCCGGGGCGGTGGCGGCTGACGCCGACCCTCGCCAACGGGCAGCCCGCGGTGGTGATCGACGAGCGGACGGCCGGGGGCGGCTTCGAGCCGCACGGGGTGCAGGTCCTCACGCCGATCGGGTCGCGGATCGCGCGGATCACCGTGTTCGGCGACCCGGACCTCGTACCCGTCTTCCGGCGGGCCGCCGTCCGGACGCCGTGACCGTGTGCCCGGCACCGGCCGCTCTCCGGCCGGTGCCGGGCGCCGATCAGGTGCGGGCCGCCGCCGGGGTGGGCTCGGGATCCGCCCGCCGCCCGGCCGCGGCGTCCCGGCGGTCGAGCCAGGACAGGACCGGTGACGTCATCACGGTCGTGACGAGCGCCACCAGGACCAGCGCGGAGAACAGGGTCTGGCCGACGATCCCGGCGGCGAGGCCGACGTTCAGGGCGATCAGCTGCATCAGTCCGCGGGCGTTCATCAGCGCCCCGACCCGGACCGCCACCGCCGGTGGCTCCCCGCGCAGCCGGGCCGCCGCCCAGCAGCCGCCGAACTTGCCGGCCACGGCCAGGGCGACGGCCGCCGCGCCGAAGGCGAGCACCCCGGGGTCGGAGAAGACGTCGAAGCGGGTGTTCAGGCCCGAGTAGGTGAAGAACATCGGGACGAAGACGACCTGGGTCACCGACTGCACGGTCCGCACGATCCGGGCGGCGGCCTCGGTGCGCGGCATCGCCATGCCCACGCAGAACGCGCCGAAGACGGCGTACAGGTCGATCGAGTCCGTGAACCAGGCGGCGCAGAACAGCACGGCGACGACACCGAGCAGCCGGGGCTCCTCGCCGAGTCCGGGCCGGTCGACGATCCAGGCGAGCAGTCGGCGGCCGACCAGCAGCAGGACGGCCACGAACAGCAGCGAGCCGCCGACCGTGGTGAGGATCTTGCTCACGTCGCCCGCGGCGGCGCTCAGCACCCCGGCCAGCATGATCCAGGCGACGGCGTCGTCCGTGGCCCCCGAGGCGAGGGAGAGCGAGCCGAACCGGGTGCCGGACAGCCCGCGTTCGGTGATGATGCGGGCGAGCATGGGGAACGCGGTGATGGCCAGGGCGACGCCGACGAACGCGGCCGTGATCCAGTCCGAGACGCCGGCGACGAAGATGTCGACGTGGCCGTGCACCGCGAACGTGAGGCCGACGCCCAGTACGAGGGGGACGGTCACGCCGGCCGCCGAGACGGCGACCGCGGTGCCGGCCAGGCCCCGGCTCGCATGGGCCCGGAACTCGTAGCCCGCGTGGAACATCAGGGCGACGAGCCCGATCTGCCCGGCGACGTAGAGGACGGGTTCGAGTTCGGCGGGGAAGACCGCGTCGGACGCTCCGGGCGCGATCAGGCCGAACAGGGACGGGCCGAGCAGCACGCCGGCGATCATCTCGCCGACGACGGGCGGCTGGCCGAAGCGGCCGGCGATCATGACGACGACCCGGCACACCAGCAGGATGACGACGACCGCGGCGAAGAAGGCGGGCGCGAGTTCCACAGGAGTCATGGTGTTTCCCCCTCACCGGCCGCCGACGGCCGACGGGGCGGACGAACCGCCCGGCGACGCCGCGAAGTAGGTGTGGCACAGGCCCTGTCTGCGGGCGTCCCAGACCATGTAGCTGCCGAGGACGAGCTGGGTCAGGCTGCGGGGCACGGCGGCCCAGTGGTCGGCGAGCCGCAGCGCCGCGAGCCGGACGCGGCGCCGGCGGCCGGCCCGCGCGTGCGGGACGAGCAGGCAGGGGCCGCGGCTGGGCAGCGAACGGGTGTGCCGGGCCGAGGAGTCGAGCACATGGCGGCGCAGCACCTCCTCGGCGGCCACGCGCAGGGTGAGCACGGCGAAGCCGCGGGCCGGGCAGGGCCGGTTGGCGGTGACCCCGAAGGGGATGGACGCGGTGGGGCGGGTGTCCTTCGACAGCCAGCGGTCGGGGTCGAAGTCGTCGGCCCGGTCCGTGCCCGAGCGCTGGTACTCGGGGTAGTTGAACAGCAGGACCGAGCCGGCCGGCAGATCGGGCCTGCCCTCGCGCGGGATCGCCCCGGTGGTGATGCGGTGGGCCACGCCGAACAGCGGGAAGTGCTGGAGCGTCTCGTCGACGACGTGGTCCAGGTAGTCGGGGTCCTGAGTGTCCTCGGGCCCGGGGCCGAGACGTTTCTGCACGTCCGGGTGGGTGGCGAGGGCGAGCAGCAGATGGGCCGAGGCCTCGGACATCTGCACGACGGCCGTGTTGAAGAAGGTGCCCTGGAGGTAGAGGGCCCGCTCGCGCTCGGACAGCAGGCTCGGCAGGGGCACGGGCGGCGGGTCGTGGGCGAGCCGGTCGCGCAGATACGCCGTGAGCCGGCCGCGGCGGTCCATGTGCCGCAGCCGGGTGCACTTGAGCGCGCCGACCACGTCGTCGGCGTTGCCGGTGATCAGGTCCCGGACGTCGCGCGGGCAGGGGGCGCGGAAGACGACCTCGTAGTAGACCTCGGCCCACACCGGCATCATCAGGTCCCGCAGTCGGACCGTGCGGACGCGGTCGCCGGCGTCGTGCTCGTCCAGGACGCGCCGGGTGCAGCGGCCGACCAGGTCGGTCCACTCGGCGCGGGACGGCCCGGCGAGGATCTGCCGGGTGGCGCGGGCGACGTCGTCGTAGCGGGGGCCGGGTTCGAGGTGTTCCTGGTGGACCTCGGGGCCGGGCGAGAGCCAGTACCAGAACAGGTCGGACAGGGCCGCGCCGCGGCTGCGACCGGCCGCCGCGGGGTGCCCGTAGACCTGCTTGAACTCCTCGGCGGAGACCTCGGGGCCGGGCGCGGTGATGCCCTCCGCCCCGTTGACCCACGCGAAAATGCGCACCCGCAGGGCCACGACCGCCCGGGGCAGCCAGTACGGCAGGCTCACCACCAGGGCCACGGCCGCCGGGGCCAGGAGCAGCGCGCCGGGGGCGTTCACGGCCGCCTCCCGTCGAACAGCGGGCCCGACCAGGCGGGCCGGACGAGGTCGGGGCCGAGTTCGGTGAGGCCGGCCGCGCCGCACAGGGCGACGGTGTCCTCGATCTCCTCGCGCAGCAGTTCGAGGAGGCGTCGTACGCCCTTCTCGCCGTCGGCGGCGAGCGCCCACATCACGGGCCGGCCGACGCCGGTGGCGAGGGCGCCGAGCGCGAGCGCCTTGACGACGTCGGTGCCCCGGCGCACCCCGCCGTCCAGCAGCACGGGGATCCGGCCCGCGACGGCGGCCACGATCTCGGGCAGCAGCTCCAACGTGGCCGGGACGGTGTCGAGTTGGCGGCCCCCGTGGTTGGACAGCAGGAGTCCGTCCACACCGTGGCGCACGGCGAGCCGGGCGTCCTCGGGGTGCAGCACGCCCTTGAGCAGGATCGGCAGGTCGGTGACCGAGCGCAGCCAGGCGACGTGCTTCCAGGAGAACTCGGCGGACATGGCGATCTGGCGGACATGGCCGCGCTCGCCGTCGCGCAGGTCGACGAGGTTCTCGCAGCGCAGTCCGGCGGGCAGGTCGTGGAAGCCGTTGCGGCGGTTGCGTTCGCTCGCGCCGAGCACGGGCGAGTCGACGGTGACGACGAGGGCGGCGCATCCCGCGTCGGTGGCGCGGTGCACCAGTGCCTCGGTGATGTCGGGGTCGGGCTGGAGGTAGAGCTGGAACCAGAGCGGCACGGGTTCGCCGGGCGGGGCCGCGGCGCGGGCCGCGTCGGCGACCTCGGCGACGGCCACGGTCGACGCCATGCTCGTGATCATCACGGCGCCGGCGGCGGCCGCCGCCCGCGCGGTCGCCAACTCGCCCTCGGGGTCGACCAGTTTGTGGAAGGCGGTCGGCGAGAGGACCACGGGGAGCCGGGCACGTCCGCCGAACAGGTCGACGTCCAGGTCCGGTGCGGCCCGGCCGCGCAGGACGCGGGGCAGCAGCCGCAGCCGGCCGAACGCCTCCTCGTTGGCGCGCACGGTGACCTCGTCGCGGGCGCCGCCCGCGATGAAGTCGGCGTGGACGGGGTCGATGCGCTCGCGGGCCGCGGTCTCGAAGTCCCTGACGGAGAGGGTCACGGCCGGCTCACCGCCCCGCGCCGGTGGGCCGCGCGTCCAGGGAGCGGGCGAAGAACGCGGTGAGCGGGGCGAGATGGGCGTCGGGGTGGTCCCACTCGTTCTCCAGGTTCTCCGCCATGTGGTGGACGCCGAGGAGTTCGCCGCCCCGGAAGTGCCGTATGACCGGGTGGAGGTAGGCCGCGTCGAAGGCGTCCTCGGCGGAGTTCTGGGCGGTGCGGCGCACGGTGATGTCGAAGGGGTCGACCTTGTCGTGGTCGGGGCCGTATTCGAGGGTGACGGTGAAGTGGTCACGGTCGCGGGTGAGTTCGCCGACCGGGGCGTAGTCGACGGGCACCTCCTCGTGGTAGCGGGCGGTGCCGTCGGGCTGCCCGACGACGAGGTCGCCGAGGACGCCGAACTGCTGCCAGAGCGCGGAGCTGCGGTTGACGCGCTCCACGACGGCGTCCGCCAGGACCGCCGGGTCCGCGGCGAGGGCGCGGTGGGGCCAGGGGCGGTCGTGGTGGCGTTCGTCCAGGATGCGACCGAGGGCGCGCACGGCGTAGCGGAAGCCGTGGATGAAGCCGCTCGTCGACTTCTTGAAGTCCCGCTGCTGCATGAGGGTTCCGGCGAAGTACAGGCCGGGCACGTCGACGGACTCGTAGGCGGGGGTGAGCGCGGCGAACCGGTCGTCGATGACGAGCGCGGGCCGGCACCCCTCGTCGAACGGCGAGGCGTCGAAGCGGAATCCGGTGCACACGACGACCCGGTCGTACGTCAGCTCCTTCACGACCTCGTCGGCCCGGGAGAAGCTGAACCGGACGCGGTAGCGGCCGCTGCCGGGGTCCTTGACGATGTCCAGGACCTGGCCGTCGAGCAACGCGTTCTGCGACTTGAGCTGGTAGGTGTCGAGGAAGTTGTTGTTGACGGCGCGCAGATGGCCCACGAAGTGGGTGTTCCAGGCGAGCCGGATGGAGTGCGGTCCGGCGACGTGGATCACCGCGGCGTGCGCGACGAGGTTGTCGGCGGTCTCCAGCGCGGAGTTGCCCTTGCCGAGGACGAGGACGCGCTGGTCGGTGAAGTCCTCGGGGTCGACGGAGACGTCCCGGTACTCCTCGGCCGTCTCGATGCCGGGGATGTCGGGGGTGTGGGGCCGGGTGACGCCGGTGGCCATGACCAGGCGGCGGGCCCGGTGTTCGGTGCCGCGCTGGTCGGTGACGGTGAAGCCGCCCCCGTCGGCGTCGTCGCGCCGGATGCGTACGGCGCGGGTGTCGTAGGCGATGTCCAGCTTGAACGCCTCGGCGAAGTCGGCGAGATAGCGCACCAGGTCGTCGGCGGCCGGGAAGTAGCGCGCGGTGTACCGGGTGAACAGCAGGTCGGGATCGGGGGACAGCAGCGAGTTCCAGTCCATGCGGAGGTTGAGCTCGGGGTCCCGGGTGCCGTTGTGGACCTTGTTGATGGAGATCAGGGTGCGGTGTCGGGGAAAGGTGCGGAAAAAAGTGCCCGGGGTGTCGCCGCTCTCCAGGATGCGGTAGCGGTGACCCGCCTCCTGGAACTGCTGCCCGAGCTGGAGCCCGGCGGGACCGGCGCCGATGACGAGGTAGTCGAGCGGTTCCTGATGCACGATGCCTGCCTTCCGTGGGGGTGGGGGTCCGGAAGTCTGCGCGCAGGGGGAAGTGAGGTCTGCCGGGACCGGCTCCCGTCACAGGGGTCGGGAAGACGACAGGTCTCTTGAATCCTCAACCAGACCCTAGGCACCGCCGCTGATCTACAACAACGGACAGAACTCGCCAGCCTCCCGGGTCCCGACCGCCCCACGCGCCCCGGGCGCGCTGTCAACCGGGCGGGGCCTCGGACGACTCGGCTCCCGGCCCTCCCCCGGGCGGCCGGGAAAGAGCCCTCGCGGCCGGGGCGGCCCCGACGGACGCGACGCGCGTCACCTCCCGTACGTGGCACACTGCGCCGGCCCCGGGGCGCGTGCGGCGGCCCGGGGGCGGCTCCGAGTGGCCGAATCCGGTACGCCGGACGACCGTCCGGGAACGTCCCGCTACGCCTTCAGCGCGGCGACGATCTTGGCGGCGACGCGGTCGGCGTACCCCTCCCCCACCGCCCCGCGCACCACGGCCAGCCGCCAGTAGACCGGGCTGACGAGGAAGTCCATGCCGAGTTCGAGGTCGCTGTCGGCGGGCAGCTCACCGCGTTCGACGGCCCGCCGCAGCATCCGGGCGGCGCTCTCGCGGCGCGGGCCGCGGATGCCCTCAAGGAACGCGTCGGCGAGTTCCCCGTTGCGGGACGCCTCGGCGAGCAGGTCGGGGACGACGCGGGAGACGAGCGGATGGCTCAGGGCGTCGACGGTGTCGAGGACGAAGCGGGTGATGTCGCCGAGCAGATCACCGGTGTCGGGGGCGGGTACCGCCGAGACGGCGGCGCGGGCGGCGAGTTCGACGGTCATGGCCTGCTTGGAGGGCCAGCGGCGGTAGACGGCGGCCTTGCCCGCACCCGCCCGGCGCGCGACGGCCTCGATGGACAGCCTGCCGTAGCCGACGGCGGCGAGCTCCTCGAAGAAGGCGCTCTCCAGGGCGCGCGTCAGGTCGTCCTGGAGGACGGGACCGCCCGGGGTCCGTTTCGCGGCGGGTGCGGGGGTGTCGGTCATGCGCCCCACCGTACACAAGACGGAACGGTTGCGTCTCGACTGGTCCCGGGAGTACGGTCGGAGCCAGCCGAGTCGGAACGGTTCCGTCTCGCCTAGCTCAGGGGATGAGTCCCATGAAGTTCCTCTTCGACAACGAGTCCTTCTCGTTCGAGACCCTGCGGGCCGCCGGGTTCGCCCCGTACGGCGGCGCCGACCTCGGCGAGATCGTCACCACCGCCCGGCGGATCGGCGAGGGCGACGAGGAAAGCTGGCACCGGTCCTGGAAGGCGACGGCCGAACGGGTCCGGGAGATCGCCGACCGCGCCCTCGCCGACGGTCACCGGGTGAGCGCCCGCGAGGCGTTCCTGCGCGCCTCGAACTACTACCGCACCGCGGAGTTCTTCCTGCGCGACCACCCCGCCGACGACCCCGAGGTCACCCTGCTCTCCACCCTGTCGCACGACACGTTCGCCGCCGCGGCCGAGCTGTTCGACACCCCGGTCGAGGCGGTGACGATCCCCTACGAGGGCACCACGCTGCCCGGCTACCTCTTCCTGGTCGACGACTCCGGCGTCCCGCGCCCGACCGTGATCTACACCAGCGGCTACGACTCGACGCTGGAGGAGGCGTACTTCGCGGTGGCCGCCGCGGCGCTGCGCCGGGGCTACAACGTCCTCGCCTTCGACGGCCCGGGGCAGGGCGCCGCGCTGCGCCGGCAGGGGATGGTGTTCCGGGCCGACTGGGAGGCGGTGACCACACCGGTCCTCGACCACGCCCTGACCCGCCCGGAGATCGACGGCGAGCGGATCGTCCTGTTCGGGTACAGCCTGGGCGGTTACCTCGTGGCGCGCGCCGCCGCCTTCGAGCACCGGATCGCCGCGACGATCCTGGACGACGGCATCCACGACTTCCACAGCGCCTTCCACCGCATGCTGCCGCCCGCGGTCGCCGCGTGGGTGGACGAGGAGCGCGACGACGTCGCCGAACCGGTCCTCACGATGCTCACCGGCGTGAGCACCCAGGTCCGCTGGGCCTTCCACAACGGCGTCTGGGCGATGGGCGCCACGTCGTTCGCCGACCTGGTGCGCAGGACCCGGGCGTACTCGATCGCGGACGTCGCCGACCGGATCACCGCTCCCACGCTGATCCTCGACGCGGAGAACGACCAGTTCCTCAAGGGGCAGCCGCAGGAGGTGGAGAAGGCGCTGGTGAACGCCCCCACCACGCTGGTCACCCTCACGGAGGCCGAAGGGGCGGGCGAGCACTGCCACATGGGTGCGATGAGCCGCGCGCACCAGGTCATGTTCGACTGGCTCGACACGACGCTCGCGGCCGTCTGAGACCGGAGCGGGCCCGTGCGCGGGTGCGGGCGCGACGGGCGCGGGCGGGCGTTCCGGGTCGAACTGCGGTGCCGCCGAGGGGATTCGGGGGCCGTGCGGTGCCTTTCGGGTGGGTGGGCGGTCAGTTCCCGGTGACATCACCACCGGAAGGACTCGTCATGACCGCATCCGCCGCCCCCGGCAGGCCGCCCGCCCTCGGGTGGGTCCTGGTGCTCACCGCCGTGGCCGGGCTGATCGTCGCGCTCGACCAACTGGTCGTCGCCACCGCCCTGGACACCATCCAGCGCGACCTCGGCTCCTCCATGGCCGACCTGGAGTGGACCGTCAACGCCTTCGGGCTCAGCTTCGCCGCGCTGCTGATCCCGGCGGCCGAACTCGGTGACCGCATCGGGCGCAAGCGCGCCTATCTGGCCGGCCTCGTGCTGTTCGCGCTCGCCTCGGCGGCCTGCGCGCTCGCGCCCACGACCGGGTTCCTGGTCGCCGCGCGGGCGGTGCAGGGCGCGGCGGGCGCCCTGCTCACACCGGCCGCGCTGGCCCTGCTCACGGAGGTCACCCCGCCCCGGCGGCGCGGCACCGTCATGGGGATCTACGCGTCCGTGATGGGGCTCGCCGTCGTCGGCGGACCGCTGATCGGCGGCGCGGTGGCCCAGGGGATCGCCTGGCAGTGGATCTTCTGGCTGAACGTGCCGCTGATCGCCGTCGTCGTCCCGTTCGCCCGTGCCGTGCTGCGCGAGCACACCGGGCGGGCGGTCGCCCCCGACCTGCCCGGCATCCTGCTGGCCGCGGGCGCCATGTTCGCCCTGGTGTGGGCGCTGGTGCGGTCCGGGGAGGCGGGCTGGGGCAGCACCGAGGTCGTCGGCACGCTGGTGGCCGGCGTGGTGGTCCTCGCCGCGTTCGCGGTCCGGCAGGCGACGGCGACGCGGCCGATGCTGCCGACGCCGCTGCTGCGGGAGCGGACGTTCGCCGCGGGCAACCTGTCGGCGCTGCTGCTGACGGCGTCGCTGTTCGGCACGGTGTTCTTCCTCGCCCAGTATCTGCAGATCGCCCTGCGCTACTCGCCCCTGGAGGCGGGGCTGCGGTTCCTGCCGTGGACGGTGACGCTGTCCCTCGTGGCACCGGTCGCCGGCCGGCTCCAGGACCGGATCGGCCCGCGGGCGCTGATCTCGACCGGGCTGCTGCTCCAGGGGGCGGGGCTGCTGTGGGTGGGCCTCAACGCCCGGGCGCACGAGGGGTACACGGCGTCCGTGGTGGCGCTGGTCGTCGCCGGGGTCGGTACGTCGCTGGCGATGCCGGCGCAGCAGACGGCCGTGATGGCCGCCGTACCGCCCGAGCTGATGGGGAAGGCGGCGGGGACGTACAACACCGTCCGCCAACTCGGGGGAGCGCTGGGGATCGCGGTGATGGCGGCGGTCTTCGCCGCGTCCGGAGGCGACGACTCACCCACGGCGTTCGCGAACGGCTTCGGAACGGCCGAGTGCGTCGCCGCGGCCCTGGCCTTCACGGGCGCCGCGTCCGGCCTGCTCGCACCGGGCCGCCCCCGCACGACATCCACCCCGAAGGCGGACCCCACCCCCCGGGCCACGGCCCCGGAACAACTGGGCACGCACTGACGTCCGTCGGAGAGACCGAACGACCCCCACCGGCCCCACCGGCCCGGCCGACCTCCCGCAGGCCCTCCGCGCACGGCGACCCGGTCGAGGGGGCCGGGTCGCCGGCCGGGCCCGCGGGGCACCGCACCGGGTCAGCGGGCCGGTGTGCCGAGGAGTTCGGCGGAGCGGTCCCACAGCCGGCGGGCGAGGTCGTCGTCGCCCGCCTGGGGGTTGGTGCGCCGGGCGGGCCGGCGCTTCTCGTAGTACGTGCCGGAGACCCAGTCGGTGCCGGGGGTGGACTCGGCGAGCCAGACCAGCTGTTCGGCGCCCTTCTCGGGGCTCGTCATGAACGCGCGGCCGACGCGGCTGCGATAGATGCGCTTCATGAAACTGTCGCTCTCGGTGGCGAAGCCGGTCGCCACGAGGCCCGGGTGGAAGGCCGCGGCCGACAGGCCCCGGGCGTGGTGGCGGCGGTGCAGTTCCCGGGTGAAGAGGATGTTCTCCAGCTTGGCCGTGCCGTAGGCGCGCTGCGGGGTGAAGTCCTTGTCGTGGGCGAGGTCGTCGACGTCGAGCCTGCCGAACAGCCGGGCCCCGGAGCTGGAGGTCTGGATCACGCTCGCCCGGCTCGCGAGGAGCCGGTCCAGCAGGAGGTCGGTCAGCAGGAACGGGGCGAGATGGTTGACCTGGAAGGTCTTCTCGAAACCGTCGGTGGTCCTGGTGCGGTCGCCGAAGATGCCGCCCGCGTTGTTGGCGAGCACGTCGATGCGCGGGCAGGCCCGTTCGAGGTCGGCGGCGAGACGGCGTACGTCGTCGAGCTCGGTGAAGTCGGCGAGGAAGTGCTCGGCGCCGAGTTCTCGGGCCACGTCCCGGGTCTTGCGCGGTGAGCGGCCGACCACGACGACGCGGTGGCCCTTCCCGTGGAGGCGGCGGGCGGCCGCCGCGCCGATCCCGTCGCTGGCACCGGTGATGACGATGGTCTTGGACATGGTTCCCGTCCCTTTCGGAGGTCTTCGCAGGTCTTGCCCACCCTGCGATGACAGTATCTGCCGAACTTGTCAGTCGATGTCAAGTTCGGCTCGACGTGCTAATTTGGTGCGACCATGACTGACTCGCAACCCGGCCTTCGGGAACGCACCCGCCGCGCGGTCCGGAAGGAGATCACCGACGCCGCGAACGCGCTGTTCGTCGAGCGCGGCTACGAGGAGACGACGGTGGGGGACATCGCCGCGGCGGTCGGCATGTCGCAGCGCAGCGTCTTCCGCTACTTCCCGACCAAGGAGGACCTGATCGTCGGCAAGTTCGACTTCGTCGCCGACGACATGCTCAGGGTGCTGCGGGAGCGGCCCGCCGGCGAGCCGGTCTGGGAGTCGATGCGCCGCGTCTTCGACCTGCTCGTGCCGTTCGTGGACGCGCCGGGCCACCGCCGGGTGGCCGAGCCGATGCAGCGCATCGTCTTCTCCACGCCGACGCTCCTCGCCAGTTACCTCCAGAAGCTCCAGCTCCTCCAGGACGCGGCCGACACCGCCCTGCGCGAACGCGCCGCCGCCGCGGGCACCCCCTACCGCGACGGCGATCCGACCCCGCGCGCGATCGTCGGCGCCGCGTTCGCCTGTCTGCTCGCGGCCCAGCACGCATGGCTCGCCGACGGCGCCGAGGGAACGTTCGCCGCGGCGATCGACCGCGCGATGGCCACGCTCGCCCCGGCGTCCGAGGCCACCTGAGGCGCCACCGACGGGCCGCGCCCCCCGGCAGCGCGATGTCCGAATCCCGCCAGCGGGGGCGGCCTCCGGGCGGCAGTGTCGACGGTGGAGACACACCGCCGACAAGGAGGCGACGATGACCGCCTGCACGACGATCACCAGCCCACTGGGCGAGCTGCTGCTGGTGGGCGAGGAGACCGGGACGGGGTGCACGCTCACCTCGCTGTCCCTGCCCGGCCACAGGAACGCCCCCGCCGTCCGGCAGGACGTCCGGCGGGACGCACGGCCCTTCGCCGGTGTCGCCCGCCAACTCGACTCCTATTTCGCCGGTGAACTCACGGCGTTCGACCTCGAGTTCACCCCGTCCGGCACCGACTTCCAGCGCCGCGTCTGGCACGCGGTCGAGGAGATCCCCTACGGCTCCACCGTCACGTACGGCGCCCTGACCGAGCTGCTCGGGCTGCCGCGCGGACGGATCCAGGCCGTGGGCGCGGCGGTCGGCGCCAATCCGGTGCTGCTGGTGCGCCCCTGCCACCGGGTGATCGGCGCCGACGGCACGATGCGCGGCTACGCCGCGGGCGTGGAGCGCAAGGTGCGCCTCCTGACCCACGAGGGCGCGCTGCAGGCACCGCTGGTGTGACGCCCGGCGGTGGTCCGCCGGGCCCCCGCGGCCGACGTGCGAGCCGGTCCGTCCGAGTGCACAGTGGGAGAAGACCACGGGCGACGACGACCGTGGGGTGTGGACCGTACAACTCCGGTGGTATGTCCGCGGGGAGGCTTCATGGTCGTCCTGGCCCTGGCCCTGTGCACACCGATCGTCATGCTGCTCCTGCTGCTCGGAATGGACGCGTTCGACAGCCTCCTGTTCCCGGCCGAGGACGAACCCGCCGAGGACCCCCGCCCCTGACGCGCGCCGGGCGGTTCACCCGCCCGGCGACCCGCGCCCGAGCGAGCGGGGGTCCCCCCGTCTCAGTGCGCCCGGCCGCGTGGTTTCAGCGGGGCGTTCGGGAGGTCGGGGGCGGGGAGCGCGGCGCCGGCGTAGCCGCTCACCGTGCCGAACCTCGACTCCGGTCCGGCCCCCTCCTCCAGCGTGGACATCCAGTCCCGTCGCGCCTCGGCGATCTCCTCGTGCGAGCGGGCGACGAAGTTCCACCACATCACGATCTCCTCCTCGAACGGTGTGCCGCCGAGCAGGACCGCGCGGGCCGGGTCGGCGGTGTCGTTCGTGAGGGTCAGCGTGCCGGATCCCGGCCGGACGTAACCGAGTTCGGCTCGTTCGAGGACCGTGCCGGCCAGCCCGATCCGCCCCCGGTCGACCAGCAGCCCGTGCTCGAAGGCCGGGTCCACCGGGAGCGTGAGCGTCGAGTGCGGGGCGAGGGTGAGCTCCGCGCCGAGCAGCGGGGTGAAGGTGCGCACCGGGGAGTCCGCACCGGCGAGAGAACCGAGAAAAACACGGAGCACGGCGCCGTCGAGCCGGACCGGCGGCGGCGCGTAGTGCTGGAAGTCCCGCTCCGTGTGCCGGTGTTCGCCGGGCAGCGCCACCCACAGCTGCACCCCGTGCAGCACGGTGGTGCCCGGCGTGGACACCTCGGAGTGGCTGATGCCGTGCCCGCCGGTCATCAGGTTCAGCTCACCGGGGCGTACGTACGCATGGCTGCCCAGGCTGTCGCGGTGCTCGATCTCGCCGCCGAACAGCCAGCTCACCGTCTGGAGCCCGGTGTGCGGGTGCGGGGCGACGTCCATGCCACCGGTCCTGCCGACGTCGTCGGGGCCGTAGTGGTCGGCGAAGCACCAGGCGCCGATCAGGCTCCGGGACCGCTGTGGCAGCGTGCGCCGTACCGTCATCGCCCGCGGCCCGCCCAGCGGCACGTCACGCGGGGTGAGCACCTCGACCGAAACCCCCGCCGAAACCTCCGCCGGACCGGACTCCGTGTTACTCATCGGGACCGCCTCCTCCCACCGTCATGATAGTTTTAAGTTCAACCATTATTCCGAGGGAGCCCAGGTTGAGCAACAGCGGCGTTCCGGGGCCGGCGGCCCGGCGGATCTATGTCGACAAACAGAGCCCCAAGGCGTACCACGCGCTGGTGCAGACGTCGGAGGCCGTCCGCGCGACCGCCGCCGACGCCGGCCTGGAGCGCACGGTGGTGGAGCTCGTCAATCTGCGCGTGTCCCAGCTCAACGGCTGCGCCTACTGCCTCGACCTGCACACCAGGGCCGCCCTGCGCGCGGGCGAGACCACCCGGCGGCTCGGCGTGCTGCCGGCCTGGCGGGACACCGAGCTGTTCACCTCCCTGGAGCGGGCCGCGCTCGCCCTGGCCGAGGCGACGACCGACCCGACCGACACCGAGGCGCAGGAGCGGGCGTACGCCGAGGCCCGCGAGGTGCTCACCGACGACCAGATCTCCGCGGTCATCTGGATCGCGGTCACCATCAACGCGTTCAACCGCGTGTCGATCCTCAGCAGGCATCCGGTGCGTGGTCACGACGGCCCCACGAGTGCGCTAAAGTAACTCTTGCGCGCGGCACTCCAACTCGGAGCGATGCGCGAGGCGTTGGTGGTCCAAGGAAAGACGCCCCGCTTCCTGCGGGGAAATGCAGGTGCAAGGCCTGCCCGGCGCTCGGACACGATGTCCGCCCCTGACCGACCAGGGGCGGACATCTTTCGTTTGCGCGAGCACCGTCAGCGGCGCGCTCCGGGTTCCGGATGGGCGTCGCGGTCGGGGGCTCTCAGGGAGCCGACCGTTCTGAGCAGGCGGTCGGCCGGTTCGCGCAGTTGCGGATGGGCGAGCACCGTGTTGCGCAGACCGCGGACCGGCCGACGCCACGTGCGGTACGCCGTCGCCACCGGGTGCGGCCTGCTCGCGAAGCCCTCCCCCACCCGCAGCTCACGCGTCTTGAGCCACTCCTTGTACTCCTTGTCACCGCGCCCCAGGTCCACGAGCGTCACCCCGTCCCGGCCCGCCGCCTCCGTGAGCCGCAGATGCATCAGCAACCCCGGGGAGTAGTAGCGCAGTTCGGGGTCGTACGTGGTGAACCAGGCGGCGAGCACCGAGCTGGACCGGGGCCCGAAGTGCGCGGCCAGCGGACGGTCACCGGCGTACAGCACGGACAGCACACCGGTGAAGTGCTCCTCCCGGACGCGGAAGAGATGGTCGACCAGGTCCACGATCCAGGGCCGGGAGAACCGGTCCATGCGCCCGGTCCTGCGGTACTGCGCGGACTTCCACTGCATGAGCCGGCGCAGCATCCCCGGATCGCGCTCGTCGAAGACGAACCGCACCTCGCCCACGTCGCGCCCGATGCGCCGCTCCTTCTTGAGCGTCGTCTTGGCGAGCCCCGGGTACGAGGCCCGCAGCCACTGCGCGTAGTCGCCGTCACCCGGCTTGACGTCGATCACCGGCGAGGCGAAGGTCCCCGTGACATGGCTGTCGAACGGCCGCTGCTCCTGCACCAGATGGTCGAACTCGAAGATCGACATCCCGCACGCCCGCAGCAGTTCCCGGGCGTCCCAGGTGACCCCGGGCAGATGGACCAGGGCCTGGCAGTCGGACAGGCCGAGGCCGATGGCCCGGCCGACACCCAGGGCGTTGCGCTCGTACGGGAAGAACCCGACCGGTTCCCCTCCCTCGTGCAGGACCGCCACCCGCGCCCCGCCGCGGTGCCCGCCGATGCCGATCGCGAACTCCGGTGCCAGAAAAGGGTTGGCGTACTCCGGCGACTCCTCCATCGCGCGGTGCCAGGCCCCCAGCTGCGCCCGGGTCAGTTCCTCCGGTCTGTGGATCGTTATGTCCACGTCAGTTCGACCGCCCTTCCGCGGGCCGCGCGGCGGACGCGCCGCAATGGGCGCAGTCCGTCAGGGCGTGTGGATCATGGCTGTTGGATCGCATGGGCGACCGCTCCCCCCTGTGACGCGTCGTCGCGTCGTGCCACTTCCGTGCTCGGCTCCCGGCCGCGCCCGTGCGCGCGTCCGTCCCCCCGCCGACGACCGTCGTTCCGGACCGTTCGGCGAGGGCTCAAACGTCGCGAAACAGCACGCACGCTGTCAAGGGTGCCCGATCCACCGGAACCCCGAGCACAGGATGGCGAGACCGGCGCCGCGCGAAGTCCGCCCCCCTTCAGGCCGTCCCGCGCGGGGACAGCCCGCGGGTGAAGACGGTACGGGGGCGCTCCATCCGTTCGCCGTCCACGTCGACGTCGACCACCTCGTCGTAGAAGGCGACGAGCCCGCGCACGGCGGCCACCGCGGGCAGCGGATCGACGTACGTCCACAGGAGGTTGGGCGGCACACCTGCCGCTTCCCGCGCCGACCAGTAGGACGCCGTGCCCTTGTACGGGCAGCGGGTGGCGTGGTCGGTGGGGGTGAACAGGTCGAGGCGCACGTCCTCGCGCGGCAGGTAGTGACGGGTGGGCAGGCCGGTCTCGAAGAGCAGGACCGGACGCCGGGTGTCGGCGACGACCGTACCGGCGACCGTGACCCGGACGTGCCGACTGCTGGGCAGCGCGTCCACGCGCTTGTACGGGTCCCGGGGGTGGACGAAGATCTCTTCCTCCTCCTCGTACCAGTGGTCGAGGCCGCGCCCGGTGCGCTCGGCCCACTCGAAGGCGACGTGGCCCGCGAGGTCGGCGGCGGGGTAGGTCCAGGCCGCGTTCTCCCTGACCCGGTCGCCGGTGTCGAGGTCGTGGAAAACCCGGGAGCCGGCGTGGGTGCCGGTGCGCGGGCGCCGGGCGGGGCGCAGCAGGTCGCGGCGGACCTCGTCGTACGGGAAGGCGTACGTCGGCACGGGCACGCCCGGTTCCCAGACGAGGACGGGGTGCCTGCTGTCGACGACGGTGAGGTCCCCCGCCGTGCCGCGCACCCAGCGGCGGCTCGGGTCCCAGACGATCCCCTCGGGGGTGGTGCGGAGCGTTCCGGTGCCGGAGGGTGTGGCCATGTCCCGTTCTCCTTCGGGGAGTTCGGCGGTGGCGGTGGCTCAGTCGCCGCCGCGGACGATCGACCGGGCGGTACGGGCCGCCCGGTCCTCGGTCTCGGGCAGGGCGTCCTCGGCGACACCGAAGAGACCCTGGCGCAGGAAGACGGCGAGGCCGTGGGCGGCCCCGGCGACCCGCAGCAGCAGGTCGAAGGCGGTGGCCGGATCGGGCGCGAGGCCCTGCACGACGGGCAGCAGCGTCGCCGTCAGCTCCTCGCCCGCCGCCGCGAGTTCGGGGTGGCGCGACTTGTCGAGGCCGGCGTTGAAGGTGATGTCGAACAGCGCCGGCTCCTCGGCGGCGAACCGCACGTACGCCGCGGCGAACGCGGCCAGTTGCTCCACCGGGTCCCGGTCGGTGGCGACGGCCGCCGCGAAACGCTCCCGCTGCTCGCGGTAGCCGCGCGCGGCGAGCGCCGCGAGCAGGGCGTCGCGGTCGGCGAAGTGCTTGTAGGGCGCCGCGACGCTGACGCCCGCGCGGCGGCTCGCCTCGGCGAGCGTGAAGCCCTGCGGGCCCCGCTCGGCCACGAGTTCGAGGGCCGCACGCAGCAGCTCGTTGCGCAGGTCTCCGTGGTGGCGGCCACTCGGACGGCGCTTGACAGGGGAACCCATGGAGCTAAGGTTAACATCGCTTACCAGGTAAGTGCTATTAACCATCACTGTCGACCGTCCCCTCCGTACCCAGGGAGAAACCATGACCAGCACGGCGTTCCGCTTCCACCACATCAGCCTCTCCGTCGCCGACCTCACCACACAGGAGGACTGGTACCGCACAGCCCTCGGTCTCACCCGTGTGGACGAGCGCCTCGACATGCCCGACGCCGGGGTGCGCACCGCCGTCCTGAGCGGCCCGGGCGGCGTGCGCGTCGAGTTCGTCGAGCGCTCCGGCTCCACCCCCATCACCCACCCCGACCCCTTCTCCGCCACGGCCACCCAGACGTTCACGCACCTCGCGCTCCAGGTCCCGGACCTCGACTCCGCCTTCGCCCGGCTGACCGGCGAGTGCGGCGCGCGGCAGGTGTCGCCGCCCGCGCCGGGGGTCACCGAGGGCATGCGGTACGCGTACGTCCACGACCCGGAGGGCAATCTCATCGAGCTGATCGAGACCTCGGCGTCCGCCGCCGGAAAGGACCTGGATGAAGCTGCACACGCATGAGTGGGGCACCGGCGACCGGATCGCCGTACTGATCCACGGGATCATGTCGGACCACCGCACCTGGCGCCGTGTGGGCCCCGCGCTCGCGGACAAGGGCTACCGGGCGCTCGCCGTGGACCTGCGCGGCCACGGGGCCAGCGGGCGGGGCGCGTACGGCGCCGAGAGCTGGGCCGACGACCTCGCGGAGACCGTGCCCGCGGGGGCGGACCTGGCGATCGGGCACTCGCTCGGGGCGCTGGCGCTCGCCCTCGCCGTGCCGCGGCTGGCCCCCGCGCGCGCCGTGTACTGCGATCCCGCGTGGGCGATGCGCCAGGAGGCCGGCGTCGGCGCGCACCGCTTCAGCGCCTTCAAGCACGCCACGCGGGAGACGATCGTCGAGCTCAACCCTCGCTGGGACCCGGCCGACGTGGAGGTGGAGCTGGCCACGCTCGCGGACTGGGACCCGGACACCGCCGGCGCCCTCGGGGCCGTGTTCGCCGTCGACCGGACCCCGGCCCGCCCGCTGGTGCCCTCGCTGGTGCTGTCGGCCGATCCCGGCACCCTCGTACCGTCCGCCCTGCGGGACGAGCTGGCGCGGCGCGGCTTCGAGGTCCGTACGGTCCGCGGCGCGGGGCACACCCTGCACCGCGACGACTTCGACGGCTTCATGGGCGCGCTGGACGGCTGGATCTGAGACGGCGGACCCTCTCACACCGGGCGCGGGGTCGTCACCCGCGCGTGGGACGGGCGGCGTCCCGCGTGGGCCGCGCGGGCGACCTCCCGGCCCCGGCTGCCGCGGTCGGCGCCCGCCGGACGGGAGCGTTGCCCCGGTGCCGTCTCCCGGCGCCGAGTGCCCCGACCGCCCTCGCCCCACCCCGCTCCAGAGAGGTCCCCATGTCCCGACTCCCCCGTCCGGCCGCCCTCGTCGCGGCCGCCGTCGCCCTCGGTCTGGTCGCCTCCGCACCCGCGGCGGGCGACGAACGCCTGGTGTCGGACCCGCGCGTCGCGGCCCGCTTCGACCTGGCCGCCGGACAGACGCCCGAGAACATCGTCCTCGAACCCGACGGTTCCGCCGACGTCACCCTCGCCTTCGCCCGGCAGGTGACCAACGTCGCACCGGACGGGAGGCGGCGCGTCCTCGCGACCCTCCCGGCCGAGGCGCACCCCGCCACCCCCGTCCTCGGCAGAGCGGCCGTCCTCGGCATCGCCCGCGCCCAGGACGGCACGCTGTACGTCGCCTACGCCACCGGAACCGCCAGGACCGGCATCTGGCGCATCGTGCCGGGCGACGTCCCGCGGCAGATCGCCCGGCTCCCGCGGAACGGGCTGCCCAACGGCCTGGCCCTCGACGAGCGCCGGGGCGCGCTCTACGCGGCGGACTCGGTGCTGGGCACGGTGTGGCGCGTCCCGCGGGCGGGCGGCACGCCGACGGCGTGGGCCGCCTCCGGCGCGCTCGCGCCCGAGGCGGGTTCCGGCGGCCTCGGCGCCAACGGCCTCAAGGTGCACCGGGGCGCCGTCTGGGTGTCCAACAGCGACCGCGGCACGCTGCTGCGGCTGCCGGTGCGCGAGGACGGCTCGGTGGGCGCGGCCGAGACCCGGGCGACCGGTCTCACCGGGGTCGACGACTTCACGTTCCCCGGCCCCGGCAACACCGTCTTCGCGGCGCTGCTCACCGCCAACGAGGTCGCGATGGTACGGCCCGACGGTTTCCGCTCGACCATCCTCGACCGGCGGGACGGGCTGTCCGGCCCGACCTCCGTGGCCGTGCGCGGCCGGACCGTGTACGTACCGGGCTCCGCCCGTCTCACCCCGGCTGGCCCCAACCTCGTGGTGGCCCGGATGAACCGGCACTTCAGCCGCTAGGTGTATTGACCTGAAGCGTTGTTCACACGGCTGATGGGTGGCTGGCCTGCGAGTGCGGTGTGGCAGCGGTGGTGGTTGTAGGTGTGGAGGAAGTCTGCCAGGGCTGCGGTGCGTTCGGTGTTGCTG
>NZ_JBEZXS010000043.1:0-79192 GCF_040638185.1 Streptomyces sp. NPDC026672
AGAGCGATCCAGTACCGCCCCGACCTGATCGACGGATGCCTTGCCGGAACCGGGCTATCACTCACACCCACGACAACCCGAGTTCAAGCTCAGTAGTTCGCTTGCCCGGATTGCTCCGGACCGGCTCACATCAGCCACCGAGCTGTTCCAGGTGGCTCTCCCAAGAGTCGAGCATTGATGTGTGGCCGCCCTGTCGGGCGGCCTGCATCAGGTCAGCGAACAGTGTCTTCTGGGTGTGCGGGTCGCCGTCGGCGGCGATGCGCTGGATCTGTGGCATCAGCCGGTCGGCTGCCCACTGGGGCGGGCCCAGCGGGTACCTCTCCAGTTCCCACCGCAGGTACTTGTTATAGGGGCGTACTCGCTCGTGCAGCGCGAAGATCAGCGTGAGCAGGTAGGGCAGGCCCTCGGCCGCGTCGAGGTGGGCGGCCTCGGGGCGTGCGTCGCGATGGCTCTTCATCGACCGGTAGTAGGCGTTGAGGTATGCGTCCAGAAGACGGTCTGCCATCTCCCACGCCTCGTCCGGACGCAAGCTGGCCTTCTCGCGGACCAGGTCGGTGACCAGGCCACCGAGCCGGTCGAACAGCACTCGGCAGTGCACGAAAGCATACCGATCCCAGTCGTGGGGATTCCCCGGAAGCGCGTGGGCACGGAAGTCCGCCAGCGGCATGATGGCCAGGTCGAGATGACTGGACTGCAGCGCGCGCAGTTGGTCCAGGGCCGTCGGCGAGCAGTCTTGGGTGACTACGTAGATGTCGTAGTCGGAGTGGATGGTCGGCATGCCCACACGGGCCTGGGACCCGCTCAGGACGAGACCCACCACCGTTGGGTCGGTTGCCGCCAGAGCCACGAAGGAGTCGAGGTCGGTCTGTGCCGCCGTGCCCGGGTCTGGGGAAGATGCCGGAACAGAGGGCGGAGTGAGGTCGCGCGTCATGGTGCTCTCCAAGCGGAAATGCCCACAGCCACGGACGGCGGTGGGTCACGGGCACTCGTCGCTGGTCGGGGGGCAGCCCCGCAGATCACCTCACGGCACCGAGGCTACCGGGATACTCATCTCGGATGGAAACGAATATCCGACCGGTGGGGCCAGAGCCGCCCTCGTCCATCGCCGGGAAGCGATCACCGCAGCCATCGCCAGAGCACACAGGTGATGTCAATTCTTGGGTTCTGGTCCAACTTCTGTGGTGTGCCTACTGCCTGTGACCGTTGATCTTGCTGGTAGATCTCGCGAGATCGTCTGGAAACTGCTGGTGCCGACGACGTCCGGGCTGATGGTTCTGGGCTGTGCGCGAGGTACTACTCCGGCTGGAAGAGCTGCTCTTCCTGGCGGATCCGGGGATCAGGGTGGAGTCAGTGCAGGACGATGGCGAGGTGATTCGGGTCGGTGTCAGATGCCGGACAGCTGGGGCTCGGTGCCCGGGTTGTGGGAGCTGCTCGGGGCGGGTGCACGGCTCCTACCTGCGGTTTCCAGCTGACCTCCCCGTGGCGGGACGGCGGGTGGTGCTGCGGCTTCGTGTCCGGCGCTTCACGTGCGAGGACGTCTCCTGCGGGCGCCGGACGTCGTCGGGCAGGTCGCGGGCCTGACTCGGCGATACAGCCAGCGGACCGAACGCATGCGGTCAGTCCTGGCCCAGGTCGGCCTCGCATTAGCCGGCCGTGCCGGTGCCAGGCTGGCCGACGTCTTCGGAGTGAGGATCAGCCGGAATACGGTCCTGCGGCTGGTCGACGCCCTCCCGGAACCCCAGCCACAGGTCCCGCGGGTGGTCGGCGTCGACGAGTACGCGATGCGAAAGGGCCGTGTCTACGGGACTGTGCTGGTCGATGTCGAGACTCGCAGGCCGATTGGCCTGCTGCCGGATCGTGAGGCGGGCACTGTCGCGGCCTGGCTGGCCGAACGCCCGGGGATCGAGGTCGTCTGCCGTGACCGTGCTCCGTTCTTCGCCGAGGGGGCCAGGATCGGGGCGCCCACTGCGGTCCAGGTCGCCGACCGGTTCCACTTGTGGCGCAACCTCGGCGAAGCGGCCGAGCGGTGTGTCTCCCGCCACCGCCCGTGCCTACGTGCGACCTTCGTAGAGTCGGTGCCGGAGAAGGCGCCGGTCCCGGCCGAGAGCGGGTCGCCATGGCCGACCGGGCACCGTTTCGCCGATCGCACCCGGGCCAAGCACGCCACCGTCCACGCGCTGCTGACTGCCGGCCACAGCCGACGCTCGATCCAGCGCCAGCTCGGCATGACCTACCGAACCGTCCAACGGCTGGCCGACGCCGCCAGGCCGGAAGACCTGTTCCAGGGGCAGTGGCAGAACCGCCCGACCAAGCTCGACGACTTCAAGCCCTACCTGCACGAGCGATGGGCCGAAGGCTGCACGAACGCCTGGACCCTCTGGGAAGAGATCAAGGCTCACGGCTACACCGGCAGCTACGGAGCCGTCCGCGCCTACCTCCAGCCGTTCCGCACAGCCCCGACCGCACCAGCAGCCCGCCCGCCGTCCCCACGCACGGTCACCAGCTGGATCCTGACCCACCCCGATACCCTGCCGGAGAGCGAGCGCCTGAAGCTCAAAGCCGTCCTCGCCGGCTGCCCCGAACTGGATGCCCTCACTGAGCACGTCCGCGCGTTCGGGAAAATGCTCACCCAGCTGCAGGGCGACCAGCTCCCGCAATGGATCAAGGCGGTCCGCGCCGACGACCTGCCCAGCCTCCACACCTTCGTCAACGGCCTCGAACGCGATCTCGTAGCCGTCACCGCCGGCCTCACACTGCCGTGGAGCTCCGGCGTCGTCGAAGGCCACGTCAACCGGATCAAAATGATCAAGCGCCAGATGTACGGCCGGGCTGGCTTCGGCCTCTTGCGGAAACGAGTCCTGCTGGCGTCCTGACGGGCCCGTCACGAGCTCTGCTGGAGTCGCTCCGCAGCCTGAGCAGGGGTGTCGTAGTAGCCAGGCCGTGCCAGCAGGACCGAGCTGAAGTGGTAGCCCTGCTCTTCCTCGGGCTCATCGTCGGCCGCGAACGGACGCCAGAAGCTCAGCAGCAAGTCCGGGGCAATGAATGAAGCATCGTCGTCAGGATCTTCCTCAATCGAGGTGAACTGGCCCATGCGCTGGACAACCTCGCGGGCCGGAAGCGCGAACACGTCCACACCCTGAAACAACACTCGGTCCGTCTGGGACGACGGCCTTCCCAACTCGATGGCTTCAAGCATGTCTCGCATGCAGTGGATGCTGATCATCAGTCCGCTGGGACGGAAGACGTACTGCCCCGGCCGATCAGACTCCGAGACCGCGGAGAGATCGCGGAGCGAATCCAGCGCCGTGTTGGCCGCGTGCCGAGTCATACCGATCCGCAACGGGCCAACGCCGGTCGGTGGGGCGAGGTCGAAGTCCATGTGGGCATGATCCCAAACAGGTCTGTCAACGAGTCACGAAGGGCCACCCAGCCCCGGCTGGTTACAGAGCGTGAGATCTCCACAGAAGTTGGACCAGAACCCGGGTTCGGATACCTCGATCTGGACAAGACCGGTGCGAAGCTGCTGTTCCAGGTGTTCACCGAGCGCAAGGAACGACGGGCGATCGCCGTCGCCTCCAACGCTCCGTTCTCGGAGTGGAAGCAGACCTTCACCGACCCGCGGCTCTGCTCGGCGATCGTGGACCGGGTCACGTTCAACGCGCACATCATCGAGACCGGCACCGACAGCTTCCGCCTGGCCCAGACCCAGGAAAAGCGGCGCCGCAGGACCTGATCAGCGAAAGGCAAGCGAAGATCGGCCAGGGCGGCCAGCGAATGATCAAATAGTCCGGCCGCCCCTGGCCGTTCAGAGTCGGCTACTGGGCGATGAGCGGATCGTGCCGGTCGGCGGCGGGGTGATCCCGCACCCGGTCAACGTCAAGCCGAGGCGGCGGCAACGCAGAACTCATTGCCCTCCGGGTCGGCCATCACCATATGGTGCCCCTCAAACTCCTCCAGAACGACGCCGCCCGCCTTGACCAGCCGTTCGGACTCCGCCCTGATCCGTGCCCACTTCTCATCGGGGCTGCCGTGTCCCGGCACCCGGATGTCAATATGAAGCCGGTTCTTCGCGGTCTTCGGCTCGGGGACCTTGAGGATGCTGAGCCGGGGGCCGGCGCCGTCAGGATCGCAGAGCCATGCGCCGTCGTCTGCGGAGTCGTCCTCCGGAAGGTCGAACTGCGCGAGCCACTCCTCGCGGGTTCTGAAGGGAGCGGGCGGCGGCTCGTCCACATACCCCAGGGCCGTCTTCCAGAACTCGGCGAGGAGCTTCGCGTCTGTGCAATCAAGGGTCAGATCGATTCTGGCTGCCATAGCAGGACCGTAGTGCGCGCCTCTGACAGTCGCGGCTGAGCCGGAGGAGAGACGACTGCTCATACGCCGTGACTGGTCGGACCCTGCCAGACGCGCTGTGGCCGACAGCCCTACGCGAGCTGCCGGCCGCAACTTTGCTCAGCCGGGACGTTCTCCGCCGCCCGAGCCAATGCCCGCATCCGTCGTCCACCGCGGATCGGAGAACCCGACGGTCCCGGATCGAACACGGGTCGAGATCCTGCGGTCCGTCGAGCCTGTCGGGGGCCCTCCGTCCGGTCCGGATCCGATGCGTTTCACGCTACCGCCCCGGCCCCCCACCACCGCCAGACAACCCACCCGAACGGGGTGGAGCCAAAACAACTTGCCGGAGCCAGGTTGACGCCCCTCACCCAGCCCCCGTCACACCCCAAGTGGAGCCACTTCCAGTGTCGAAGTGGAGCCAAAACAACCTGTCACAAACACCGCGTGGGGCTCACCAGCCTGGGCGACCCGCCCATACACGCGGCCGGCCTTGTCGTGGACGCCGCCACTGCCGGGCGGGAGTTCCTCGGCGGGCGGCTCGGCGAACCAGGCTGCGGGCATGGGAGGCAGGCCCTGAATGTCTGTCCATGCGGACGCCAGCAGCTCCGCCTCTGCCAGGTACGCCGTGTGGGCAGACGCTATCTCGTCGTCGGCCCAGGGCGGCCGGATCGAGTCGTCGTACGCCTTCACGAGCCGCGCGTAGAGGGTCCCGACGCGAGAACGCAGGTCGTCGGCGAACCTCGCCCCGGTCAGGACGACGCCATGGCGTGCTCCCGCACCTGCGGGACAGAAGGCCAGGTCGGCGTAGGCACGGCGATGTGGGCGAAAACTGTGTGCGGCGGCGCTCCGCGGTTGGGCGCGGGCGGGTGGTCAGGTGGGGTGGTGTTCGTGGGCGGCGGCGCAGGCCGTGCGGGCGCGGTGGCGGACCGCGGCCACCGTGGGGGACGAGACGAAGGCCGTGGTGACCTGGAGGAGCCACGCGGCCTCGGCGGCGAGCGTTCCCGCCACCGGGTGCGGCTGGGGGTCGGGGAGGTGCGGGCCGGTGTGGCGGTGGCCGGCGCGTTTGCTCTCCAGGGCCGCGGCGATGATGGCGGCCTCCAGGACCGCGCGGTGGTCGGCGCCGCGGTCCGTGGTCCCGGCGGCCCAGCCGGGTACGTCGGTGGGGATGTACGGGCGCAGTGCGAGGTGGCCGTCGCGGATCTCGATGACACGGCGGTAGAGGGCGAACTCGGCCCTGCGCAGGGGCGGTCGGCGGCCGGCGTCGAAGGGGTCCAGGGCGATCTGCGGGAGTTCGGTGCGCAGCGCCGTCCACAGCGGTTCCAGCGCCCGGTGGGTGCGGTAGGCGAACAGCCAGCGGCCGGGCGCTCCGAGGGGGCCCTCGGGCAGGGCCGCCCACCAGGTCGCGGTGGCTCCGGCGACGGCCAGGACGGCGGTGAGCGCGCCGAGCGCGCCGCACACCCCGTCCTCGCTGGGGAGTTGGTACCCCTGCGTGAGGTTGGTGGGGACGTAGGTGAGCACCCAGAGGGTCCAGACCGTGCCGACGAGGGCGGCGAGCGTCATCAGCCGCAGTCCCGTGCGCAGCGCTCCGGCCGTCACCTGGCGTGCGTGGCCCAGGAGTTCGCGCACGAGGACGAGCAGGCACCAGGAGCCGTACGCCGCGAAGAGGACGTTGTACGAGGCGAGGAGCCAGCGTCTGTCCTCGGGGGCGGCGGCGAGGCCCGACTCGACCCGGACGCCGGCGGCGAGCAGGATCGCGCCCGAGGCGAGCAGGACGGTGATCGCGAGCGCGGTCTGCCGTCGTACCGAACCGCGGGCGGGGCCACGGGGTTTGAGGGAGAGCGCGACGAAGAGGAGCAGGGCGTGGGCGCAGGTCTTCAGTTCGTGGGTGATCAGCATGATCACGGTGTCCAGCGGCGGCACGTGGTGCAGGGCGGAGACCACCACGGGGGCGCGGAACAGCATCGCGGTCCCCATGCAGCCGGCGAAGCCGGCGATGTAGCGCTGGGCGGTGTCGGCGCCTCGCCAGACGGTCACGGCGCGGTGGGCGGCGAAGGCGAGGAAGAGGGCCGCGGCGAGGAGCGTGCCGGTGTCAGTCATCCGCGGCGCCGTCGTCCGGGTCCCGGTCGTCCTCCGGTCCTCTGGGTCTTCCGAAGAGGGTGCGTAATCGGGAGCCCTCCGGTTCCGGCGGGCCGGTGCGGGCGAGGTGGGCCGCTCGGGTGAGGATGAGTGAGGCGACCAACTCGGCCTCCTGTTCCTGCGGTTCGGTGTAGACGCTGCGGCCGAGGACGCGCTGGACCAGGGCCGGGGGCAGGTTGGGCAGGAGGACGCGGGCGGCGGCGGACGCGGCGGCGGCCGTCTCGTAGTGGCCGCAGATGACGTGGGCGGCCTCGTGCAGCAGGATGTGCTGCTGGTGCAGCGGTGTCGTGTCCTCGGCGTACACGATGTAGTCCGCGCGGTCGGTGGTGACCACCAGGCCGCACGGGGTGTCCATCCGGGAGGAGACCGGGACCAGTTCGATCGGGCGGCCGCGGGCGTGCGCGAGCGAGCTGATGAACTCGGTGACGTCGAAGGGGCTGGGCAGGACGAGGCCGTCCACGATGCGCCGACAGCGCCGCCACTGCCGCCTTCGCCGGTCAGTACTCACAAGCCGTCTCCTCAAACACCGCCGGGACCCGCGAGCTCGGCCGAGCACGAGCGAACGGTCCGGTTACGGTTCCCCGCCGTTCACCGCGCTCTCCCGGCGCGCGATGACGTCGATCATGTCGCTGATCGTGCCGACGCCCTCCGGCGAGAGGTTGACCGCGCGCAGGGCCACGCTGCGCACCTCGGCGTCGCGCAGCGCGCCGAGCAGTTCCAGTTCCCTCGCGATGGCGGCGCCCTGTTCGTCGTCGAAGAAGTAGACGACGGGTACGTCGAAGAACTGCGCCAGGGCTTCCAGATGGCGCTTGGTGGGGTTGCCGCGGCGTCCCGTCCGCAGCTGCCACAGATAGGTGGCGGAGAAGCTCTCGCCCGTCGCCTCGCGACAGGCCCGGGCGACCTCTTCGTGGCTGTACTGCTCGCGGTTGGGCCGGCGCACCACTCTGAACAGTGCGTCGATGCGGTCCGCCAGCGTCGCCCCGGATCCGGTCTCGCCCATCTCCTGCCCTCCGTCCCATCGGGTCAAGCCAGTTGGGCGGTCCCGTTCATCGTAGCTGACGCCCAACCGCCTCGACAGGCGTCCGCCGGTCACCGCACGCAGTCTGGCCGACACTGACTGTTCTCCTCAGCGGGGAACATCTGATATACGTCGACCGACTCCGGTCATTCATCTCAGCTCATGACAGATTCAGAAGGGTGAACCGGACATGGCCGAACCCCCCTCCACCGGCTTACGGTTCTCCGTCCTGGGCCCGCTGTCCGTACAGGCCCCGGACGGAACCGGCGGGAGCGTCCTCCCGCTCGGGCCGCTCAAGCAGCGCCTGCTCCTCGCCATGCTGCTGTGCCGCCCCTCCACGCCGGTGTCGCTCGAACTGCTCACGGACACGCTGTGGGACGGCGAACCGCCGCGCACGGCACGCAAGAACATCCAGGTCTACGTGTCGGCTCTGCGCCGGCTCCTGGACCCGGTCGGCGCGGGCGACCGGCTCGCGCACCAGCCGGGCGGCTATCTGCTGCGCGTCGGACACGAGGAGTTGGACACGCTGCGCTTCCAGCGGCTGGTCCGCGCCGCGCGGGAGGCGTCGTGCCAGGGCGCCTACGCCACGGCCTCCCGGATGCTGCGGGAGGCGCTCGGCCTGTGGCGCGGCCCGGCCCTGCACGACCTGCGCTTCTCCCCGGCGCTGCGGTACGAGGCGGAGCGGCTGGACGGCCGCCACCTCCAGGCGTACGAGGACTGGGCCGAGGCCGAGTTGCGGCTCGGGAACGCCCACGAGGTCGCCGAGACCATCGGCGAGCTGGTGGAGCGCCATCCCGAACGCGAGCGGCTGCGGGCCGCGCAGATGAACGCCCTGTTCGACCAGGGCCGCCAGACCGAGGCGCTCGCGGTCTACGAGGCGCTGCGCCAACTGCTCGCCGCCGAGTACGGGTTGCAGCCGAGCCCGGCGCTGGAGGCGCTCTACCGGTCGATGCTCTCCGGCGGCCGCGGCGGCCCGGCGGGGCCGCTCGGTCCCGGCGGGAGCGGGCCCCGGGGCGGTGCGGGTCCGCGGCTGGGCACCCTGCTGCCGCCCGACCTGTCCGACTTCACCGGGCGACGGCGTCAACTGGACTCCCTCATCGCCCGCTTGGGGCAGGGTGGCGGAGACCGGCGGCTGACCGTGCTCAGCGGTCCGGCCGGCACCGGCAAGACCGCGCTGGCCGTCCACGCCGCGCACCGGCTCGGCGCGGAGTTCCCCGACGGCAGGGTGCTGATCCGGATGCGGGACGCGACGGGACGGGCGCGGCCGGCCGCGTCGGTGCTGACCGAACTCGCCGAACTGGCCGGGCTGCGCTCCCCGTCGGCCGCCCGGACGACGGCGGGCACGCCGGAGCCGGAGCGGACCGCGGCCGCCTGGCGTGCCTGGCTCGCGCGGCGCCGGGTCCTGCTGGTGCTGGACGGGTGCGCGGAGGAGTCCGGGGTACGGCCGCTCGTCCCGGACGGCGGAGGCAGCGCGGTGCTGGTCACCGCGCGGTCCCCGCTGGCCGGCCTCGCCTCGGCCCACCGGGTGGAGATCACCCCCTTCGACGCCTCCGAGGGCCTGGAACTGCTCGGCAGGATCGTCGGCCCGGACCGGCTGAGCTCCGGCCGGGAGGCGGCCGAGCACATCGTCACCGCCACCGGGATGCTGCCGCTCGCGGTCCGGGTGTCCGGTCTGAAGCTCGCCGTCCGGCGCTATCTGCCGCTGGACGAGTACGCGCGGCGGCTGGCCGACAGCCGGACGGTGCTCGACGAGCTGGTGGCCGGCGACATGGACGTACGGCCCCGCCTGGCGAGCGGCTGGCGGGAGCTGGCGCCCGCCGACCGGTCCGCGCTGTGTCTGCTGGCGGCGCTCCCGGAGGGGCCGTTCACCCTCGGGCAGGCGGCGGCGGTCCTCGCATGCGGGCAGCACGACGCGCGGCGGCGGCTGGAGTCCCTGCTGGACGCGGGGGCGGTGCGCGCCCCGGACAGCGAGGTCGTCCCGCACGCCGCGCTGTACGAACTGCCGCGGCTGATCCGGGTCTTCGCCCGGGAGCAGTCCGTCCAGGCAGGCACGGAGGTCCCGGCCTTCCCGGACCTCCCCAGGCTCCCGGGCGTCCCGAGTCCCCCGGGGCCCCCGGGTGCCGAGAGCGCTCCAGGTGCCGCAGGTGTCCCGGGCGCCGCGGCCGGAGGTGTCCCGGGTGCCGAGGCCGGAGGTGTCCCGGGTGCCGAGGGCGCTCCCGGTGCCGTGGGAGCTCCGGACCTGCCGGACCTGCCGGGGCTGCCGGACCTGCCGGGACTGCCGGGACTGCCGGGGCTGCCGGGGCTGCCGGCCGCCACGACACGGGCGCCGGTCTGAACTCCCGTCCCCCCGACCGCCGTCGGCACGGCTCCCGCCACCGCCGTCGACCTGGGGATTTACCGAACACCAACCGGTTGCAGCCGAGTCCCCAACCGGGCTCTCCGAGACTTCGGAGGGCGGATCGGGACCGCCGAGGGAGGTCGAGGGAGGGTGAGCACGCCGTGGAACTCGCCGAGTTGATGTCCCTTCGTCCGGTCCCCGCCGCCGGGCTGCTGATGACCGTCACCGGGCGCTGCCCGCTGCGGTGCGCGCACTGCTCCACCGGTTCGACCATGGCGTCCGGGGAGCCGGACGCCGGGGCGCTGCTGCGGTTCGTCGGCTCGTTCGACGCCGCGCGGCGTCCGTCGGTGCTGATGCTGACCGGCGGCGAGCCGCTGCTGCGGCCCGCTCTGACGGCGCGGCTCGCCGCGCGGGCACGTGCGGTGGGCACGCGTACCGCGCTGCTCACCGGGGCGTTCTTCGCCGCGCGCCGGGGCGGCGGGCGCACGGGCGCGGCCGGGGCGGTGGTTCCGCGGGCGGTCCTGCGGGCGGTGGAGGCGGTCGACCACTTCTCGGTGAGCGTCGATGTGCATCACGAGCGCGAGGTGCCCCGCGCGGACGCCTTCGCGGCGGTGCGGGAGGTGCTCGACGCGGGGATCGCGTGCAGCTTCCACGTGGTGGGCGACGGGCCCGACGACCCGTATCTCGCGGACGTGACCGCCGACATCCGGCGGAGCTTCGACGACCGGGTGCCCGTACTGGTCAACTCGCTGCGCGCGGTGGGGCGCGCGGCGTCCTGGGCGGCGGCGCGCGACACGGCGCCGCCCGCGCCCGGCGGGGTGCTGCCGTGCGCGATGGCCGCCTGGCCGGTGGTGGCTGCCGACGGTACGGTCCTGGCCTGCTGCAACCAGGACGTGGTGGACCTCCGGCCGGCCCCCGCGCACCTGCGGGTGGGCCATGTCGCCGAGGACGACTGGGCCGACGTGGCACGTCGGGTGCGGTCGGCGCCGGTCCTGCGGATGATCAGGGCCGCGGGGCCTGGTCATCTGCGGGACCGGTACGCGACGGGGGACGGCGGGCCGCGGCCCGGGTACTGCGCCGGATGCCGCACGCTCGGGGAGCACCCCGAGGTCCTGGCCGCCGCCGAGCGGCTGGCGGGCGGTCCGGCGGGGGCGCTGCTCGACCTCCATGTGACCGGGCGCCAGACGGCGGCGGGCCCGGCCGCGTTCGTGCGCCGCCACGGCTCACCGGCCCACGCGGATCTGGTGATGCTCCCCGGGGACCGGCGATGAGGAAGCGGTGGGGCGCGGGCCCGTCCACGGCAGCCGCGCCCAGGGTGCCGGGCTCCACGGTGGTGCCTGGGCACATGGTGCCGGGAGCCGTGGGTGGGGGTGTACCTGTGGTGCGGGGAAACACAGGTGCGCCGGTGGTGGGTGAGGGTGCGCCTGTGGCGGAGGGGAGCGCAGGAACACCCGCGGTGTCCGGGGGTGCGGACACGCCGACGGCTCCGACGGCCGCCGGCACACCCACGCCACCGAAGGACGCGGCCGTGCCCGTGCCACGGGGAAACACGGGCCCGGCCGCGATCCGGGGGGCGGGACCGACGGTCGGGGGTGTGGAGGTCGGCGCGGGAGTGGGCCTGCGGGCACGCATCGCGCTGACCGCTCCCGCCGTGCGGGCCGTCACCGAGCGGCTGTGGCGGGCCGAGGGGCTGCCGGAACGGTACGCGGAGTACCTGGTGGTGATGCACGGCGTGGTCCGGGCCTCCGTACCGCTGCTCGAACGGGCCGCCGAGCGGTGTGCGCTCCTCGGGCCGGGCGATCCGTCGGCCGGCCCGCTGGAGCGGTACTTCCGCGCCCACGCGGAACGGGAACGCGGCCACGACGACTGGCTGCTCGCCGACCTCACCGCGCTCGGCGGCGAGCGCGCGGCCGCCACCGCCGTCGACCGGCAACCGCCGCCCTCCGTCGCCCGGTTGGTGGGAGCCCAGTACTACTGGGTGGAGCATCACCACCCGGTGGCCCTGCTCGGCCACGTCGCCGTCCTGGAGGGCCACGCCCCCGCGCCCCGGCTCGCGGAGCGGATCATCGCGGCGGGGGTCCCCCGGGCCGCCGTGCGGACGGTCCGCGACCACGCCGAGCTGGACGGGGACCACGTCGCCGTGCTCCACGACCTGCTGGACGCGCTCCCCCTGACCCCCGCCCTGCGGTACGCCGTCACCGCGAGCGCCCTGCACACCGTGGACGGCCTCACGGAGCTGTTCGCCCGGATCGGACGCACACCGCGCCCGTACGACCGCACTCGGGGAGGGACGTAGCCGTCATGAGCGACCGCACGACGGAGAACGGTGGGCCTGAGGACGATGTGCTCGCCGTCCTGGAGGAGCACGGCATCGGGCTGGCCGGGCTCACGGACGAGCAGCGCCAGGTGCTGCGCGGGCTGAGCCGGGAGGAGCTCGATCTCGTCCTCGACATCAAGTACCGCCTGGACGAGGCGGGCCCCGAGGTGCAGGCGCACAGCGAGATCGCCGGCGGAGCACTCTTCTGACCGGGCCGTACCCGACGCGTCACGGAGGAGAGGAGTCGGTCATGCGGTGTGCCGCGTGCGACGGGGCACTGCCGGCGAACGCCCGGTTCTGCGCGTTCTGCGGGGTGCCGGTCGGCCCCGCCGCCCCTGCGGCGGCCCCCGTCGAGGAGCGCAAGGTCGTGACGGTGGTCTTCTGCGACCTCGTGGGTTCGACGGCGCTGTCGGGCGTGCTGGACCCGGAGACCCTGCGGACCGTGGTCCTGCGGTACTTCGACCGCATGCGGGCGGCGCTGGAGGAGTTCGGGGGCACGGTCGAGAAGTTCATCGGGGACGCCGTCATGGCCGTGTTCGGCGTGCCGGTGACACACGAGGACGACGCCCGCCGCGCGCTGGCGGCGGCGCTCGCCATGCTGGACGCGGTCCGGGAGCTCAACGAACGCGAACTGGGTCCCGTCTTCGGCATCCGGCTGGGCGTGCGGATCGGTGTCAACACCGGTCCCGCTGTGACCAGTACGGACGTGTCGACCCGTCAGGCGCTGGTCGCCGGGGAGACGGTGAACATCGCGGCGCGGCTGGAGCAGAACGCCGGGGAGGGCGAGGTGCTGATCGGCCCCGGGACCCGGCAGGCCGCCGGGGCCGCCGCCCGTACCGAACTCGTCGGCCCGCTGCGACTGAAGGGGAAGTCCGCGCCGGTGACCGCGTACCGGCTGCTGGGGGTGGCCGAGGACGACCCCGAGACCTCGCGCCGCTTCGACGTGCCGTTCGTCGGCCGTACCCGTGAACTCGCCGAGCTGGACCGGGCGTTGGCGGACTCCGTGGCGGGGCGGGACGGTCCCGGCATCCTGGTCGTGCACGGGGAGGCGGGGATGGGCAAGACGCGTCTGGTGCACGAGTGGTACGGGTCGGCGGACCCCGGGTGCGCGCGGGGCGCGGGGCGCTGCCGCCCGTACGGGGAACGCGGCAGCCTGGCGCCGCTCGCGGACGCCCTGCGCCAACTCCTGCGACAGAACCCGGACCTGGGGGACACGGCGGACGAGAGGGCGGCCGTCGGGCAGGCGCTCGCGGTGCTGGCGGACGGGCTGTTGGAGGACGGCACGCCCAACCCCTCGGTGGACGACACGTGCGCGGCCGTCGTGGAGGTGCTGCGTGCGCTCGCGCGCGGCCGGCCGGTCGTGCTGGTGGTGGACGACTGCCAGTGGGCCGGCGATCTGCTGCTCGACGTGCTGGACAAGCTGGTCGCGGAACTGGCCGCCTCGCCCGTGCTGTTCGTGTGTGTGGCCCGTCCTGACCTCTTCGACCGCAGGCCCGGCTGGGCGGCCGGGCCGTCCGCGGCGAGGTTGCTGGCGCTGTCCGGGCTGACCGCGGCGGAGGCCGGTGCGGTGGCCGACGCGCTGATGGGGTCCGGTGCGCGGTGGGGCGGCGGGGCGGAACCCGGGGGCGGGGGTGGCGTGCCCGGCCATGTGCTGGAGGCGGCGGGCGGCAACCCGCTGCATCTGGAGCACCTGCTGGCCGCCCTGGCGGAGGACGGCGGGGCGGGGTACCGGGCGGACGGCGGGGCGGGCGAGCTGCCGACGACGCTCCAGGCGCTGCTGGGGGCGCGGATCGGGGCGCTGGGCCGGGCCGAGCGGGTCACGCTGGACCTCGCCGCGGTGCTGGGGCGGGAGTTCACGGCGGACGACGTGGCCGAACTCGCCGGGAGCGACCGGGAGAGCGCACCCGGGGGTGCGCTGCACGGTGACGGGGCGGTGGCCGGGGGCGCCGGTGGGGTGTCGCTGGGGCAGCGGGTCGGCGCCGCCGTCGCACGTCTGGGCCGGCACCGGCTCGTCGGTACGGCGGAGGGGGCCGACGGCGCGGAGTCCGCGCTGCGGTTCAGCAGTGGTCTGGTGCACGAGGTCACGTACCGGTCCATGGCCAAGCGTTCACGGGCCGAGCGGCACGAGCGGGCGGCGGCGCTGCTCGCGGAGCGGCTGCCGGACCCGGCCGTACGAGGGGAGGGCCGGGCGGTGGAGACGGGTGCGGCGGTGGCGGGGCATCTGGAGAACGCGTACCGGTGCCGGGCGGAACTGGGCATCACCGAGCCCCGGACCGACCGGCTGCGCCGGGCCGCCGTGCGCCGGCTGGTCGACAGCGGGGCGCAGGCGCTGGCCCGCTCGGACCTCGCCTGGGCCGGGAACCTCCTCGGCCGCGCCCTCGAACTGGCCCACGCACACGAACCGGAGTGGACCACCGCCGCCCGCCGACTGGCCGAGGTCCACCTGGCCACGGGCCGCACCGACGAGGGCCGGGCCCTCCTGGAAGCGGTACTGACCCCGACGCGGCCCATGGCCGGGCACCGGACGGAAGCAGCGGCGGGCGGGGGCGGCGAGCGCGGGGACCGTGAGCACAGGGGCGGCGAGCGCGGGGGCACGCCCGGCGACGCCCGTCACGGAACACGGACGGACGTCGGTGTCGGCTCCGGTGACGGCGACGGCGACGGCCTCAGCCTCGGCGTCGGCAGCAGCGGCGAGCGGCCGGCGGGCGAGGCCGGCGGTACGGCGGCGGCAGGGTCCGGGGCGTTCTCCGGGGCCGGAGTCCTAGCGGGCGACGGCGTGTCGGTGCGGGCCGCGGCGGCGGGCGACGGCCTGTCGGCGCAGGACCCGGTGGACGGCCGAGACGTCGGGCGGGACGCCGCGCGGGACGTCGAAGTCGCCCATGCGCGGCTCGTGTTGGCCGGGGTGGCCGCGGGGGCCGGGAGCGGGGGTGTCGCGGAGGTCGCCGAAGCCGTGCTGGGGGTCTTCGAGCATGCCGGGGACGAGTTGGGGCAGGCCAGGGCGTGCATCCGGCTCGCCCAGGAGCGGCAGTTCCAGGGCCGGCACCTCGCGGCCGACGCCCTGCTGACCCGAGGACTCGGACACGCCCGGCGTTCGGGGGCCGAGCCGGAACGCGCGCTCGCGCTCGGCGCCATCGGGATCTCCCTGTGGCGGGGGCCCGAACCGGTCGCCGTGGCCGTCTCCCGCGGACGTGACCTGCTCGACCGGCACGGCGAGCGGCGGCCGACGGTCCGGCTGACGCTGAACTGCCCGCTGGCCGTCCTGCTCGCCCTCCAGGAGCGCCCGGAGGAGGCGGAGACCTGTCTCGCGCGGGCGCGGCGGCTCGCCGACGGACTCGGGTACGCCGAGGGCGCCGTGGTGTTGCCGCTGTTCGGCGCGACGGTGGAGGCCCTCGCGGGCCGCACGGAACGCGCCCTCGCCCTGCTGGACGAGGCCGGTGCCGCGGCCCGCGCGCTGAAGGCGAACGGCCTCCTGAGCACGGTGGCCCGCGAGTCGGCCCGGCTCCTGGTCGACACGTCCCGCATCGACGAGGCCGTGGCCCGGCTGACCGAATCGGGAGACCTGTACGACGGACCGAACACACCGAACACGTCCCTGAACGGGCCCGACACCGGCCGGGCCGACCCGTACACCGGGACGAGCGGACCCGACGCCCCAGCGGGAGCACCGCACACCGGACCCGGTGCACCGCACACCGGACCCGGTGCGCCGGACACCGGGACGAGTGGGCCCGACGCCCCAGCGGGACAACCGCACGCCAAACCGAGTGTCCCGGACGCCAGAGCGAGTGGGCCGGGTGCCGGGTCGGGTCGGCCGGGGGGCGAGTCCGGCAGGGCGGGTGTCGCCGGCGGGCCGTCGGAGGCACGTGCTGCCGTGGTCGGTGGACGCGGGAGCGGGTCCGCGCGGCTCGGGGCGTCCGACAGTGCCGATCTTGACGGGCTGGTCGCGCGGATCGCTGCCGGGCGGGGGCAGTTCACTCGGGCCGTCGACCTCTCCGAGCGTGCCGTGCGCACCGCGGCCAGGACCGACTCCCCCGTCGTCCGGGCGGTCGCCTGGCTCGACCGGGCCGACGTCCTGCGGCAGGCGGGGCGGAGGGAGGAGGCCCGTACGGCGGCCGGCCGCGCCGTGCGCTGCTTCGAGGCGAAGGGGCACCTGCCCGGCGCACGCCGCGCCGCCGCGCTCCGGGACCGCCTCGCGCCGGACCCCGCCCGCCTCCCCGACCGCACCCCGGAGGGCCGCTGAGATGAGCACCGCGAGGACACCGGCGCGCCACACGGATCTCGTGTGGAGCCTGCGCGGGAAGCACCCGCGGGACATCGGGGTGGCCGCCGACGGCGAACGCCCCGCCCCCGCCTGGGACTGGGGCGACGCGACGGGCCGCGGGGTCCGGGTGTGCGTCGTGGACTCCGGCGTGGAGGACGGCCATCCGCTGATCGGCCGCGTCGACGGCGCCTGGGCCGTGACGAAGGAGGCGGACGGCATCGTCGTGCGCGAGACCGAGGCCAGGGACGACTGCGGTCACGGCACGGCCTGCGCGGGGATCGTCCGCAGGACCGCGCCGGAGTGCGAGCTGTACAGCGTGCAGGTGCTGGGCAGGACGTTCGGCGGCACGGGTGACGTCCTGCTCGCCGGTCTGCGCTGGGCGATCCGCGAGGGCTTCGACGTGATCAACCTGAGCCTGTCGACGACCCGGCCGCAGTTCGTCGACGAGTTGCGGGCGCTGGCGGACGAGGCGTACTTCCGCCGGACGGTGATCGTCGCCTCCGCCCACAACACGCCGGTGGAGAGCTTCCCCTGGCGGTTCGCGTCCGTGATCTCGGTGGGCAGCCACGCGGAGGACGACCCCGAGCTGCACCTGTACAACCCGAGGCCCCCGGTGGAGTTCTTCGCCCCGGGCCAGAACGTCCAGGTCGCCTGGCTGGGCGGGAAGACGATCCGTACGACCGGCAACAGCTTCGCCACCCCGTACGTGACCGGGCTGTGCGCGCGCATCCTGTCCCGGCACCCCAGGCTGACCAGCTTCCAGCTGAAGAACGCGCTCTATCTGTCCGCGGCCAACGTACACATCGGCATGAGAGGTGCTTCGTGAACGACAACAGCGCCGAGAACGACGCGCGGGACGCCGCCGGCACGCCCGGGGACGGCGCGGAGACCGATCCGCTCTCCCGGGAGCTCCTCCAGTCCGTCGTCGACGTGGCGCGGGCCATCTTCGGCGCCGCCGCCGGTTCCGTGTTCCTGCTGGACGAGGAGCGGAACGAGCTCGTCTTCCAGGCCGTCTCGGGTCAGGGCGAGGACGTCCTGGTCGGCCGGCGGTTCCCCGCGCGGAGCGGCATCGCCGGCTGGGTGGCCCTGTCCGGCGAGCCCATGATCGTGGACGACCTGACGCGCAACAGCGACTTCGACCGGGACTTCGCCGAGTCCACGCGGTACGTCCCCGACTCACTGATGGCCGCGCCGCTGACCCACGGCGACCGGGTGCTGGGCGTTCTGGAGGTGCTGGACCCGGCTCCCCAGTCCCGGTCCAGCCTCGACGAGCTGGACCTGCTGGCGCTCTTCGCCCGGCAGGCGGCCGTCGCGCTGCGGGTGGTGGCCGACCGGCGGCAGCGGACCGACGGCCCGGTGCTGGGCAGCGACGACCGCGCGGCGGCGCTGCGGATGGCGGAGGACCTGCGCCGCCTGCTGGAGACGTCGGTCTGACCGCCGGCCCGGGGGCGCCCCCGGACACGCCCGAGGAGCCCGCGTCCCCGGACACACCACCTGAAGAGCCCGCGTCCCCGGACACGCTGGAAGGGCCCGCCGGTCGGCGGGCCCTTTCGCACGGTCACGTCGTCGGGCGCCCCCGTGGCCGGTCCCGTGGTTCAGCGGCGCGCGGCGGACGTGTGCACCGGACGGCGCCCGTCGAGGGCGCCCGCCGTCAGGCGCACGGTACGGCGGCGGGCCGGGCCGTTGAGTTCGTACGGGACGGCCATCACCTCGTCCGCCCCCAACGCGTCGGCGAGGGAGGCCAGTTCCGCCGCCACCGTCGCCGGTGCCCCGAGGGCGACCTGGTTCTCCTCCAGCAGGCGGCGGGCCAGGTGGCGTTCCCGGGCGGTGGAGGGCACCGTCTCGGGGACGGGCCGGTCGGGCGGGCCGGCCAGCTGGGCCGAGGTGCGCAGGGCCAGTTCCTCCGCCTCCTCGTCCGTACCGGCGCAGACCACGTTGACGGCGACGACGAGGTACGGCGCCGCGTCCTCCCGTGCCGGCCGGAAGGCGGACCGGTAGCGATCGGCCGCGACCGGGCGGCACTTGGACCGGCCCAGATGGTGGCCGTAGGCGAAGGGGAGGCCGCGCTCGGCGGCGATCCGGGCGCTGTTCTCGCTCGCGCCCAGGACGTGCACCTCGGGCGGCGTCGCGGCACGCGGCGTCAACGGCAGCGCGTGGAAACGATGGTGCTCGGGCCCACGGTCGTACAGGAAGCCCAGCAACTCGTCTATCTGCGCGGGGAATTCGGCCGCGGCGCGCGGGTCGCGGCGCAGCGCGGCCTCCAACAGCCCGTCCGGGGTGGCGGGTCCGCCCACCGAGCGGCCGAGGCCGAGGTCGATCCGGCCGGGGTGCAGGGCCTGGAGGGTGGCGAACTGCTCGGCGACCGTGAGGGGAGGGTGGTTGGGCAGCATCACACCGCCCGAACCGACGCGTATCCGCTCGGTCGCGGCGGCGATGTGCGCGATCAGCACACTGGGCACGCCGCCGGCGGTCCTGCGCGCGCTGTGGTGTTCGGCGACCCAGACGCGGTGGCAGCCGTACGCGTCGGCGGTCACGGCCGTCTCCACCACCTCCCGCAGGGCGTCCTCGGCGGCGGTCCCGGGCGGGCGGGCGCCGAGTTCGAGCACCGACAGGGGGAAGGGCCGCGCGGTCGGGTCCTGGACGTCCGTCGCGGTCTGCTCTGCCATGGTCATCGTGGACTCCGGATGTCTCGGGTGCTTCGAACGATTCGGGTGCTGCCCGGTCCCTCGGGGTTCCGGATCGCGGGCACGGGCGCGCGCGGTGTGCTTCAGGGCCGCAGCGCGCCGCCGAAGTGGAGCAGCGGTTCGTCCGCCGTCCCCCGGGACGCCTCCCGTACCGCGCCGAGCAGGATGGAGTGGTCGCCGCCGTCGTGCACGGCGGTCAGCGCGCACTCCAGCCAGGCCAGCGCGCCGTGGAGCAGCGGGGCGCCGGTGAAGCGGCCGGGGAAGGTGTCGGCGACGTCGAACTCGTGGCCGTCGCGCGGTCTGCGGTGGTCGGCGAAGTGCCGGGCCAGCCGGGCCTGTCGGGCGCCGAGGACGGAGACGGCGAAACCGCCCTCCGCGAGGACGGTCGCGTGGACGGCGGCGGTGCGGGCGACGCAGACGAGGACGAGCGGCGGGTCGAGCGAGACCGAGGTGAAGGAGCCGGCCGTCATGCCCCGTGGTGTCTCGCGTCCGGCGGTGAGCACGGTGACGCCGGTGGCAAACCGGCCGAGCGCGCCGCGCAGCCGTTCGCGTTCGGCGGCGCCGAGCGGCGGGGCCGCGCTCATGAGCGGGCCGCCTGCCGCGCGGGCCGGTCGAGGCGGGCCCGTGCGGTCAGGCGCAGGGTGCGACCGCGTGCGGGCCCGGTGAGTTCGAAGGGCACGATCATCAGCTCGTCGGCGCCGAACTCGATGGCCAGCGTGTCCAGTCGGGCCCGGACCGTCTCCGGTGCGCCGTGCACCACCTGGAACTCCTCCAGGGCCCGGCGGGCGAGGTATTCCTCGCGGGCCGGGGACAGCGGGGTGTCGGGCGTCAGGTCGTCGGAGTGCCGGACGACGTAGGCGGCGGCTTCGAGCGCCAGTGACTCGGCGAGGTCGTCGGTCTCGGCGCACACCACGTGGACGGAGACCACGAGGTACGGCCGGGCGTGGCCGTCGCCGGGCGCGAACGCCGCCCGGTAGCGTTCCACGGCCACCGGGCGGCAGATGGTGCGGCTGAGGTGGTGGCCGTAGGCGAAGGGGAGGCCGCGCTCGGCGGCGGTCCGGGCGCTGTTCTCGCTCGCGCCCAGGACGTGCACCTCGGGCGGCGTCGCGGCCCGCGGCGTCAACGGCAGCGCGTGGAAACGATGGTGCCCGGGCCCGCGGTTGTGCAGGAAGCCCAGCAACTCGTCTATCTGCGCGGGGAATTCGGCCGCGGCACGGGGGTCTCGGCGCAGCGCGGCCTCCAGCAGGCGGTGGGCCTCGGTGGTGCCGCCCGAGGAGCGGCCGACGCCGAGGTCGATCCGGCCGGGGTGCAGGGCCTGGAGGGTGGCGAACTGCTCGGCGACCGTGAGGGGAGGGTGGTTGGGCAGCATCACACCGCCCGAGCCGACGCGTATCCGCTCGGTCGTGGCGGCGATGTGGGCGATCAGGACGGCGGGGGCGCTGCTGGCGCTCTTGCGTGCCGCGTGGTGTTCGGCGATCCACACGCGGTGGTACCCGTGCGCGTCGGCGGTGCGGGCCGTCTCCACCACGTCGCGCAGGGCCTGTTCGCCGCTGGTGTGTGCCGGATGGCCGCCGCGTTCCAGCACGGAGTACGGCAGTGGTGGCGCGGGGAGGTCCGGGGGCGGCGCGGCGGCTGCGTGCGAGGTGGTGGTCATGCGTCACTCCGGGTGGGCTCGGGGTCGCCGGTGCGGGCGGGCTCGGGCGTGGGCAGGGCGAGTGCCAGCAGCGCGAGCGCGAGGAGGCAGCCGCCGAGGACCAGGGCGGTCACCGGCAGCGAGCAGGTGACCAGCAGTGCCCCCGCGGCCAACGGCGCGAGGGGTTGCAGCAGTTGGACGACGAAGTCGTTGGCGGTGGTGACCCGGCCGTAGATCTCCTCGGGGATCGAGGTGGCCATGACCGAGACGACGGCGGCGTTGATCGCGGGGACGAGCAGGGACATCGCCGAGAACGCCGCGACGAACACGAGGACGCTCCCGCCGAGCCAGGCCGCGATCAGCAGGACGGCGGCGACGGCCGGTCCGGTGGCGACGAGGACCGGCAGCGGCAGCAGGCGCAGGAGGCGCGGGGCGGCCAGGGAGCCGAGCAGTCCGGCGAGGGCGGCGGTGCTGAAGGCCCAGCCGACGGCCGCGGCGCCGCCGGGTTCCCGCCCCACGCCGAGGAGCAGGGCGGAGCCGAACATGCTGAAGACGACGGTGAGTCCGCTGAAGAAGAGGGTGGAGCGGCGCAGGAAGCGGTCGTGCGCGAGATGCCGGAACCCGGCGGTGAGCCGGGCCCAGAACCCCGGCGCCTGCCCCGTGGCCTCCGTGGCGCCTGTGGTCCCTGTGGCCCCCGTGGCCCGTGCCCGTGCGGTGCGTGTCATGGCCGTGATGCACAGCGCGGACGCGAGGAAGGTGACCGCGTCGACGGCGAACGGCAGGGCGGGCCACACCCCGACGAGCAGTCCCCCCGCGGCGGGTCCCGCCATGCCGGCGCCGTAGGCGCGCGCCTGGTTCATGGCCATCGCGGCGGGGATCTGCTCGGGGCTGACGACCCGTCGTACGAGCCGGAACTGGGCCGGCTTGAACACCTCGGCGGCGCCCGCCGACACCACGACGACGGCGAGCGCGAGCCACAGGGGCAGGGGCCGGGTCAGGACGTACAGCGCCACCGCGCCGACGGCCGCGACCCGGACGAGGTCGCAGCCGACGAGCAGTCCGCGCTGGTCGTGGCGGTCGCTCAGCAGTCCGGCCGGGATGCGGACGGCCAGCCCGGTCACCGCCACCGCCGTGCTGATCACGGCGACGGAGGTGGCGGGCTGCCCGGCGGCCAGCAGGACGAGCGGCAGGGCCACCGCGGACATCGAGGAGCCGAATCCCGACAGGGCCTGTCCCATCCACAGCAGCCGGAAGTCCCGGTTGCGGCGCAGTACGGAGGTCCGGCCGGCGGCCGGGGCCGTCGCGGTGGTCACGACGCGTGCCCGGGGACGGACCGGGGAGCGGACCGGGGGCGCGGCAGCAGGTCGTCGAGGACGAAGTTGCGGTTGGTGCGGGCGCCCGGCGCGGCGTGGCGGAGCCGGTCCAGGAACAGGGCGACCCCGGCCGAGCCGCTGGCGAGGTCGCCGCTCTCGCGCAGCGACTGCTCCCCCGGGAAGACGATGCCCTCGGGCCGGCGCACCGCGTGGCACAGCACCGCCTCGGCGGCCCGTTCGGCGTCGCCGAGGAGTTCGGGGTCGCCGAGGAACTCATAGGCGTCGAGCAGGGTGTTGCCGAGGCCGCTGATGCCGTGGAACAGCTGGGGCAGGCCGGTGTACTTGCGGCGGACGTCGGGGAGGATGCGCTCGGCCTCCTTGCGCAGCCGTTCCTCGCCGGTGACGTCCCCGTAGCGCAGCAGCGTGGTGAGGACGCCGGCCGTGCCCTCGTCCCAGTAGTGGCGGCGCACGACGGGTCCTTCGTCGGTCCGGAACGACGGGAAGGAGGCGACCCCGCTGAGCGAGTGGACGGCGCAGGAGAGGTCGAACTCCAGTGCCTCCAGGCCGAGGTCGACCCTGCGTTCCTCGCCGGTGGCGGCGTGCAGGGCGAGCAGGAACAGGGCGACGCCCGAGCCGCCGTAGCCGTAGCCGACGGGAATCCGGTCGGCCGAGTCGGTCCAGTGCGCCCGGCCCTCCTCGCGGTGGGCGCTCGCCTCCAGCCGGTCGCCGATCGCGACGGCCCGGTCCAGGAACTCGCTCTCGCCGTGGTCGTGCCACAGGCGCAGGCAGGCCATGCCGTGGCCGGCCGCGCCGGTCAGCACTCCGGGTTCGGTGTGCAGCAGGGGGTGTCCGCCGGCCTCGCGCAGCAGCCGGACCGCCTGGTCGCGGTGGCCCAGCGCGGACAGGGCCCAGGCGGCGCCGGCCGAGCCGTAGTACAGGCCGGGCGGCAGGGCGTCCTGGTGGGACGGCCGGCGCAGGGCCCAGGCGAGGAGGTGGTCGGGGATCTCGCGGCCCAGGGTGTGCAGGGCGTACAGGCAGCCGTAGGCGCCGTGCGCGAGGGAGAGCGGATTGGTCTCGTACACGAGGACGTCGGCGGGGAACAGGCGGTCGTCGCGGTCGGTGTCCGCGGTCGCGCCGAGGTAGTCGGCGACGCCGTCGAGCGTCCGCGCGATGCGCTCGTGGAGGTCGGCGCTCTCCTCGGGTACGGGCGAGCGGCGGTGGGCGAGCGGCGGCGGCCGGTGCCAGGCGGTGTCGAACGGCAGCGCGGCGATGCGGCGGTGCAGTTCGGCCGGGTCGGGCAGCCGGGTGTCCTCGCTGTAGAGGTCGGTGATCAGGGAGACCAGTTCGGCGGGGAGCGCGAGGTCGCGGGTGACCTCGTCCAGCAGGCGCAGCGGCACGTCGTGGTCGACGAGGTCGTTCTGCTGGCAGGAGAGCATGGTCGCCAGCATCAGGCCGCCGAGGGCGTAGTAGTCGGTGCGGCGGTCGCCGTGCCGGGCGCGTATGGCGCGGCGGGTGACCATGCCGGGGGTCATGAGTCCGGCGCCCCGGTCGGTGCCCTCGTGGAAGGCGGACTCCAGGTCGATGACGCAGATCCGGTCGTCCGGGGTGACCATGATGTTGGTGGGCGACAGGTCGCCGAGGACGATGCCGCGCTCGTGGCAGAGCGCGATGGCGTCGGCGATCTGGAGCCAGATCCCCTGAAGACGCTGGTAGTAGTCGGACAGCCGGGCCGGGGTGAGGTCGAGTTCGAAGACGGGGTTCTGGGTGGTGACGATCCGTCCGAGGTGGCTGTCGCCCACCCATTCCTCGACGAGGTAGGAGTGTTCCCACTGCTGGAAGAAGTCGAGCGGGCGGACGAACCAGCCGCTGTCGGCGAGTTCGGTGAGCAGGTCGTACTCGTGGCGCAGCAGGGCCACCGCGTCGAGGCCGTCGGGGCCGACCTCCACACCGGGGCGGGCCTCGCGCAGGACGACGTCGGCGCCGGTGACGGTGTCGACGGCGCGGTAGATGCCGCCGCGGTTGCTGAACACGATGGCGTTCTCGATCTCGTACCGTCCGGCCAGGGTGCGCCTCGGCTTCGGGGCGTCGGGGTCCGCGGGGGCGGGCGGGCCCTCATGGGTGACGGGGTCGGTGGTCCAGTCGGGTCTGGTCCAGTAGGGGGTGCGGGTGTCGCGGACGAGCGAGCCGTCGGGGGACTCGATCAGCAACTCCCGGATGCCGAGCGGCTGGAGGCGGAACCTGCTGGTGAACCCGCCGTAGCGGTAGGAGACGACGCGGGAGCCGGGGTAGCGGCGGTCGGAGAGGACGTAGGGGCCCTCGCAGCCCTGGAGGGCGTCGGTGAGGGCGCGGGCGACGGTGTGGAAGGCGGTCTCGTCCGGCGGGTAGACGGTGATGAACTTGCCGCTCGCCGAGCGGGAGAAGGACTTGCCGTTCAGTTCCCGCACCTCGGCGGGGTCGACGAGGAACTTGAAGCGCACTCCGGCGTCGCGCAGGACGGGCAGGCTGCGGCGCAGGGTGTCGGCGCTGGTGTGCGAGGTGGCGGAGACGTGGAGTTTCCAGCCCTGGCCGAGTTCGGGCGCGCCGGGCGGGTCGGCGACCAGCCAGTGTCCGTGGCGGCGCAGGCCCCAGGCGGCGGGCATCGCGGCGCGGAACTCGGCGAGATGGGCGCTGCCGGGCGGACGCCGGCCGGGGTCCTCGAACCAGCGGGGGTGGTACCTCAGGTAGCGCAGCATCGTGTTCCAGGGCAGCTGCATCCTACGGATTCCTCTCTCGTCCACTCTCGTCCGCGTCCGGCGGTCCATGTCCGGCGGTCCGGGTCCGGATGACGGCCGGGCCCGTGGAGTGCCACGGGCCCGGCCGGTTCCGCGCTAGGCGGCAGGGGTCACATGCACGTGGAGCCGATGCAGGAGCTGCAGCTGCCCGCGCCGGCGCCCGGGTCGACGACGCCGGTCGACGACGCCTCGTCGATGCCCTGGAGGCCCAGTACCTCGTCCGCGGAGTGCGCCTCGACCTCGGGCGTCTCCTCGGTCTGCGCCACGGACTCCTCGGCGGTGGGCTCGATTTCGTCGGCCACGGTGATCCTCCGGTGGATGGGGTCGGACCGACCGGCGTGCGCCGGCCGGTGAGGAGGACGCTAGGAGGGGCCGACCCGGGATCGGTGAAACGCCGGTATGCGAGCGGTATGTGCGCCGCTCGCCGCGTCGCGAGGGTCCGCGATCGCCGTCAAATCCGGCTGTGAGCAGGGCATTTACCGTTTCCGGGGTGGCCGGGGAACGGAATCGAACCGCCGTCGGGGAACCTCTTGTGCGCCGGGCCGCGGGCGGACGCGGGAACGCGGAAGTCCCGCCCGGGACGGTGCGCCGGGCGGGACTTCGAGGGGGTGCGCGAGAGGTGCGCGGGGGTTACGGGTAGCTGCGCAGGTTGGCCACGTTGGTGCCGGAGTTGGACGGGCCGCCCGTGTTGTTGATGACGTGCGAGATGGTGCCCGTGCCGCCGAGGGAGACCGTGAGCATGCTGGTGAAGCGGACTCCCGCGTTGTTGGGTGCCTCGAAGGCGTGCGCGGCGGTGACGCTCGGGTTGACGTTGAAGAAGCAGTAGCTGCCGAAGCCGAACGCCTGGTGGCTGGTGACGGAGTCGGCGACCTTGTAGGCGGGGTAGCCCTGGGTCGAACCGTTCATCCAGGCCGCCTGGTTGGGCGGGTCGTACGGCATCTCGTTCTGGAAGAAGTACGTGCGGCCGCCGTTGCCGTTCCAGACGGTCTGCGTCTTCTGGTAGTGCTCGACGAACAGGCCGTACATGGTGACGTTGTCGCCGTTGACGATCAGGCCGGTGTCCGCGGTGTTGCTGGTCCAGCCGACGCCGCTGCCGTGGTCCGCGCGCCAGATCCACATGTGGTCGCCGATGACGTTGTCGCTGTTGACCACGAGGCTGGTGGTCGCCTTGCCGACGCCCGCGCCGCCGACGCGGAAGTACACGTCGTGCAGGGAGGTCGGGTCGGCGGCGTGGGAGGCGGCGGAGCCGGACGGGCCGACCTCCAGGAGCGAGGGCGAGTTGGTGGTACCCGCGTCGAAGAGGACGCCCGCGATCTTCACGCCGTCGACGTCGGCGACGGTCATCGCGGTGATGCCGTTGTCGGGGACGAACGTGGCGAGGCCGAGGCCGAGGACCACGGTGTCGGGGCGGGTGACCTTCAGCGTCTGGTTCAGGTGGTAGACGCCGGGGGTGACCAGCAGGTTCTGGCCGGCGGCCAGGGCGGCGTTGATCTGCGCGGCGGTGGCGCCGGGCTTCACGACGAAGAACTGGCTCAGCGGCAGCGAGCTGCCGGCCGGGCTGCCGCTCGCCCAGCTGGTCCCGGTGGAGTTGTTGCGCAGGGCCGGCACGAACACCTGGTAGCCGCCGGAGCCGTCCACGTACAGGAAGGGCTTCTCACGGGTGACCGGGGTCTGCGCGACCGTGGTGTACGGCGGGGTGGGGAAGCTGGTGGCGGGCACACCCTGGCTGCCGACGAAGACCATGTTCCAGTTGGAGCCGGTCCAGCTGCCGAGCTGCGAGTTGCGGGTCAGCCACTGCTGCTGGCTGCCGGAGTTGACCTGGCCGTCGACCTTGCTGTCGGCGAGGAGGCCGCCGCTCGACCAGCCGCCGTCGTCGAGGGCGAGGTTGCCGCGCAGGTGCATCCGGCGGTAGGCCGCCGCCTGCGAGACGGCCCAGCGGTCGCTGCCGCCGGTCGGGTTGACGGACAGGTTCTCCGCGCCGCGCCAGAAGTTCTGGGTGGCGTTGCCCTGGAACCAGTCGGCCTCGGCGTGCACCCGGCCGTTGACGGTCACCGCGTCCGGCGTGAGGCCGAGGCCCAGCACCTGGGTGTAGAAGCCGACGTTGACGTCGGCGCTGTAGGTGCCCGGCTTGAACATCACGGCGTAGCGCTGGGAGCCGAACTGGTTCGTCTCCTGCTGCTGGAAGATCGAGTTGAGCCGGCTCTGGATGGTGGAGGAGGACATCGACGGGTCGAAGACGACCACGTTCGGGCCGAGGTCCACACCGTCGGGGGGCGGGGTCGCGGGGCCCGCCTGGAAGCGCTGGGCGGCGGTGCCGTTGCAGGTGTACTGCACGAACTGCACGCTGTCGGCGGCCGAGGCGCCGGGGTCGTCCAGGCACTTGCCGCTGTTGCGGTTGACGAAGTGGTAGGCGCCGCCGCCCTCGTCGACGGGCAGCCACTGCTGGTTGAGGCCGCCGCTGTACGTCCACAGCTGGAGCGGCGCGCTGTCGGCGGTGGAGACGTCGGTGACGTCCACGACCTGGTCGGCGTTGTTGCCGTTGCCGATGCGGACGTAGCCGTCGCTGGTCGGGGTGAGGCTCCACTGCTGGGCGGTCGTGCCGTTGCAGGTGTACTGCTGCACGACGGTGCCGTTGGCGGTGGCGGCGGCCTTGGCGTCGAGGCACTTGCCGCTCGCGGCGTTGACGAGGGTCGTGGGACCGGTGGGGAGGGCGGCGGCGGCCCGGCCGGTCGCGGCGGGCGCGGGCGCCGCCGTCAGGAAGGACGCCGCCGCCAGGGTGACCAGGGCCGCGGCCATGGATCTGGTGGTGGGGCGCGGGAGTCGGAACACGGGTACTCCTTGCCGAGCGGAACGAGAGGGGGTCCCCCCGGCCCGGGGCCGGGGGGAGGGAACGGCTGCCGGTGGGGGGCCGGTCAGCCGGTGTAGCCGGCGAAGACGCGTGTGTAGTCCCAGGCGGACTGGCTCACGCCCGAGCAGCTGTCGGCGGGGCCGCCGGTGCAGGGCCGGTCGCGGTTGGCCGACCAGAACGTCAGGCGGGCCAGGTGGTGTTGCTGGGCGTAGGCAAGGATCGTGCGGAAGTCATTGACCGTCACCGTCTCGTTCTGGTCCGTGATGCCGTTCATGGACGAGATGCCCATGTCCCGGTACGCCTGGTCGTCGCTGTAGTGGTATGCGTTCTTGAGCGCGTTCTTCAGTCCCTCGGCCGCCTGCACGGTGAGGTTGCCCATGTTCTGGCCGGCGCCGCCGAAGTCGAAGGGCATGATGGCCCAGGCGTCGACGGTCAGGCCGGAGCTCGCGGCCCGGTTGATGAGGCTGGTGTCGGGGCCGTTGGTGCCGGTGCCGATGGTGATGTAGACCTTCAGGCCGGGGTTGTTGGCCTTGACGGTCTTGAGGGCGTCGACCGTGCGCTGCTGCACCGTGCCGTTGCTGTAGGCGTCGGCCTCCAGGTCGATGTCGATGGCCTTGAGCCCGTAGGCGTTGATGACCTTCTGGTAGGCGGCGGCGAGTTCGCCCGCGCTGGAGCAGGAGCTCTCCAGCTTGTTGCCGCTGTAGCCGCCGAACGACGGGATGATGTCGCCGCCGCCCGCGCGCACGGTGTTGACGGTCTGCTGGTCCACGCCGCCGGTGAGCGGACGGCCGCCGTCCCACTGGGGGTTGCAGTAGCCGTTGCTGAGGACGAAGGCGAGCGTGAACCACTTCACGCCGGTGGCGGCGGTGATGGTCGCCGGGTTGGGCGGGCTGCCCCAGCCGTTGTAGAGGTACGGCGCGACGGCCATCGGCGCGGACGAGGACGGGGGCGGGGTCGTGCCGCCGCCGTCCGCCGCGGGTGCGGTCCATTTCTGGTTGGCGGTGCCGGTGCAGGTCCAGATCTGGGCGCGGGCGCCGTTGGCGGTGGACTGGTCGGTGACGTCCAGGCACTTGTTCGCCTGCGGGTTGACGATGTCCCGGGCGGCGCTGACCGACCACTTCTGGTTGGCCGCGCCGGTACACGTCCACAGCTGGGCCTTCGCCCCGTTCGCCGTGGAACCGCCCGTGATGTCGAGGCACTTGCCGAGGGCGCGGATCGTACCGTCGCTGCCGACGGTCCACTGCTGGGCACTGGTGCCGTTGCAGTCGTAGAGCTGGACCGCGGCGCCGTCGGCGGAACTCGCGCCGGCCACGTCGAGGCACTTGCCGCCCAGACCGGTGATCGTACCGGTCGCCGCCTGTGCGGGGGATGCGGTGAGGAGGCCGGCGGTGACGGCGGCTATGGAGAGCGCGGACAGGACCGCGGGGAGGTTTCTTCTGGCCATGGGGGAGGTGGCCTTTCGCATGCGGGATGCCGGTGGGGGGTGAACGCCGAAACCACAGCGTTCACGGGTTGGACGTCGAGCGCATTCGTGGAGCCTGATTGACCGGTGAACCTAAAGGTCTGGACCACCAATGGTCAAGAGGTGAAGCAACAAACGCTACGAAGTCCCGCACCTCCGCAAGGAGTTGAACGCTCCCCCGGCCGTGTCCGCTCAACTCGCCGCCACAGGCGCCTCCTGGTCCCCGGACGCCTCGAACTGCGCGCGGTACAGGGCCGCGTAGCGCCCGCCCGCGTCAAGAAGCTGTGTGTGCGTGCCCCGTTCCACGACACGGCCCTCCTCGACGACGAGGATCAGATCGGCGCCCCGCACGGTCGACAGCCGGTGGGCGACGACCACCGCGGTCCGCCCGGCCAGCGCCTCGCCGAGCGCCGCCTGCACGGCCGCCTCGGAGGTGTTGTCCAGGTGGGCGGTGGCCTCGTCGAGGACGACGACACGCTGCCGGGCCAGCAGCAGCCGGGCGATGGTCAGCCGCTGCCGCTCGCCCCCGGACAGCCGGTAGCCACGTTCGCCGACCACCGTGTCCAGACCGTCGGGCAGGGACCGTACGACGTCGGCGAGGCGGGCGCGGATCAGCGCGTCCCACAGTTCGTCCTCGTCCGCTCCCGGCCGGGCGAGCAGGAGGTTGGCGCGCACGGTGTCGTGGAAGAGGTGGCCGTCCTGCGTGACCATGCCGACGGTGGCCCGCAGCGAGGCCGCCGTCAGGTCGCGCACGTCGACGCCGCCGATGCGGACGGCGCCCCCGTCGACGTCGTAAAGGCGCGGCAGCAGTGCGGCGATCGTCGACTTCCCGGCGCCGGAGGAGCCCACGAGGGCGACGGTGCGGCCGGGTTCGGCGCGGAAGGAGACACCGTGCAGGACCTCGGCGCCGCCCCGGGTGTCGAGCACGGCGACCTCTTCGAGGGAGGCGAGGGAGACCCGGTCGGCGGACGGGTAGCCGAAGCGCACGTCCTCGAACTCGACGGCGACCGGGCCCTCGGGCACCTCGCGCGCGCCGGGGCGTTCCACGACCAGCGGTTCCAGGTCGAGCACCTCGAAGACCCGCTCGAAGCTGACCAGGGCGCTCATCACCTCGACACGGGCCCCGGCGAGCGAGGTCAGCGGCGCGTACAGGCGGGTCAGCAGCAGGGCGAGCGAGACGACGGCGCCGGGCTCCAGGGCGCCGTTCAGGGCGAGCCGGCCGCCGAGTCCGTAGACCAGGGCGAGGGCCAGGGCGGAGACCAGGGTGAGCGCGGTGATGAACACGGACTGGGCGGTGGCGGTGCGCACACCGATGTCCCGGACGCGCGCGGCCCGTTCGGCGAACTGGGCCGACTCCTCGTCGGGGCGGCCGAACAGCTTGACCAGGGTGGCGCCGGGGGCGGAGAAGCGCTCGGTCATGCGGGTGCCCATGGCCGCGTTCAGCGTGGCCGCCTCCCGCTGCATCCGGGCCATCCGGCCGCCCATCCGGCGGGCCGGGACCACGAACACCGGGAGCAGCACGAGCGCGAGCAGGGTGACCTGCCAGGACAGGGTGAGCATCACGGCGAGCGTGAGCACGAGGGTGACGACGTTGCCGACGACACCGGAGAGGGTGTTGCTGAAGGCGCGCTGGGCGCCGATGACGTCGTTGTTGAGTCGGGAGACGAGCGCTCCCGTACGGGTACGTGTGAAGAACGCGACCGGCATCCGCTGCACATGATCGAACACCGCCGTCCTCAGATCGAGGATGAGTCCCTCCCCGAGCGTCGCCGAGAGGCGGCGCGCGAGGACGCCCAGGGCCGCCTCCAGGAGCGCGAGCACGGCGATCAGCAGGGCGAGCCGGACCACGGTGTCCGGGTCGCCGTGCGACACGATCGTGTCCACGACGCGCCCGGCCAGCACCGGGGCCGCGACCGCGAACAGCGCGGTCACCACCCCGAGCAGGACGAACCGTACGATCCGGGCCCGGTGCGGGCGGGCGAAGGCGGCGACGCGACGCAGGGTCGCGCGGGCGAGGGGGCGGTGGTCGCTCCGGGCGTTCAGCACGCCCTGCAACTGGGTCCACGCGGTGGTCTCCATGCTCATGGGACAGAACGTAGGACCTCAAGCGTCGTTGAGGTCAACGTGCGACCGCTTCCGATCCGTCAACCGGTGGCCCGGCTTCCGCAACCCTCCGTTGGCACGGCGCGGAAAACCTCTCCGAACGTGACAGCGGTTCGAGTTCCCGGCTCCGGCCCCCGTGGCCTCCTGCGACGTGTCCCCGTGCGGCAGATCCTGGTGCTGCTCCCGGTCGTGCTCGTCGCGGTGATCGCGGCGCAGCACTGGTCCGTGCTGGCCGAGGGCCTGCGCCAGTTGCGGAGGGCGGAGTGGCCGTGGCTGCTGGCCGCCGCCGCGGCGACCTGTCTGACGTGGGTGGCCGCCGCCTTCACCCGGCAGGGCGCGGTCATGGAGCGGCTGCCCCGGCGCCGGCTGCTGGCCACCCAGCTCGCGGCGGGCGCGGCCAACCACCTGCTGCCGACCGGGCTGGGCGCGGGCGCCGTCAACCTGCGGTTCATGACGGTGTGCGGGGTGCCGCTGGCCCGCTCCTCGGCCGCGCTCGCGCTGTTCCTGCTCGCGGAGTCCGTGGCCCGGGTGGGCATGCTGGCCGTGCTGCTCACGGTGTTCCCGCACGCGCTGCGCCTCGGCACCCTGCTGCCCGACGGCGCGACCGGTCCGCTGCTGTTCGCGGTCGGCGCGGCCGCGGTGCTGGCGGTGGGCGTGCTGCTGCTCGTACGGCGGCTGCGCACGGCGGTGTTCTCCTTCGTGCGCACCGCGCTGGGCGAGGCGCGGCTGGTGCACACCCGGCCGACCCGGGCCCTCGCGCTGTGGGGCGGCTCGCTGGCCTTCCCGGCGCTCCAGGCGGCCGGGCTGGTCCTGGTGGGGATCGCCCTGGGGCTGCCGGTGCCGCCCGCGCACATGGCGGTGGCCTATCTGGCGGCGACGGTCGCGGTGGCGCTGATACCGACCCCCGGCGGGCTCGGTTCGGTGGAGGCGGCGCTGATCGTGGCGCTGGTGGCGGCCGGCAGTCCGGTGGCGGTGGCCACGGCGGTGGTGCTGGCCTACCGGATCATCACGGTGTGGGCGCCGCTGCTGCCGGGCGCGGTGACGCTGGGCGCGCTGGTACGGCTGAAGGTCATCTGACGCCTCCGCGCGGGCCGTTCGGCGAGCCCGGCCGCCCCGAAGTGACCGCGGAGCAACCTGCTGGCGTCCCGTCGGGTGCGAGCAGGAGGAGTCCACGATGGCGGTACGGCTGGAGCGCCGGGGGCACGTCACGACGGTCGTCCTCTCGCGGCCCGCGGTCCGCAACGCCGTGGACGGTCCCACGGCCGTGCCGGCGCGGGGCCTGGAGGGCGCGGCCCGCTTCGCGGCGGGCGCGGGCCGGCACGGCTCCTTCACGGACCTGTGAGCCGCCGTCCCGGCCCGCCGGCGGGACCACGGCACGCTCCCCGCTCCGGCCCGCAGCGTGTTCGAGGCGGTTCGAACTCCCCCTGGGATACGGCAGGATGAGAGGTCGTGCCGGTCCCTGACGTGCGACGGGGCCGGTGCTCCCGGCATGTCCCGCTAGCGAGCAGGTGAACCACGTGACGACTCTGACCGTCCGGCCCCCGGCGCCTCCCGGCGCCGCCGTCCGTCCGCCCGGAGGTGGCCGGTGACCCGCGCGCTGACCCTGAACGACCTGATCCTCGCCGGCATCGCGGTGGCCGCGGGCCTGCTGGTGGCCTTCATGTCGCGGACCCTGCTGCGCTGGCTGGCCAAGCACGCCAAGCGCACCCGCTGGAGCGGCGACGACGTCCTCGTGGACGCGCTGCGCACGGTCGTGCCGTGGGCGGCGCTGGTGGCCGGCGGGGCGGCAGCGGCGGCGGTGCTGCCGCTGAACCGGACCGTCCAGCACACCACCAACCAGACCCTCCAGGTCCTGCTGATCTTCGCGGTGACGGTGTCCGCGGCCCGGGTGATCGCCGGTCTGGTGCAGGGCGTCACCCAGTCCCGCTCCGGCGTCGCGGGGTCGGCCACGATCTTCGTGAACATCACCCGGGTGCTGGTCATGGCCATCGGCTTCCTGGTGGTGCTCCAGACCCTGGGGATCTCCATCGCGCCCCTGCTGACCGCCCTGGGCGTCGGCGGTCTCGCCGTGGCCCTCGCCCTCCAGGACACCCTCGCCAACCTGTTCGCCGGCATCCACATCCTCGCCTCCAAGACCGTGCAGCCGGGCGACTACATCCGGCTGAGCAGCGGCGAGGAGGGATACGTCGTCGACATCAACTGGCGTCAGACGACGGTCCGTCAGCTCTCCAACAACCTGGTGGTCATCCCCAACGGTGAGCTGGCGAAGACCAACATGACCAACTTCACGCGTCCCGAGCAGCAGTTGACGATCCTGGTGCAGGTCGGCGTGAGCTACGACAGCGACCTGGACGAGGTGGAGCGCGTCACCTCGGACGTGGTCACCGAGGTCATGACGGAGATCACCGGCGCGGTGCCGGAACACGAACCGGCCATCCGCTTCCACACGTTCGGCGACTCCCGGATCGGCTTCACGGTGATCCTGGGCGTGGGCGAGTTCAGCGACCAGTACCGGATCAAGCACGAGTTCATCAAGCGCCTGCACCGGCGCTACCGCGCGGAGGGCATCAGCATCCCGGCCCCCGCCCGCACGGTGGCCATCCAGCAGGGCGCGGTGGTCATACCGCAGCAGCGCTCGGGCGCGTCCGAGCAGGACACCACGCCCGCGGGCCGGCTCGACTGACCCCTGCGGGCCCGCCGGCCCGCAGGAGCACCGGCGTGGCCGAGGACGTCTCCCTCCCCCGAAGGCGACGTCCCCGGCCGCTCCCCCGGTGCCGGACCGTTGGTCTGGGCGCCCGCGTCGCGGCCCGTGCTGTCACCAGCACATGACGGCCGTCTCGCCCGAACCCCACGTGGAGTACAGGCGGACGCGGACGAAGTAGCGGCGGCCCTTGACGAGCCGTACGTCCAGCGTGGCGTCGTGCGGTGCTCCCCCGTCGTCCCGGCCCGCGAGGTAGCGCGGTTCCCCGTCGCGCTCCTCGAAGACCACGAGCACCCGGTCGGCGTCCCCGAAGGTGCCCACCCGGTAGGGGCGGGTCTCCGGCGGCTCGACCGTGAAGTCGGCCTGTCCGCCCGGCCCCAGCAGCAGCGGCGCCGAACGGAACGGCACCAGCGCGTCCGGACGGGCCGGACAGCCGGGCGGGTACCAGCGCAGGACGACCTCCTTGTCCGCCGGCGACAGCGTGCCCGGCGGAAACACCCCTCCGCGGTACTGCTCCGGTTCCAGGATCAGCCCCGGGGCGAACGGATACTCCATGATCGACTGCGGGTCCCACACCGTGCCGTTCACCTCGGACGGGTCCAGCTCGCGCAGGACGTTGAAGTGCGTCCGCTCCCGGCTCCAGAAGTTCGGCGGCCCCGCCAGCTCGGCGTACACGGCCTCGTCGTCCCAGTGGATGCCGGCGAACGGGCTCTGGTGCTCGTGCAGCAGCCCCAGCGCGTGTCCGATCGTGTGCAGTGCCGAACCGCGCCGGCCCGGCACGGTCAGGTCCCACCCCAGGTTCATCGTGCGCTCGTTCAGACCGACCGCGAGCGCGTCGCGGCCCACCGCCGACCAGGAGCCGTCACCGGCCTGGAAGCCGATGCGCAGCTCCGCCTCGCGGCGGTCGCCGACCTCGGCGAACCGCACGCCGATGCCCAGCTCCTGCCACTCGCGGAAGCACTCCCGGACCACGTCCTGCTGCTCCTTGGCCCCGGCCCACGGCACCCAGCGGGTCTCCCCGGTCCCCGGGACGGGGATCACGGAGCCGTCGGTGTCGGCGTCGAGGAAGCAGTAGTGCAGCACCGTGCCGTTGACCCACATCCGCCGCCCGCCCAGCAGCGCGCTCAGCCGTTCTGCGGTCAGCCCCGGTGGATACGAGGGGGCCGACTGCCGCGGGAGCGAGCAGTAGCGGTGAGTCATGGCCCAAGCCTGCCGCCCGGCCCGCCCTCGTGCCTGAGTCGGGGGCTACTCAAGTCGCCCTGTATCAAACGTGAGTAGGCGGGCTCCTTCTCGTGTGACGACTTACCCACCGCAGACCGGGACCCTCGAACTCCCCTGGCCGTTCACCGGCCGGGAGGCCGAACTGGAGCTGGTGCGCCGCTGCCTGAGCGCGGGCCGGCCCGGCATCGCGGTGACGGGACCCGCAGGCCGCGGCAAGACCCGGCTGGTCACGGAGGCCGTGCGCGGCACCGACTGCGCCCGGGTCACCGCGACGCCCGAGGCCCGGGACCTGCCCTTCGCCGCGTTCGCGCACCTGCTGCCGGAGACCGTCTCCCTGCACCGCGCCGTCCAACTCCTGTCCGGCGTACGGCTCCTGGTCGTCGACGACGCCCATCTGCTCGACGAGGCGTCCGCCGCCCTGGTGCACCAGCTCGCCGTGCACGGCCGCACCCGGCTGGTGGTGGTCGCCGACGACGGCGCACCGGTGCCCGGCGCGGTGTCCCGGCTGTGGACCGGTGAACTCCTGCCCCGGCTCGCCCTGGAGCCGCTGCCCCGCGCGGAGACGGCCCGGCTGCTCGCCCCGGGCGGCCCGACGGAGCCGCTGACCGTGCGCCGGCTGCACCGGCTGTGCGGGGGCGATCTGCGGCTGCTGCGCGACCTGGTGGGCGCCCTGCACGGCTCCGGCCGCCTCACCCGCGTACCGGACACGGACGAGTGGGAGTGGCGCGGCCCGCTGCCGGTGACCGCCGCCGTCCGCGAGCGCACGGCGGCGGTCCTGGAGCGCTCCGGACCCGCGCGTGACGTCCTGGAGCGCCTGGCCTTCGCCGAGCCCCTCCCGCTGCGCCCGGACGGCCTCGACCTCGACGTCCTGGAGGGCCTGGAGGCCGACGGTCTGCTGCACGTCGACGACCACGGGGACGTCCGCCTCGCCCATCCCCTGCACGGCCCGGTGCTGCGCGCCGCGGCCGGCCGGCTGCGGGCCCGGCGGCTGACCGGCGACCCCGAGCGCTGCGCACCGGCCCTGGCGGCCGAACGGCGGGCGCTGGAGGGGCGGATCGAGGAGGCGGACGTACGCGCCCTGCCGGCGCCGGTGGGCGACCGGCTGGCGGAGGAGGCCGAGCCCGTGCCGGCCGGTTACGCGGCGGTGCGGGCCAGGTTCTCGCGGCTGAGGGGGGAGCTGCGGGAAGCGGCGGCGTGGGCGAGGGAGGGGCTGCGCACGGCGCCGGACGACGCCGCGTGCCGCCGCGAACGCGCCCTCGCCGCCGCGCAGTCGGGGGGCCGGGCCGCCGCGCAGGGGGACGCGGCGGCCTGGGCTGCGGCCGCGCGGGGCGACCTGGACGGCGCGGTCCGGGCGCTCGCGGGCGACGACCCGTACACCCGGTACGACGCGGTGCGCCTCGGCGCTCCGGGACCGGCCCTCGGGCGGCTCCCGGAGGGCGGTGTGCTGGCCCGGCACGCCGACGCCCTCGCCCGCGAGGACGGCCCCGGTCTCGACCGGGCCGCGCGGGACCTGGCGGACCGCGGCTTCCTGCTCTTCGCGGCCGAGGCGCACGCCCAGGCCGTACGGGCGCACCGGGACCCGCGTGCCGCGCGCGTGTCCCGCACCCGCTCCCTGGCGCTGGCCCGCCGCTGCCAGGGCGCCCGCACCCCGGCCCTGGCCGGTCTGGTCCTCGGTGAACTCACCGCCCGCCAGCGCCAGGTCGTCACCCTGGCCGCGGCCGGGCTGAGCAACCGCGAGATCGCCCGGGAACTCACCCTGTCCGTCCGCACGGTGGGCAACCACCTCTACGGCGCCTACACCCGCCTGGGCGCGGCCGACCGAGGCGCCCTACCTCTCCTGGTGGACTTCCCGGACACGGCAACGGCCTGAGCACAGCGGACCCTGAAGGGGGGCGGGGAACTGCGCGACCAGCCACAACGGCGCAGCAGACGACACACGGCAGACGGAGTCAAAGGGCTCCCCAGCGAAACGTCACGCCGCTCCGAACGCCGCGAAGGCCCACCCCGTCGCCCGGTGCACCACGTCCCCCGGCAACGTCGCACGTGCGTCCCGCAGGGCCTCGGCCAGCCCCAGCCCCCGCTCCAGGCCCTCGTGCAGCGCGAGCATCAAGGGAACGACCGCCTCGTCGTTCACCGGGGCACTGCTCGCCACCACCCCGGCCGTGCCCAGCGGGAGCAACGCCGTGACCAGGCCGAGGAGTTCGTCCGCCCCGACGGAGGCGAGCCGGGCGGTGTCGCAGCTGGAGAGGATGATGCGGTACGGGCTGCGGTCCAGGCGCTCGAAGTCGTGCACGATCAGCGGGCCGTCGGCCATCCGCAGCGAGGAGAACAGCGGGCTGTCCGCGCGGAACGTGCCGTGCGCCGCGATGTGCGCCAGCTCCGCCCCGTCCAGTTCCTCCAGCACCCTCGGCACCCGGGCCTCCTCGTGCGAGAGGACGGTGGCCGCGCCGTGCCGGCCCGCGAGTTCGGGCACCTCGGCCCCGCCGGTCGCCAGCCCGGGACCGCGCACGAGGACATGGCGTCCGCCCGGCGGCGGCTCGGTCTCCCGCGCCCGCAGCCAGCTGTTCGCCGACGGCGACACACTGAGCACCCGCTCGCGCAGCGAGGGCAGCAGCGCCCACGGGACCCGGTGCAGCGCGCCCGGCGGCACCACCACGACCGGCCCGCCGCCCAGTTGGGAGGCCGCGTCGCCGAGCAGCAGTTCCTCCAGGCGCCGTCCCGCCGCCTCCACCAGCGGCAGCCGGGCCTCCGCCCCCGGATGCGCCAGCCGCCGCAGTCCCGCCTGCACGTGCTCGGCCTCGGCCACCGCGTCCGCGAGCGCGCCGCCCACGAACCTCCGCACCCGGCCCTGCCCGCACAGCAGCACGTGCACGCGCCCGTCCAGCACCGCGAGTTCGACCAGCCGGGCGTCGCCCAGCCGCTCCAGCAGCCGACCGGTGTCGAACCGGCTGCCGTCGCCCGGGGAGTCGCCGCGCATGTGGTGGGTGCGGGAGCGGATCTCCCGTTCCAGGCGCCGCTGTTCACGCTCGAGGGCGGGCACCGGACGGCCGTCCATCCGGGCGGCCTCCGCGCGGGCGGCGATCTCCCGGAAGGCGGTGAGGCCGCTCAGCAGCGCCGGATCGGCGGGCGGCCGGGTGGGCGGCGCGGACAGCACGGTGGCCCGCCAGCGCTCGCTCCACTCCAGCAGCCGCCGCGGCCCGCCCCGGGCGAGGCTCGCCTGCTGGGCCAGCGCCGCCAGTTCGGCGCCCTGCGCGGTCGCGCGGGCCCGCAGTTCCGAGGCGCCGAGCGTCGTACGGTGGTCGTCGAGCACATCGAGGCCGCGCCGGCACGCCTCCAGCACACCGCGTCCCGAACCGGCCGCCCGCGCCCGCAGCGCCTGCGCCGCCCAGCCCGTCATCCGGGCCAGCGGCGGCCCGCCCGAGCGGCTGCGCGCGGCCACGGCGAGGTGCCGCTCCGCGTCCGCCGTCCAGCCCAGGTCGAGCGCGATCCGGCCGGCCAGCAGCGACGCCTCCGGCGCGGACGGCGAACCGAAGGCCGCCAGCCGGTCGGCGAGTGATGCCGCGTCCCCGACGAGCCGCCCCGAGGAGCGGCCGGTCGCCACCCGCGCCTCGATGAGGACCAGCCGCGCGTGCGTCTCCCACCAGGTGCGCCGCTGGCCCGTGAACAGCCGTACGGCGACGGCGGCGCGGGCGATCGCGGTGTGCGGGTCGCCCGCGGAGCGGGCCGCGCGCGCCGCGGCCAGCAGCAGTTCGGCCTTGCGGGTGGACTGGCCGCCGATGCGGTCGAGCAGGGCGATCGCCGCGTCCGCCTCCGCCAGGGCCTCCGGCGCGAGCCCGGCCGCCATCAGCACCTCGCAGCGCCGCACGGACAGCATGAACGTGGGCGTGCCGAGCTTCGCGTACCGCTCCGCGGCCTCGTCGAGGAGCCGCAGGGCCGCCGGTATGTCGCCCGAGCGGAACGCGGCGAGCCCCCGGCTCTCCACCGAGTCGGCCTTGTCGTGCTCCTGGCCCGTGGTCTCCCACAGCCGCTCGGCCGCCGCGAAGTCGGCGTCCGCCCGCTCCACCGCGCCCAGCGCCAGGTGCACCGTCGCCCGCAGCGTCAGCGCCCGCGCCGTCCAGATCACGTCGTCGGCCTGGCGCAGCACCGGGATCGCCCGCCGTACGTCCTCCAGCGCCTCCCGGTGGTGCCCCAGCACCCACCACACGTACGCCCGCCGGTACAGCACCCGGGCCCGGGTGTGGCCGGTGACCCGCGCCACCCCCCGCTCGAACGCGGTCAGCCCCTCCCGGGTGCGGCCCGCGTGCACCAGGGCGACGCCGAGCGTGGCCAGGACGTCCGCCTCGCGTTCCGCCGAGTCCGCGTGCGCCGCCAGGGCGCGGGCCCGCCGCAGATGGCCCAGGGCGATCCGCAGGTCGCCGAAGTCACGCTGCCAGATGCCGATCACCTGATGGGCCACGGAGGCGTGCAACGGGGGCGGACCGGTCTCCAGTACCCGCTCCGCCCGCGCCAGCGCGTCGTTGGGGGCGGCGAACACCATCGGCAGCAGTTCGAGAACCGAGTCGCTTCCCGCTGTCACCCCTCGGATAGTAGTGGTCCCGCGATGCCCGTCATACACGTTTGGCATGGTCCGCCCCGGCTGTATCAACGAGGCGTCCAGCGACTCTGAATTGACGACCGCCGCCTCAGTGGGAGGACCTTCCATGGCACCGCAGAGATTCCACGAGCAGTTCGACCAGATCCAGCGCTCCCTGCCCGACGTCCCCCTGGCGATGGGCCCCGACGACTCGGGCGAGTTCCTCTACGAGAAGGGGGTCGTCCTCGCGCGCGACGGCGAGGAGGCACGGGTGGTCGAGGACACCGTGCGCGCCCACTTCACCGAGGCCCCCGACCTGGTGGCCGACCATGTGCGGCGGGCCGGCCCGGAGACCAACCGCACCGGCATCACCCGTATCCGGGTCGGCGACCCGGGCGAGGGCGACCGCGGCGGCGACCGGACCGTGGCGCACGCGCTGCGCGCCCTGCGGGAGGCGGAGGGCCGTCAGGGGCGGCGTCTCGTCAGCCGCAACCACGTGGTGTCGATCGCGGTCAACGCCTGCCCCGGCGACGAGCCCGTGCCGGCCGCGGCCGGCGAGACGGCCAACCCGGCGGCCGACGGCACCCCGCACGACCCGGACACGGCGATCGGCGTCCTCGTCGTGGACACCGGTCTGATGCACGACTACCGCTCCTACCCGCAGCTCGCCCACACCCAGGGCGATCCGCAGCTGCGGGAGACCGACGACAGCGGTGTCCTCCAGCAGTACGTCGGCCACGGCACGTTCATCGCCGGCGTGCTCGCCGCCGTCGCGCCCAACACCGACGTCACCGTGCGCAACACCCTCAACGACGCGGGCGCGATCCTGGAGTCGGAGTTCGGCGCCAAGCTGTTCGAGGCCGTCGACCGCGACGGCTGGCCCGACATCATCAGCCTCTCCGCGGGCACCTCCAACGGCCGCACCGACGGACTGCTGGGCATCGACGCCTTCATGCGCGAACTGCGCGACCAGGGCACGCTGCTGGTGGCCGCGGCCGGCAACAACTCCAGCGCCACCCCGTTCTGGCCCGCCGCCTACGCGGCGCTGCCCGGCTGGGAGGACGCGGTGCTGTCGGTGGGCGCCCTGCGCGGCGACGGCGAGTTCGGGGCCTGCTTCACCAACCACGGCCCCTGGGTGACCGCGTACGCCCCCGGCGAGCGCCTCACCAGCGCCCTCACCGGCTTCGGCACCCCGGTGCCGTACGTGTACCAGCACTCCACGTACGACGCCTGCCGGTTCGGCTTCACCTACGCCTGCACCTGCCAGTCGCCGCACCACACCGGGGTGTTGAGCGAGACGCGGGAGACCACGGGCACCCGGCCCGACGAGGTGAGCTTCACGGGTCTGGCGCAGTGGAGCGGCACCTCGTTCGCCGCCCCGGTCGTGGCCGGTCTCGTCGCCGCCCACATGAGCGCGCACAAGGAGTCCGACCCGCGCGCGGCCCGCAGGCAACTGCTGGAGACGAACACCGAGTACGCCGAGGTGCGCGGGGCGCACGTGCCGGCGCTCAGGCCGGCCGGCTGGCGCCCGGTGCCGGTCGTGCGCCTGGCCCCGCCGGCATGAGGGCGGGAACGGCCCTCGTCACGGCGTACGATGACATGCCGTACACGAGGAGTGGGGCGGCCGTGGACCGAACAGAGGTCGGCGTGTTGGTCCGGGCAGCTGTCGACGGTGACGCGGCGGCCTGGAAAGCGCTGGTGGAGGGGCTGAGCCCGCTGGTGTGGTCGGTGGTGCGCGCGCACCGGCTCTCGGACGCCGACGGGCACGAGGTGTACCAGACCGTGTGGTTCCGCTTCGCGCAGCACCTCGGCCGGATCCGCGAGCCGGAGAAGGCCGGGTCGTGGCTGGCGAGCACGGCGCGGCACGAGTGCCTGAAGGTCATCAAGGGGCTCACCCGGCTGATGCCGACGGACGATCCGCAGCTCCTCGACCGGGTCAGCGAGGACCGTACGCCGGAACAGACGCTGATCGACTCGGAGGAGGCCGCGGCCGAGGCCGAGCGGATCCGGCGGCTGTGGCAGGAGTTCGAGAAACTGGGCGAGCGCTGCCGCCAGTTGCTGCGCGTCCTGATGTCCACGCCGCCGCCGAGCTATGTGGAGGTGTCCGCGGCGCTGGGCATCGCGGTGGGCAGCATCGGACCACTGCGCCAGCGCTGTCTGCGTCGGCTGAGGGCTCGACTGGACGCACGGGGAGCGGTGTGAGGGGCATGGACGACATGAGCGACGACCGGTCCCCCGACGAAGGGGCCTTCGACGACGCGGAGTTCGACGCCGGGCTCCTGGAGGAGGAGCTGCGCCGGGCGGCGGCGGTCCTGGACCCGGTCCCGGCCGATCTGCACCAACTGGCCGTGGCGGCCTACGCGTTGCACGACCTGGACGCGCGGATCGCCGAGCTGACCTTCGACTCCCTGGTGGACGCGCTGCCGGTGCGCGGCGCGACGGACGTGCCGCGGATGCTGACCTTCCGCGCGGGCGGGGTGACCGTCGACGTCGAGGTCACCGTGGACGGTCTGATGGGGCAGGTGCTGCCGCCGAGCCGGGCCCGGATCGAGGTGCTCGGCGGTCCGCAGGCGGCCTCGCCGGTCGCGGTCGACGACCTGGGCCGGTTCACCAGCGACACACCGCCCTCCGGGCCGTTCGCCCTGCGGCTGCGGACCGGCGGGGACGTCATCGTCACGGAGTGGCTGCGGGCCTGATCCACCGCCGAACACCGGGGAGCGCGCGGCTCGGCGCTCCCGGGCGACCGGCCCGGGGCCGACGACGTCCCGCCCGGGGTGCGTGAGGCCCGGCTGTGGGGGGCCGGACGCCGCGTCGTACACGCCGATGCCGCGGCGCCGGGGTGTACGGCGGCCCGGGTCCACGGAGGCCGGGTGGGGCGCGGGCGTGATCGCCGTGCGCGAGCCGCCGATGTCTCGCGCGAGACGGGGCAGCCGTGCGGGAGGGCCGGCGGGCCGTCGCGCATCCCGTGCCCTCGCGCGTCCCGTCCGCTCCTGCGGGAGTGCTCCGGGCGGCGGTCAGCGGGCGGCGGCGTCGGCGAGGGCCGCCAGGGCGGTGGCGAGCCGGGTCGGTCCGGGGCCGGGCGGGCCGCCCGGCTCGGTCATGTACGTGTCCCGGCGGATCTCCACCATGAGGGCGGCGACCCGGGGTTCGGTGCCGTGGAACTCCAGCGGGACGTAGGCCCCGGCGAAGGGGCTGTCGAGTCCGGTCCCGCCGCACCCGGCGAACGCCTCCCGGGCCGACCGGGTCAGCTCGGGCGGGGTGTGGAAGGCGTCGGTGCCCAGGCAGACCGCCGGCCGCGGGCCCTCGCCGTGCAGTTCGTAGGGCAGCCGGCGGGCGGGGTAGGAGTGGACGTCGACGACGACGGCCCGTCCGGTGGCCGCGAGGCGGTCGCGGACCGCCTCGGTCATCGCCCGCGCGTACGGCCGGAAGTAGCGCTCGACCAGCGGCTCCTCGGCGGTCTCCGCCGCGCGCAGCCGGGCGCCGTGGGTGGTGCGCGTGTAGACCGCGCCCATGCCGACGGCGCGCATCTCCTCCCGCTCGTCCGGGAACCGCTCCGGGTCGACCACCAGCCGCGACAGCCGGTTCACGAACCGCCAGGGCGTGCGGTCGGCGAGCGCGGCGGCGACCTCGGCGATCCGTGCCGTGTGGGCGTCCGTGATGTGGTCCAGCTCCTCCTCCAGCGCGGCGTCGTCGAGGACGATGTCCGCGCGCACGGCGGCCGGTATGTTGCGCGAGGAGTGCGGCACGTGGAGGATCACGGGGCTGTCGGCGTCGCCCGGCAGCAGCTCGAAGGAGGGGGTGGCGGCGGGGGCCATGGGCTGCTCCGGGGGCGTTGTCAGTGGCGTGGTGCAGGATCAAAGGTGCCACATCGATCAACGAGTTCCCGTGGGGGGAACAGCATGCCCGTGAGCAACCGGCAGGCGGCCGACCGGCCGTTCCTGCACGCCCTGTACCGCTCCTCGTACTACCCGGACCACGTGGTGGACCGGGGCCGGGACGTCCTGCTGCGCCTGTGCGAGCGGATCGAGGAGGAGCGGCCCGCCGACCTCGCCTCGCTCTACGTCCTGACGCAGGAGGCCACCGACGAGTTCAACGACCTCCAGGAGGTGTTCGTGGCGGCGGGCAGCGAGATCGAGACGGTGGCCCGGGAGGAGATAGCCGAGGACTTCTGGTTCATCGCATCGGCGTACGGCTTCCCGGAGGCGGACGTGGAGCAACTGATAGCCACGCGGGACTGGTGACGGCCGCCTCCCGGCGAGGGGGGCGAAAACACGGGCCGACGGGCCGGGGTGCGCACGGGGGTCGGCGGCGCGCCCGCCGTACGCGGAAGGGGCCCGGCCGGGGGTCCGGACGCGTCCGGCGTCCGTCCGCCGCCGACGCAGGCACGGCGGGCGCAGGCACTGCGGGCCCGAACGGCCCGCCTCGTCCGCGCCGTTCGCGCCGTTCGCCGAGACCCGTTGACGCGACCGCGCCCCGGCCGGGGTGGTCCCGGGCGGGGCGCGGTGTGAGGAGCGGTGCGGGGTGCGTCAGTTCAGGGACGCGAGCGTCTCGTTCCAGGTGGTCGACGGGCGCATCACCGCGTCGGCCCTGTCCTTCTCCGGACGGTAGTAGCCGCCGATGTCGGCCGGGGAGCCCTGCACGGCGAGCAGCTCGTCGACGATCCGCCCCTCGTTCTCGGACAGCGTCTCGGCGAGCGGGCCGAACGCCTTGGCGAGGTCGGCGTCGTCGGTCTGCGCGGCCAGCTCACGCGCCCAGTACAGGGACAGGTAGAAGTGGCTGCCGCGGTTGTCGATGCCGCCCACCCGGCGGGTCGGGGACTTGTCCTCGTCGAGGAAGGTCGCCGTGGCGCGGTCCAGGGCGTCGGCGAGGACCTTGGCGCGGGTGTTGCCGGTGGTCTCGGCGTACTGCTCCAGGGAGGGCACCAGGGCGAAGAACTCACCGAGCGAGTCCCAGCGCAGGTAGTTCTCCTTGACCAGCTGCTGGACGTGCTTGGGCGCGGAACCGCCGGCGCCGGTCTCGAAGAGGCCGCCGCCCGCCATCAGCGGGACGACCGAGAGCATCTTGGCGCTGGTGCCCAGCTCCAGGATGGGGAAGAGGTCGGTGAGGTAGTCGCGCAGCACGTTGCCGGTGACGGAGATGGTGTTCTCGCCGCGGCGGATGCGCTCCACGGACAGCTGCGCCGCCTCGTCCGGGGACAGGACGCGGATGTCCAGGCCCTCGGTGTCGTGCTCCGGCAGGTACTGGCGGACCTTGGCGATCAGGGCGGCGTCGTGCGCGCGGGTCTCGTCCAGCCAGAAGACGGCCGGGTCGCCGGTGGCGCGGGCGCGGGTGACGGCCAGCTTGACCCAGTCGCGGATCGGGGCGTCCTTGGTCTGGCAGGCGCGGAAGATGTCGCCGGCGGAGACGGTCTGCTCCAGCACGGCCTCGCCGGACGCGTCGACCAGGCGGACCGTGCCGGTCACCGGGATCTCGAAGGTCTTGTCGTGGGAGCCGTACTCCTCGGCCTTCTGCGCCATGAGGCCGACGTTCGGCACCGAGCCCATGGTGGACGGGTCGTAGGCGCCGTGGGCCCGGCAGTCCTCGATGACGGCCTGGTAGACACCGGCGTAGGAGGAGTCCGGGATCACCGCGAGGGTGTCCGCCTCCTGGCCGTCGGGGCCCCACATGTGGCCGGAGGTGCGGATCATGGCCGGCATGGAGGCGTCGACGATCACGTCGGAGGGGACGTGCAGGTTGGTGATGCCCTTGTCGGAGTCGACCATGGCGAGGGCCGGGCCCTCGGCCAGCTCGGCGTCGAAGGACGCCTTGATCTCGGCGCCCTCGGGCAGGCTCTCCAGGCCCTTGAAGATGCCGCCCAGGCCGTCGTTCGGGGTCAGGCCGGCCGCGGCGAAGCTCTCGGCGTACTTCGCGAACGTCTTCGGGAAGAAGGCGCGCACCACGTGACCGAAGATGATCGGGTCGGAGACCTTCATCATCGTGGCCTTCAGGTGCACGGAGAACAGGACGCCCTCCTCCTTGGCGCGGGCGATCTGCGCGGTCAGGAACTCGCGCAGCGCGGCGACGCGGAGCACGGAGGCGTCGACGACCTCACCGGCGAGCACCGGCACCGACTCGCGCAGCACGGTGGTGGTGCCGTCGTCGCCGACCAGCTCGATACGCAGCGCGCCGTCCTCGGTGATGGTCACCGACTTCTCGGTGGTGCGGAAGTCGTTGTCGCCCATGGTCGTCACGTTGGTCCTGGACTCGGGGGACCAGGCGCCCATGCGGTGCGGGTGGGTCTTGGCGTAGTTCTTGACCGAGGCGGGGGCGCGGCGGTCGGAGTTGCCCTCGCGCAGGACCGGGTTGACCGCGGAGCCCTTGATCTTGTCGTAGCGGGCGCGGATGTCGCGCTCCTCGTCGGTCTTGGGGTCGTCCGGGTAGTCCGGCAGCGCGTAGCCCTTGGCCTGGAGCTCGGCGACGGCGGCCCGCAGCTGCGGGATGGACGCCGAGATGTTCGGCAGCTTGACGATGTTGGCGGCGGGGGTCTTGGCGAGTTCGCCCAGCTCGTGGAGGGCGTCCGCGGTGCGCTGGTCCTCGGTCAGGTACTCCGGGAAGACGGCGATGATGCGTCCGGCCAGCGAGATGTCGCGGGTCTCCACGGAGACACCGGCCTGCGCGGCGTAGGCCTGGATCACCGGCAGGAACGAATGCGTCGCGAGGGCCGGGGCCTCGTCTGTGTAGGTGTAGATGATGGTCGAGTCAGTCACCGGGTGCTCCGCTCCACGTCTGCAACATTGCTCGACATCAAGATATCTCGTGACCGGCCCCGGCTCGACAGGGGCCCGTGGCTCGGAAAGGCGTGTGCTCGGACACAACCGATCACCCGCCCCGGTGGTCATGTCTGGTGATCGTCCACCGAACCGACGGCCGGCCCGACCAGCCGACCGCCCGAGCGAAAGCGGACCATGAGATATCGCACCCGAGTGACGGCCCCGGCCGCGCTGATCGGCACCGCCGCCGTCCTGGCCGCGGCCCCCGCGGTCCACGCCCTGCCCGCCACGGGGGCCCCGGCGGGCCCGGGACCCGAGACCCTCGGCGACCCCGTCTACCCGGCCCTCGGCAACGACGGCTACCGCGTCCACGCCTACCACCTCGACCTCTCCTACGACCCGGCCACGGGCCTGGTCGAGGCGAGCGCCACCCTGCGCATCCGCACCACGGCCGCCCTGACGCGGTTCTCCCTCGACGCCCTCGGCCTGGACATACGTTCCATATCCGTGGGCGGGCGGGCCGCCGTCTTCGAGCAGGCCGGGGAGAAGCTGCGGATCACGCCCGCGGGCCGGCTGCGCGCCGGGACGCGGACCACGGTGTGCGTCACGTACACCGCCGACCCGCGCCGGGCCCTGCCGCACACGGGCTGGGTGTCCACCCCGGACGGCTTCGCGGTGTGCGCGCAGCCGGAGTCGGCGCACACCGTGTTCCCCTGCAACGACCATCCGTCGGACAAGGCCGACTTCACCTTCCGCATCACGGTCCCGGCGGGGCTGCGGGGTGTGGCGAACGGCCTGCTCACCGGCGTCGAGACCCTGGCCGACGGGCGGGTCGCGCACTCGTACGCGTCGCGTTCCCCGATGGCCACCGAGCTCGTGCAGATCACCGTCGGCGACTACGTCGTGCGGGAGCGGCAGGGCCCGCACGGGCTGCCGCTGCGCGACGTCGTCCCCGCCGCCCGCGCCGCCGCCCTGGAACCGGCGCTCGCGCTCACCCCCGGCCAGATCACCTGGCTGGAGGCCCGCCTCGGCGCGTTCCCGTTCGAGACGTACGGGCTGCTGCCCTGCAACTCCGACGACCCGAGCGCGTTCGACTTCACCGGTCTGGAGACCCAGACCCTCACCCTGTACAAGCCGAACTTCCTGCTCCAGCCCGAGCGGAGCATCGGCTCGCACATGATGCACGAGCTGGTGCACTCCTGGTTCGGCAACCTGGTCTCCCCCGCCACCTGGGCCGACCTGTGGCTGAACGAGGGCCACGCCGACTTCTACGGGCTGCTGTACCGCTACGAGAAGGGCTGGCCGGACTCGCTGGGGCTCACCACCCTGGAGGCCCGGATGCGGGACACCTACGCGCGCGGCGACCAGTGGCGCCGCGACTCCGGGCCGGTCGCCGCGCCGAACGCCGTGAACCTCTTCGACGACCAGCGCTACCTGGGCGGTGTCCTCGTCCTGTTCGCGCTGCGCGAGCTGATCGGCGAGGACACCTTCCGCGCCGTGGAGACCACGTTCCTCGACCGCTTCCGCAACTCCTGCGCGTCGACCGAGGACTACATCGCCGTCGCCTCGGAGGTGAGCGGGCAGGACCTGTCGGGCTTCCTGCGCGACTGGCTGTACGGCACGAGGACGCCGCGGATGCCGGGGCACCCGGACTGGACGGTGGTGCCGCCGGCCGCCGGCGCGGCGCCGCGCCGCCCGCGCGACACCCACCGCCACGGCGACAACTCGGCGACGCTGTAGGGACGTTCGGCGGGGATGCTCGACACCCCGTTGACGCTGTAAGGGCGTTCGGCGCGGATGCTCGCTCGACACCTCGCGCGGGGCGGGAGGCGGGAGGACCCGTCCTCCCGCCCCGCGCGGGGCCGCCGTCGGCGGCCGTGGGCGCTCGCGCGGATCGTCAGGACGCGGTCCGCTCGGCGCGGGGCCCGTCGGGGTGGGCGAGGCCGAGGTGGTCGCGCAGGGTGGTGCCCTCGTAGTCGGCGCGGAAGACGCCCCGTTCCTGGAGGAGCGGGACGACGGTGTCGGCGAAGGTGTCGAGGCCGCCCGGCGTGATGTGGGGCACGAGGATGAAGCCGTCGCTGACGCCGGCCTGCACGAACTCGTTGATGGTGCGCGCGACGGTGGCCGGGGAGCCGACGAAGGTCTGCCGGTTGCCGGTCTGGATGACCAGGTCGCGGATGGACCAGCCGTGGGCCGCGGCGCGTTCGCGCCACTCCCGGGCGACGGCGAGCGGGTCGCGGTACATGCGCACCTGGGCGCGGCCCCGGGAGATGTGCTCGTCGCCCACGTGCGGGTCGATGTCGGGCAGCGGTCCGTCCGGGTCGTACGAGGAGAGGTCCCGGTTCCACACGAATTCGAGGTGCTTGATGGCGGTGGCCCCGCTGACCTGGGCCCTGCGGACCTCGTGGGCGAGTTCCGCGGCCTCCTCGTCGGTGTCGCCGAGCACGAAGGTCGCGGCGGGCAGGATGAGCAGGTCGTCGTGGCGGCGGCCGTACTTGGCGAGGCGGCCCTTGACGTCGGTGTAGAAGGCGCGGCCCTCGTCCGGGGTGGCGTAGCGGCTGAAGATGGCGTCGGCGTCGGAGGCGGCGAACTCGCGGCCCTCGTCGGAGTCACCGGCCTGGAAGATCACCGGGCGGCCCTGTGGGGAGCGCGGGACGTCGAACCGTCCGTGGATGTCGAAGTGCTGTCCCTGGTGGACGAAGGCGCCGGCCTTGGCGTCGCGCAGGAAGGTGCCGGTGGCCTGGTCGGCGAGGATCTCGTCGCCCCGCCAGGAGTCGAAGAGTTCGTTCGCGGTGGCCAGGAACTCCTTGGCGCGGGAGTAGCGCTCGTCCTGGGGGAGGAAGCCGCCGCGGCGGAAGTTCTCGCCGGTGAAGGCGTCCCAGGAGGTGACGACGTTCCAGGCGGAGCGGCCGTCCGAGAGGTGGTCGAGGCTGGCGAACTGGCGGGCCACCTCGTAGGGCTCGTTGAAGGTCGAGTTGATGGTGCCGGTCAGGCCGATGCGGTCGGTGACGGCGGCCAGCGCGGCGAGCACGGTGAAGGTGTCGGGGCGGCCCACGACGTCCAGGTCGTAGATCCGGCCGCCCTGTTCGCGCAGGCGCAGGCCCTCGGCGAGGAACAGGAAGTCGAATTTGGCGCGTTCGGCGGTCCGCGCGAAGTGGGCGAACGAGCCGAACTCGATGTGGCTGCCGGCGGCCGGGTCGCTCCACACGGTGGTGTTGTTGACGCCGGGGAAGTGCGCGGCGAGGTGGATCTGCTTCTGCGGCTTGCTCATCTCGGTGCGGTCCCCTCGGCTCAGACGGCGGTGTGGCGGTTGGCGGGCCGGGCGAGCCCGAGCAGTCCGCGCAGGGTGTCGGCCTCGTAGGCGTGCCGGAAGCGCTCCCGGCGCCGGAGTTCGGGCACCAGGCCGCGGGTGATGCGGGGCAGGTCGTGCGCATGGACGGCGGGCCGCAGCCGGAAGCCGGTGAGCCCGCCCTCGGCCAACTCCTCCAGGAGGTCGGCGAGTCGGGCCGGGGTGCCGGCGAAGATCCGGGCGTCGCTGCGGTACGGCTCCCCGGCGAGGTCGTTGAGCCGGGCCCGGCGTTCCTCGGCCGCGTCCTGGTCGTCGTCGAGGAACACGACGAGGTCGCCGAAGACGTGCAGCGGTTCGCCGGCGCGGCCCGCGGCGGCCTGTTCGGCGCGGATCTCGTCCACGACGGCACGGGCCTGGCCGGTGTCGTGCGGGGTGACGTAGCCGACGTCGGCCTGCCGGGCCACGAGCCGGTAGGGCACGGTGCCGTGGGCGAGGGCGGTGACGAGCGGCTGGCCCTGGGGCGGGCGGGGGGTGATGGAGGGGCCCTTGACGCTGAAGTGGCGGCCCTCGAAGTCGATGTAGTGCAGTTTGCCGCGGTCGACGAAGCGGCCGGTGGCGACGTCCCGGATCTCCGCGTCGTCCTCCCAGCTGTCCCAGAGCCTGCGCACGACCTCGACATGGTCGGCGGCCTCGTCGAACAGGTCGGTGACCAGGTCCTGCGCGGCCGGGCTGTCGTAGGCGTCGATCCGGGGGACGGTGCGGCGGCCGAAGTGGGCGGCCTCGTTCGGGCGGGCGTCGATCCGGACGCGCAGTCCGGCGCGGCCGGTGCTCACATAGTCGAGGGTGGCGATCGCTTTGGAGATATGGAACGGCTCTGTGTGCGTGGCCACTACGGTCGGCACCAGACCTATGTGGCGGGTGAGGGGTGCCACGCGGGCGGCGACCAGGACGGCGTCGAGTCGGCCGCGCACCTGGTCGGTGCGGTCGTCGGGGTCGAGGAGGTGCGAGGACTGGAGGCCGAGGCCGTCCTCGAAGGTCACGAAGTCGAGCAGTCCGCTCTCGGCCTCGGCGACCAGGCCGGCCCAGTGTCCGGCGGTGAACAGGTCACGGGGGCGGGCGGCCGGCTCGCGCCAGGAGGCGGGGTGCCAGCCGGTGCCGTCCAGGGCGACGGCGAGATGCAGGGGTGCGGAAGAAGATGGGGCCACGGGTGGGTGCCTTCCTGGATGTCCGTACGAGAGCGCGGGCCCGCGCACGGCGCGGCGGGTCCTACGGCTGGGGCGGCGTCAGGAACAACAGAGCGCGCCGGCCACGCGCAGCAGATCGATGTGCGACCGGGAGTGGAGACGGACGGCACGGCGGAGGCGGACCATGTCCACACCTCCGTCCGTCGGGCCCACGTCCCGCCGAACGGCGGTCGCGGCACACATCTCGTCGCCGGCACCAACACCGCGCCCGCCGTGTGTGTTCCCGGCCGCGCGAGCCCGTCCGCGGGATGGACCGGTGTCGATGGCCGTCACCTGCGCGGGGAGTCGGGCAGGGGCGTCGTGTGCACGGCCCGGTCCAGGATCTGGACGGCGGCGCCCGCGGCCTCCGGACCGGCGCAACGGGCGTGGTGGCGGCGGGAGGTGCGCAGGGGCGACGGCGGCGTGCGGCGTGTGCGGCCGGTGCCGGTCCCTGGGCGCCCCATGATTCCCTACCTTTTCACTAGGATTTCCCGTCCGGAGTTTCGATCGAGTCCCGCACGGCGTCAAGAGGGCGTCCACGCCTGGGACACCGGGCGTACCGCGGGGCGGACACCCCGGGCCCACCGTGGCCCGGCGCCACCGCCCACCGCGGCCCGCGCGCCACCGCCCGGCCGGTCACGGTGCGCGACGGCCGCTCACCCGAACGGCGCGCCCTGCTGGTCCCGGGCGGCGGGCGGTGGTGGCGTGGAGTCACGTTCCGTGTTCCGAGGAGGCCACCGCGATGAACCGTCCGTCCCGTCCTGTGCGTGTTCTCGCGCCGGCCCTGGCGGCGGCGACGCTGCTGGCCGTGACCGCCTGTTCGGACGACGGGGAGGCCACCGCCGCGGCGCCCGCCTCCCCCGCGGCCGAGCGCTCCCCGGACCCGGCCGGGAGCCCCACCGGGAGTCCGTCCCCGAGCCCGACCTCGACGCGGACGCTCACCGGGGCCGGGGCGAAGGCCGCGCTGATCACCGAGGCGGACATCGAGGACAACTGGACGCAGGCCGCCGACGCGGCGTCCTGGCGGGACAAGATGCTGATCGGCACCGTGGACGCCGCCGCGTTCCTGAACGCCAGGACCGACGCCCAGGACTGCCAGAAGCTGCTCGACAGCCTCTACTCGGACAGCCTGCTGGGCCGCGCCTCGGGCGCGTCCGCGCTCACCGGGTTCACCGACGACGACGCGCGGCTGCTCTACCAGGTCGGCGACTACGGCCAGGAGTCCCTGGACAAGTCCCTGGCCTGGATCAAGAGCCTTCCGCAGAAGTGCGACCAGTTCACGGCGAAGGGCTCCGACGGCGGCGACCGCACGGTCCAGGTCGTGGAGTCCTCGCTGCCCGACGCGGGCGACGCCCGCGAGGGCATCACGGTGACCGTGCAGGGGACCACGGACGGGAACCCGACGACGCTCACCGCGGACGTGGCCGCGCTGCGGGTCGGCGCCTCCGGTGCCACCGTCACCAACGGCGGTCTGTCCGGCGCCGATCACGACAGCACCGAGATGGCGGTGCAGCAGGGCGCACAGCGTCTCCAGGACGTGCTGGCGGGCCACACACCGACGTCGAACCCGAGCGAGTTCGACTGACGGAGGGGCGCGGGAGGCCGTGCGCGCACCCTCCCCAAGAACAGCGCCATGTGACATAGTACTGGCGTGACCAAGCGGTTGACCTGCGATGTCGTGGTGGTCGGCGCCGGGATGGTGGGCGCGGCCTGTGCCCTGTACGCGGCGCGGGCGGGCCTGGACGTCGTCGTGGTGGACCGGGGCCCGGTGGCGGGCGGCACCACCGGCGCGGGCGAGGGCAATCTGCTGGTCTCCGACAAGGAACCCGGGCCCGAACTCGAACTGGCCCTGCTGTCCGGCCGGTTGTGGGCGGAGCTGGCCGAGGAGTTCGGAAGCGCGGTCGAGTACGAGCCCAAGGGCGGCATCGTGGTCGCCTCCTCCCCCGGGGCGCTGGCCTCCCTCACGCGCCTCGCGGCGGACCAACGCGCCGCGGGTGTCGTCACGGACGCCCTGGACGCCGGAGAACTCCGCACGCTGGAGCCGCACTTGGCACCCGGCCTGGCCGGCGGCGTGCGCTATCCGCAGGACGCGCAGGTGATGCCCGCGCTGGCCGCCGCCCGGCTGCTGCGCGCCTCCGGCGCCCGGCTGTGCACGGGCCGGACCGTGACCGGGGTGCCCCGCACGGCCCGGGGCGCGGTGCGGGGCGTGCGCACCGACGGCGGGGACGTCCACGCCCCGGCCGTGATCAACGCGGCCGGCACCTGGGGCGGTGAACTCGCCGCCCTGGCGGGCGTCCGGCTGCCGGTGCTCCCCCGGCGCGGCTTCGTCCTGGTCACCGAGCCGCTGCCCCGGCTGATCCGGCACAAGGTGTACGCGGCGGACTACGTGGCCGACGTGGCCAGCGACTCGGCCGCGCTCCAGACCTCGCCCGTGGTCGAGGGCACGGCGGCAGGCCCCGTGCTGATCGGGGCGAGCCGCGAACGGGTGGGCTTCGACCGGTCGTTCGCGCTGCCCGTCGTACGGGCGCTGGCGCTCGGGGCGACCCGGCTGTTCCCGTTCCTGGAGCAGGTGCGGGCGCTGCGCGCGTACGCCGGGTTCCGGCCTTATCTGCCCGATCACCTGCCCGCGATCGGCCCCGACCCCCGGGTCCTCGGCCTCTTCCACGCGTGCGGGCACGAGGGCGCGGGCATCGGGCTGGCCACCGGCACCGGGCAGTCGGTCGCGCGGGCGCTGACCGGGAAGGCGGCGGAGATCGACCTCGCGCCGTTCCGCCCGGACCGCTTCGGCGACGATCCGGACCCGTTCCCGTTCCCGGGACAGGAGGCGAACCAGGCGTGAATCCCCTGGAGTTGGCAGGCGCGCGGCCGGGCCCCGCGTTCACCGTGACGTTCGACGGGCGGAGCGTCGAGGCGCTGCCGGGCCGGACGGTCGCCGCCGTGCTGTGGTCGGCGGGGGTGACGGCCTGGCGCACCACCCGCGGCGCGGGCCGCCCGCGCGGGGTGTTCTGCGGGACCGGGGTGTGCTTCGACTGTCTGGTGACCGTCAACGGCCGCCCCGGCGTGCGCGCCTGCCTGGTGCTCGCGCGGCCGGGCGACGACATCCGTACGCAGGAGGGGACGGGCCACGATGGCTGAGCGAGCGCACCTCGCCGTGGTCGGGGCGGGCCCGGCCGGACTCGCCGCGGCGCTGGCGGCGGCCACGCGGGGCGTCCGGGTGACGCTGGTGGACGCGGGCGAGCAGGCGGGCGGCCAGTTCTACCGGCAGCCCGCCGCCGCGCTCGGCGCCCGCAGGCCCGGGGCCCTGCACCACGAGTGGCGCACCTGGGAGCGGCTGCGCGCCGGGCTCGACCGGCAGCTCGCGGCCGGGCGGGTACGGCATCTGACGGATCATCATGTGTGGGGCGTGGAGCGGGAGTCGGCGGGGGCCGGGTTCGCCGTGCACGCGCTGCTCGGGCCCGCCCAGGAGGACGGGGTCGTGGTGCGCGCCGACGCGGTGCTGCTCGCCACCGGCGGCCACGAGACGGTGCTGCCGTTCCCCGGCTGGACGCTGCCCGGCGTGGTCACCGCGGGCGGGGCGCAGGCCATGCTGAAGGGCGGGCTCGTGCTGCCGGGGCGTACGGCGGTCGTCGCCGGGACCGGGCCGCTGCTGCTGCCCGTGGCGACGGGGCTCGCGGCGGCGGGCGCGCGGGTGGCCGCACTGGTCGAATCCGCCGACCCCCGGGCCCTGTCGAGGCATTCGGCGGCCCTCGTGGCACGGCCCGAGAAGCTCGCGGAGGGCGCGCGGTACGCGGCGGGGCTGCTGCGGCACCGGGTGCGGGTGCTGGTGCGGCACGCGGTGGTCGAGGCGTACGGCGGCGACCGGCTGGAGGCCGTGACCGTGGCCGCGCTCGACGCGGGCGGGCGCACCCGGCCCGGCAGCGCACGCCGTCTTCCGTGCGACACCCTGGCCGTGGGGCACGGTCTGCTGCCGCACACCGACCTCGCCGAGACCCTGGGCTGCGCCCTGGAGGGCATGGGCGTCAGGGTCGACGCCGAGCAGCGCACCGACGTGCCCGGCGTCTGGGCGGCCGGGGAGGCGACCGGTGTCGGCGGCGCCGCGCTCGCGCTGGCCGAGGGGCACATCGCCGGCCGCTCGATCGCCGCCCGGCTGCGGGGCGCCGTCCCGGACCCGCGTACCTGGGTGGCGGCGGACCGGGCCCGGACGCGGCTGCGCGCGTTCTTCACCGCGCTCGACGCGGTGTGCGCGCCGCCCGCCGGGTTGGCCCGCTCGGTTCCGGACGACACGGTGGTGTGCCGCTGCGAGGAGGTCACCGCCGGTGAGGTCCGCGCGGCCACCGAGGAGTGGGGGGCCGGGGACCTGCGGACCGTCAAGCTGCTCACACGGGCCGGAATGGGCTGGTGCCAGGGCCGGATGTGCGGGCCCGCGGTCGCCGCGGTCACCGGCTGCCCGCTCGTGCCGGCCCGCCGTCCGCTGGCCCGGCCGGTGCCGCTGGGGGTGCTCGCGGGACGGGAGGAGCACCTGGAGTGAGTCCGATGCCGGGCGCGAGGAGGCCCTGGAGTGAGTCCGGAGCCGTGCGCATTCAGTGCCGTGTCACACCGTAGTGATGGGGGAACCGCCCATGTCCGATCCGCAGCACCGTCCCTGGCGGGGCGTCCTGGTCGCCACCGCCCTGCCCCTGCGCGACGACCTCACCGTGGACTTCGACCGGTACGCCGAGCACTGCGCCTGGCTGGTGGCGAACGGCTGTGACGGCGTCGTGCCCAACGGCTCGCTCGGCGAGTACCAGACCCTCACCCCCGAGGAGCGCGCCCGGGTCGTGGAGACGGCCGTGGCGGCCGTCGGCGGGGCGCGGGTGATGCCGGGCGTCGCCGCCTACGGCTCCGCGGAGGCCCGCCGCTGGGCCGAGCAGGCGGCCGGGGCCGGGTGCGCCTCGGTGATGCTGCTGCCGCCCAACGCCTACCGCGCCGACGAGCGTTCCGTGCTCGCGCACTACGCCGAGGTCGCGCGGGCGGGCCTGCCCGTCGTGGCGTACAACAACCCGATCGACACCAAGGTCGACCTCGTGCCCGAACTGCTCGCCCGGCTGCACGGGGAGGGGTACGTGCAGGGCGTCAAGGAGTTCTCCGGCGATGTCCGCCGCGCCTATCGGATCGCCGAACTCGCCCCTGAACTGGACCTGTTGGTGGGCGCCGACGACGTACTCCTTGAGCTGGCCGTCGCGGGCGCCAAGGGCTGGGTGGCGGGGTACCCGAACGCGCTGCCCGCCTCCTGCACCGCGCTGTACCGGGCGGCCGTGGCCGGCGACCTCGGCACGGCGCTCCCCCTGTACCGCCAGCTGCATCCGCTGCTGCGCTGGGACTCGCGGGTCGAGTTCGTGCAGGCCATCAAGGTGTCGATGGACCTCGCGGGGCGGTACGGCGGACCGGTGCGGCCACCGCGCGCCGCGCTGCTGCCGGGACAGGAGGCGGCCGTCCGCGCGGCCACCGAGAAGGCCCTCGCCGCGGGCCTGGGCTGAGAGGGGACCGACCGTGCGCAGCAGACTCGTCCTGCACGCCGTCGACTCGCACACCGAGGGCATGCCGACCCGGGTGATCACCGGGGGCATCGGCACCGTCCCGGGCGCGACGATGAACGAACGGCGGCTGTGGTTCCGCGAACACCGCGATGACGTCAAGCGGTTGCTGATGAACGAACCGCGCGGGCACTCCGCGATGAGCGGCGCGATCCTCCAGCCGCCGACCCGTCCCGACTGCGACTGGGGTGTGCTCTACATCGAGGTCTCCGGGTATCTGCCGATGTGCGGGCACGGGACGATCGGGGTGGCGACGGTGCTGGTCGAGACCGGGATGGTCGAGGTCGTCGAGCCCGTCACCACCATCCGGCTGGACACCCCGGCCGGGCTCGTCGTCGCCGAGGTCGCGGTGGAGGACGGCGCCGCCCGCGACGTCACCCTGCACAACGTGCCGTCGTTCTCGGCCGGGTTGGACCGCAAGGCCGTGCTGGCCGACGGGCGGACGGTGACGTACGACCTCGCCTACGGCGGGAACTTCTACGCCGTCCTGCCGCTGGAGGAGTTCGGCCTGCCCTTCGACCGGGCCCGCAAGGACGACATCCTGGCGGCGGGGCTGGCCCTGATGGACGCGGTCAACTCCGAGGCGGAGCCGGTGCATCCCGAGGACCCGTCGATCCGCGGCTGCCACCACGTCCACCTCTACGCGCCCGGCTCCACCGCCCGGCACTCGCGGCACGCCATGGTCATCCACCCCGGCTGGTTCGACCGTTCGCCGTGCGGCACGGGCACCAGCGCGCGCATGGCACAGCTGCACGCGCGGGGCGAACTCCCCCTGCACACCGAGTTCGTGAACGAGTCGTTCATCGGGACGCGGTTCACCGGGCGGCTGCTCGGCACGACCGAGGTGGCCGGCGTCCCGGCCGTGCTGCCGAGCTTCACCGGCAGGGCGTGGATCACGGGCACGGCCCAGTACCTCCTGGACCCCACCGATCCGTTCCCCGAGGGCTTCGTCCTCTAGGACGGCACCCGCATACACTCGGACGATGCGTGACATGGCACAGGGGACGGCCGCGCCGGGCGGGCCGGAACTGCCCCGGCTCGACGGCCGCCGCAGCAGCTACCGGGAGCGGGTCGCCGACGCGTTGCGGGCGGCCCTGATCGCGGGCGAACTGCGGCCGGGCGAGGTCTATTCGGCGCCGTCGCTCGCCGCCCGCTTCGGGGTCTCGGCGACTCCGGTGCGCGAGGCGATGCTCGACCTGGCCAAGGAGGGCCTGGTCGACACGGTGCCCAACAAGGGCTTCCGGGTGACCGCGGTCTCCGACCGGCAGCTCGACGAGTACACCCAGGTGCGCGGGCTCATCGAGATCCCCACGGTCGTGCAACTGGCCCGCACCGCCGACCGGGTGTCGCTGGAGGCGCTGCGCCCGGCCGCGCGGGAGATCGTGACGGCGGCCGTGGCGGGCGACCTCATCGCGTACGTGGAGGCGGACACCCGCTTCCACCTGGGGCTGCTGGCCCTCGCCGGCAACGGCCATCTCGTCGGGGTGGTCGCCGACCTGCGCGGCCGCTCACGGCTGTACGGTCTCACCGCGCTGGTGGAGGCGGGCCGGCTGCTGGCCTCCGCCGAGGAGCACCTCGCGATTCTCGACGCGCTGCTGGAGCGCGACGAACGCGCCGTACACACGATCATGACCCGCCACCTCGGCCACGTGCGCGGCCTGTGGGCGGCCCCGGAGTGACACGCCCGCGGCCGTCGCCGGGAGGGGTGCCCCGTCTGCCGCGGCGGGTTTCAGAGCGCGTCGGCCGCCGGGAGCGGCCAGGTCAGTCCTACGGCCTCCTCGCTCAACTCCCACAAGCGGTGGGCGATGGTGATGTCCTGCATCAGTGCGGTGGGCTGTTCCAGGACCGGTCGTCCCTTCGAGCGTGCCGTGCGCGGCCCCCACAGCTGGCCGCCCCGCACCTCGGGATCGAGCAGCGCCCGCACCGCCGGCCAGGCGGCCGAGTCCTTCCCCTGGACCAGGGGCGACAGGGGCGCCGCCTTCAGGAAGTCGGCCGCGCGGCGGAGGTGCACCGGGGGACGTGAAGGGGTGAGCCCGTCGAGCGCGCCACCGGGATGGGCCACGACGCTCGTCACCGGGACGTCCGCCTCCCGCAGCCGCCGGTCCAGTTCGAACCCGAAGACCATCTGGGCCAGCTTGGACATCCTGTAGACCTGAAAACCCTTGTAGGGGGCGGCCGTCGACTCGAGGTCGGCCATGTCCAGCCGGGCCGACCGGGCCGCGACACTCCCCATGGTGACCAGCCTGCCGCCCGGCTCCATCAGGGTCAGGAGGAGCGCACCCAGGGCGAAGTGGCCGAAGTGGTTGGTCCCCACCACGAGTTCGTGACCGTCCGCGGTCTCCCGCCGCTCCGGCTGCTTGAGCACACCGGCGTTGAACACCGCGCCGTCGAGACGGGTGCCCTTCAGCTCGTCGGCCGCGGAACGGACGGACCCGAGGTCCGCGAGGTCCACCACGAGCGAGCGCAGCCGCGCGCCGGGAACCCGCGCGCGGACGGCCTGACGCGCGGCGTCCAGCTTCGCGGGGGTCCTCGCCGCGAGGACGACCTCGGCACCCGTGGAGGCGAGCTGCTCGGTGACGAAGTATCCGATGCCCGAGGCGGCACCCGTGACGAGAAAGGTGCTCTCCGGCCGCCGCGGCAGCCGGTGGACGTCCCACATGGACGCTGATGACATGCGCTGCTCCCTGCTCCCGCCGGACCCGGTCCCCCGCTGGAACCGGCCCCGATTTTGGACTCTGCCGTCCAGAGATTGACACAAGCAAAATTGGACGCGCAAGTCCAAAGTGGGGGCGGACCGACGCCGGCGACCGGCATTCCACGGCGCCGGTGCGGGAACTACCGGATCGGCGTACCCGCCATGGAGACCGCACGGAAGGACGCACCACTGTCATGGGGAACAACCCGGAGGGGACGGACGGCCCGGTCTCGGACTCGGTCTCGGACTTGGACTCGGTCTCGGTCTCGGACTTGGACTCGGACTTGGACTCGGATTCAGCCTCGGAGTCGGATTCGACCTCGGACTCGTCGAGCTCGCGGACGGCGGGATCCGGCACGCGAAGTCCCGCGACCGGCACACCGGCCGATCCCTACGGGCCTTCCTTCGCACCCAGCCACTGGACGCCCACACGGCTGCGGGCCATGCGCGCGGCCGTGTCCACGCTGTTCTTCATCACCGGAGCGGCCTTCGCCACCTGGGCCTCCCGGGTCCCCGCGATCCAGGACCGGCTGGGGCTGTCCGAAGGACAGCTCGCCATCGCGCTGGTGGGCCTGAGCGGCGGAGCGTTCCTCGCCCTGCCCCTCATGGGCGGTCTGGTCGCCAGGTACGGCAGCCGACCGGTGCTGTTCACCGGAACCGCCGTCTACCTGACCGCCCTGGCCGGCCTCCCGTTCGCACCCGGCCTTCCCCTGCTGACCATGACCCTGGCCCTGTTCGCCTGCGGCAACACCGCCGTCGACGTCGCCATGAACACCCAGGCGATCCTGGTCGAACGTGCCTACGGGCGTGCCGTGCTGGGAGGCTTCCACGCCATGTTCAGCCTCGGGGGGATCGCCGGCGCCGTGGCCGGCAGCGCGGCGGCCTCCGCGGGGGTGGGAACGGGCCCGCACTTCGCCCTCACCTCCCTGGTGCTGTGCGGGGCAGCGGCCGTCACGGCGGTGGCCCTGATCCCCGATCCGCCGGAGCGGGCCGAGGACCCGGGCCCCCTGTTGGCCCTTCCCGGCGCCGGGCTGTGGATCCCCGGGCTCATCGCCTTCTGCGTCCTCATGGGAGAGGGCGTCATGAACGACTGGGGAGCGGTCTACCTCCACGACGTGACCGGGACGTCACCCGGCACGGCCGGAGCGGGATTCGCCGTCTTCTCCGCCGGAATGGTCCTCGGACGCCTCTTCGCAGACCGGCTCCGCGCCCGCGCCGGAACCGTGCGCTTCACCCTCGGCTGCGCCCTGGTCGCCACCGCCGGGGCAGTGATCGCGATCGCCGCCCCCAGCACCGGCACCGGCTTCGCCGGCTACGCACTCCTGGGCCTCGGCATGGCAGCGGTCATCCCGGTGATCTTCGGCTACGCGGCCCAGCTCCGCCCCGAACGCCCCGGACCCGCGATCGCCGCGGTCTCCACCGTCGGATACATCGGATTCCTTGCGGGCCCTCCCGCCATCGGAGGCATCGCCGAGATGGTGGACCTACGGGCCGCCATGCTCGTCCTGCCCACACTCATGACCACGATGGCCCTCCTCTCCCTCAAACTGCGCAGGCGCTGACACCGCGCGGAAGACCTCCATCGCGCGTCGGACGGCACCATCACCGTCGTCGAACGCCACCGGCTCGATGGCGGCACGAGTATCGACCGGCTCAGGACGGGCGTGGTGACCTGTTGCTCGACGCCGATGTCATGCGGCAGGCGAAGGCGTGATCGTCGGTGGGTTGAGGCGGGTGAAGGCTTTCTGGCGGTGGTACGGGAAGTACGGGTAGGGCGCTGTCCTGCCGCTGGCCGTGTCGAGTTTTGTCATCTGGTCGGGTGTGAGGGTCCAGCCGATGGCGCCGAGGTTCTGGCGAAGCTGCTCCTCGGTGCGGGCGCCGAGGATGACGGAGGAGACGGTCGGTCGTTGCAGCAGCCAGTTGATGGCGATCTGCGGAATGGCCTTGCCGGTCTCCTGCGCGATCTCGTCGAGGGCGTCGACCACGCGGTAGAGGTGTTCGTCCTCGACCGGCGGGCCGTAGTCCGCGGTGTCGTGCAGTCGGCTGTCGGCCGGGAGGGGCCGGCCGCGGCGGACCTTGCCGGTGAGCCGTCCCCAGCCGAGCGGGCTCCAGACGAGGGCTCCGAGGCCCTGATCGAGCCCGAGGGGCATCAGCTCCCACTCGTAGTCGCGGCCGACGAGGGAGTAGTAGACCTGATGTGCGACATGGCGCGGGTGGCCGTATCTCTCCGCGATCGCGAGGGACTTCATCGCCTGCCAGCCGGAGAAGTTGGAGATGCCGAGGTAGCGGACCTTCCCGGCTCGTACGAGATCGTCGAGTGCGGACAGGACCTCCTCGATCGGCGTGCCGGCGTCGAAGGCGTGCAGCTGGAACAGGTCGATGCGGTCGGTGCCGAGCCGGCGCAGGGCGTCCTCGCACGCGGTGATCAGACGGGAACGGGAAGCGCCCGCATCGCCCGGGCCGTCGCCCATCGGCAGGCCGGTCTTGGTGGACACGATCACCTGGTCCCTGCGGCCCTTGATCGCTTCGCCCAGCACCTCCTCGGAGGCGCCGCCGGAATAGACGTCGGCGGTGTCGAACATCGTGATCCCGGCGTCGAGGCAGATGTCCACGAGACGGCGGGCTTCTCGCGCATCGGTGTTGCCCCAGGCGCCGAACAGTGGCCCTCGGCCGCCGAAGGTGCCGGCGCCGAAGCTCAGTGCGGGGACCTTGAGGCCGGACGCGCCCAGCCGCCTGTACTCCATGACTGTTCCTCTCCACCTGCCCGATCCACCCGCCCGATCTGGCTAATGGGTCTCTAGTTCCGTTAATGTGGGCTCAACCTAGCAGACGCAGAGTGATTAACGAAACTGGAGTCCCGTTATGGGGTTTGAGGGTGCGGATCCGGGGACCGTCCGACCTGGAGGGCGTACGGCGCGGGTGCGGGCGGCGGTGCTACAGGCGGCGGGGGACGCCTTGGCGGAGCGAGGCTTTGCCCACCTGGACCTCGCCGACGTCGCGCGCCGCGCCGAGGTGGGCAAGACCACCGTCTACCGCCGCTGGGGAACGGTGACCATCCTGGTGGCCGACCTGCTGATGGACATGGCCGAGCAGTCACTGCCCCGTACGGAGACCGGCTCGCTGCTCGGTGACCTCAAGGCCAATGCCCGGCTCGTGCAGCGCACCTTGGCCGATCCGCGGCAAGGAGCTCTGTTCAAGGCGGTGATCGCGGCCGCCACCTGTGAGGCGAAGACGGCCGAGGCCCTGCACCGCTTCTACGACGTCCGCGTCGAGGAATGGGCACCCTGCGTCCAGCAGGCCGTCGACAGGGGCGAGGTGCCCGAGGGCACCGATGTCCACGAGGTGATCCGCGCCGTCTCCGCCCCGCTCTACTACCGGCTGCTGACCAGCAGCGGCAGCCTTGACGAAGCCGCCGCGGACCAGGCCGCCGAGGCCGCAGCGGCTGCGGCGCGTGCGGGCGCGTATCTGCGGGGTCCGCGGGGTCCGCGGGGCGACGAAGGGCGTGCGTGACCGGCTGTCCGCGTCCGGTGGCAGGGGTCCGCGGGTGGCGATCCGAGGAGGAGGCGCCCCGCGCGGACCTGGCTGTCGGGCGCCCGCTCCCTCAGCTCAGTCGCTCGGCCAGTCCGACGATGATGCCCTCCGGGCCGCGGACGTAGCAGAGCAGATAGCTGTCCTCGAACCGGGCGATCTCGCCGAGGAGTTCGGCGCCGTGAGGGCGAAGGCGGGCAACGGTGTCCTCGATGTCGTCGACGGCGAACATGACACGGTGCGTGCCCAGGATGTTGTGCGGCCGGTTGCGCGGCCCGGCACTGATCACCGCGGGGTTGCGGTACTTCGCCAGTTCGAGCCGGCTGTGGCCGTCCGGGGTCCGGACCATCGCGATCTCGCAGCGGACGCCGTCGAGCCCGGTGCATTGGTCGGCGAAGAGACCCTCCACCTCCGCCCTGCCCTCCAGCTCCATACCGAGTTCCACGAAGAACGCGACGGCGGCGTCCAGGTCCTCGACGACGATGCCGACGTTGTCCATCCGCTGAATCGCCATGCTGGTTTCTCCCTCTTCCTCTTCCTCGCGCGGCCGGTGGTGGCCGCTGATGCCCCTGGGACGGAGCCGGTGTCACGTTCTCGACATCCCCGGACCGCCGGCCTCCGAAAAATCCGGGTCACGCCTCAGGTGGCGTCCCTCCGGATGTACCGACCGCCGCCGACACCCGGCCCGCACGGCGGACGCATCTCCAGCGCCGTCGGCTCACCGGTTCGGAGAACGGGCGGTCAGGCGCGAAGTCCCGAGAGCACACCGTCACGTCCTCACCGCAGCGCCGGCCCGATCCGGGCCCGCCGAAGAGCAGCGTGCCGATGCGGTGCGCAGGGTCGGCGGGCCGGAGGCGGCTACGGCAATGCCGATCGTGCGGCCGGGGTGATGCCCACCCGCTCTTGATCGTCGCCATCCCCACATCAGCGACAGAGCCCAAGGAGTGGACCGGAGACCGCAGTCACCTACCGGGCGCCCCTCTCGACCGTGCGGCTGGTGCTCGCGCAACTGGGCATTTCTATAAAGGTAGTTGGTGTGCGCTTTACTTGCGCCACACTGCCTCTGCGGGATGCGGCGGACGAAGGGGAGTGCTGCATGGGCGGGTGGAGACCGGTCCTGGCCGTGGCGGCGGGCGCGCTGCTGCTGGCGGGGTGTACGGGCGAGGCGGACAACGAGGCCGAGGCGGACGGGAAGGCGAACGGAAGTCCCGGCGCCTCGCCCTCGGCGTCGCCGTCGCCGTCGTCGACCACCAGGAGCGAGCCGTACACGCTCGCGGAGGCACGGGCACCGAAGACGCGGGCCGAGGCGGTCGCGTTCGTCCGTGGGCTCGACGTACGGCCCGACTACTTCGGTATCGGGTACCGCAAACGCGAGCCCTTCGAAAGCGACCCGGACATGTGGGCCGTACTCCAGGAGGACTGCCTGTGGCAACGCGAGGCACTACCGGAGAACGTGCTGGCCAGCCTCACGCGGGCGTTCGAGTTACCGGAGAAGGACGGCAAGGGGTCGGTGTACGTCTCGCTGACCGTCACCGTGCACGAGGACACCGTCGCCGCGCGGCGCGACATGGCCGAGTCGCTGGAATCGGCACTGCGCTGCCCCGAGCAGCGACTGAACGCCACGGACATGGTGCGCGGGCTGTACTCCCGGCTCGACGCGTTCGCCGACGCACGGAATGTGATCTCGGACGACGACCTGGCGGAGTCCGGTGAGTGGGCCGTCGACGGCACGAGCGAGGCGCACCCCTTCGACTGGTACAAGTACCGGCTCGGTCCGGTCACCGTGGCCGCGACGGCTCGTCATGGCGCGGGTCGTAGCGCGGAGGAGGACGCCGCGATCACGTCCGGCTTGGCCGGAGGGGTGACCTTGGCCGCCGCCGAGATCGACCGCACGGGCGAGGCCGGTGGTACGGGCGGCACAGCCGAGGCGGCCGGCTCGCCGAGCCGGACCGAGGGGGTGCAGCGATGAGCGAGAGCTTGCGGTCGTCCGATCCGTCGCGTATCGCGGGGTTCCGGCTGTTGCGGCGGCTCGGTGCGGGCGGCATGGGCGTCGTCTATCTCGGGCGTACCGACGCGGGTGCGCTCGCGGCGATCAAGGTGATCCGGGGTGAGAGCACCGGTGACGACGACTTCCGTGCCCGGTTCGCGCGGGAGGTGGAGCTGGCGCGACGGGTGGACAGTCCCTGGGTGGTGCCCGTCCTGGACGCCGACGCCGAGGCGCGGGAGCCGTGGCTGGCCACCGTGTTCGTCCCCGGGCCTTCCGTCGCCGAGGCGGTCGCCGCGCACGGCCCGCTGCCGTCGGATGCCGTGCGCGTCCTCGGCGGGTCGCTGGCCGAGGCGCTGGACGCCGTGCACGCGGCCGGTCTTGTCCACCGGGACGTCAAGCCGGGGAACGTACTGCTCGCTCCGGAAGGACCGCGCCTGATCGACTTCGGCATCGCGCGGGCCGTCGGCGACACGGCGCTGACCGCGTCCGGGATGGTGGTCGGCACACCTGGATTCCTCGCCCCCGAGCAGGCCGAGGGGGAGTCGGCCTCGCCCGCGAGCGATGTCTTCGCGCTGGGCTGCGTGCTGGCGTACGCGTCGAGCGGCATCCCGCCCTTCGGCACCGGGACCCCGGACGCCCTGTTCTACCGCACCGTCCACGATGAGCCCGAACTCCGTCGTCTGGAGGGCGAGTTGGGGGCGTTGGTGGAGCGTTGCCTGGCCAAGGACCCCGACGCGCGGCCCACCGCCGAGGAGGTCCGGGACCTGCTCGCCGAGGACGCTCCGGACACCTCCGGTAGCTGGCTCCCCGCCCCTGTCGCCCGGATGGTCGCCGCGCGGGCCGCCGAGAGCCTCGCCCTGCCCGGTATCGAGCCCACGGTCGTCGACGGAGCGGAGGAACAGACCGCGCCGGACACTCCCGTCCGGTCCCTCGGCCGACGCCGTCTGCTGCTCGCCGGCGGTGCGCTGCTGCTCGCGGGCGGTGGGACCGGAGCAGCGGTGTGGGCGTCCGACGACGACGAGGAGCCGTCCGCGGGCGCCGGGCGTCCCGTGTACGTCCTCGGCGTGCACACGGCCACCGGCACGGCCGATGCCGCCGTCAGCCGGGTCTGCGAACGTGCCGCCCTTCTCGCCGTTGCCCAGCACAACGCCACGCCGAAGCGTTCCTACGACCTGAAGGTGAAGGTCCTGGCCGACCGGGGTGATGTGGACTCCGCACGCGAAGTCGCCCGTACGTTCACCGCTGACCGGGACGTCGTCGCCGTGCTGGGTCCGGTCGCCGAGATCCCGATGCGTGCGGCCGCGGCCGTCTACGGCGAGGCGGGTCTGACCCATGTGTCCAGCAGCACGGGTCAGCAGGACTACTTCGTGACCTCGTCCAAGACCTCGTTCCAGACCGGCACCGCCCATCTCGCGCTCGGCGGCTGGATCGCGCTCCACGCGCTGGTGGCCGGCCAGGTGGTCCCGATCGGCGTCGTCATCGACCGGTCCGGAGGCACGGCCATCCAGGACCAGGGCGCCGCGCTGATCGCCGGCTGGCGCGACACCCTCGGTGCGGAGGTCGTACCGCGCGTCGTCGCGGAGGAGACGGGCGACGGCCCGAAGACGGTCCGTGAACTAATTGCCGCCGGTGTCGGAGCCCTCGCGTACCTGGGTCCCCTGGACGCCACCGTCCGGGCCGCCCGGGACCTGGCGACGGCCGGCTTCACCGGACCGCGCTGGATGCAGCATCAGCTGTACGGCTCGGACTTCCCGAGCCGGGCGGGGAGCGCGGGCGAGGGCTGGTACGTGGTCACGTCGGCGGTGGACCCCTCCGTGCTGACGACGCGGAAGGCCAAGGACTTCACAGCGGCCTGGCGCAGGCGTTACGGCGACACTCCGGAGCCGTACGCCACCGAGGCGTACGACAGCGTGCGGATGCTGCTCGGCGAGTTCGCCCGCACGGTCCCGGCCGGTGCGCGCGAGCGGCCGGTACGGGACCGGCTCGCCGTGCGGCTGGACAAGGCGAAGTACGACGGCATCGCCCGGACGTACGCCTTCGGCGAGTACCACCAGTACGACAACAGCGGGGACGGCTGGAGTGATGAGACCTTCGTCCACGTGGTCCGCGGCGGGCGGTTCCGGCAGCTGGGATCGTTGGGCGAGCTGCAATCCGCGGCGAAGGCCCGGAGCTGACGGAGGCCGGAGCTGACGGAGGCCGGGTCCCTCGAAGGCCCGGAGCCCGCGGGCGGGAACGACGGGGGTGCCGTCGAAGTGCGCGGGCCGGTGGGAAGGGGCGGGGACCCCGCGGAGCCCCTGGACGGTGGCCGGGGACGATCGGGGAACGGAGGCGGTTGACGTGGTGGAACGGCTGCTGCCCTCCGATCCGTCCCTGATCGGCGGGCACCGGCTGGCGGGACGGCTCGGTGCGGGCGGCATGGGCGTCGTCTACCTGGCGCGTTCGCCGCTCGGCGCCTGGTGCGCGCTGAAGGTGATCCGCGCCGAGTTCGCCGACGACCACGGCTTCCGGGCCCGGTTCCGCCGCGAGGCCGAGCTCGCGTCGCGCCTCACCAGCCGCTGGATCGTGCCGGTCGTCGCGGCCGACGCCGAGGCCCGTTCCCCGTGGCTGGCCACGGCCTATGTCCCCGGCCCGTCCCTCGCCGAGGCCGTCGCGCTGCACGGACCCTGGCCCGAGGCCCAACTGCGCGGCCTGGGCACCACGCTGGCCGAGGCGCTGGACGGGGTACACACGGCCGGTCTTGTCCACCGGGACGTCAAGCCGGCGAACGTACTGCTGGCCGTGGACGGGCCGCGCCTGATCGACTTCGGGATCGCGCGGGCCGTCGGCGCGACCGCGCTCACCGCGGACGGCTCCGTCGTGGGCTCCCCCGGCTACCTCTCGCCCGAGCAGGCCCGCGGGCACACCGTGGGTCCGCCCAGCGACGTCTTCTCACTCGGCTGCGTCCTCGCCCACACGGCCACCGGTCGGCCCCCGTTCGGCACCGGCGGCGCCGCGGCCGTGCTGTACCGGACCGTGCACCGGGAACCGGACCTGGACGGCGTACCGGACAGCCTCGACCCGATCGTACGGCGATGTCTGGCGAAGGAACCGGAGCGGCGTCCCGGCGCGCGCGAACTCCGCGACGTCTTCGGTGAGTTCGCCGCGGCCCACTGGCTGCCCGAAGAGTTGCCCGCTCTGGTCGCCACCCGTGCCGCACGTGTCCTCGACCTGCCCACGCCCGAACCGACCCGGGTCACCGGCCCCTCCTCCGCGGAATCCCCGGGCGCACCGCCCTCGCCCACCCGGCGGCGCCTGCTCGTCGCGGGGGCCGCGTTCGGTGTCACCGCGGCGGCCGGGGCAGCCGCGTGGTGGAAGTGGGGCCGGGCCGGGGCGTCCGCGAACACCGGCCCCGTACGGCGGTCCCGCCACGTGGTTGCCCTGCTCGGCGACCCGGACGGACCCGTCTTCACAGCTCACAGGCGCGGCGCCCTCCTCGCTGTCGAACAGCACAACCGGGACGCCGGGCGCACCGTGGACCTCGTGCTGCGCACCGCCGACGACCGCGGCACCGCGACCGGCTCCGCCGGGGCAGCCGCCCGGCTGGCCGCCGACCCGGACGTGTCCGTGGTGATCGCCGCGGGCACGAACGCGACCGTGCCCGCGGCGCTGGGCCCGTGCACGGAGGCACGGCTGACCCTGCTGGTCACCCGCGCCGACACCGAGGACCTCAACAACGTCAACACCACCACCGCGCTCGTGCTGCGCCCCACCCTGACCATCGGCCCGCCCGCGGTTCTGCGCTATCTGAACCGGGTGGTCGAGCCCGCCCGCACGGTGATCGTGCACGATCTGGCCACCGAGGTGGAGAGCCTGGCCACGGTCCGCATCGCCATCGGCTACGGGAAGCTGGAGAGCGATACGGTGGTGGAGGAGGTCGCGGCCGACGAGGACTTCTCCGGGGTCGAGCGCCGCATCGCCGCCCGCCCCCGGGACGCGGTCCTCTTCGGCGGGGTGAACCCCGACCGTGCCGCCGCCTGCGCCCGCGCGTTGCGAAACGCGGGCCACCGGGGTGCCCGGGTCGCGGGCGAGCACGTCCTCGCCACTGCGTTCCTCGCCGTCGGCGAAGGCTGGCGCATCGGCACGGGTTACACCGACGCGCGCGCCGACTCCCGCACCAAGGCGTTCGCAGCCGCGTTCCGCGCCCGCCACGGGCAGCCGCCGGGCCCCTGGGCCGCCGAGGCGTACGACGCCGTCCGGTTCGCCGCCCACGGCCTCGCCGCCGTCGGCGACGACGGCCGGTCCGCCCTGCGTTCCGAACTCCTGCGCCGCCCCTGGCAGGGCATCACCCGCCGCGTCAGCTTCGACGCCACCTCACAGTTCTTCGAGACCGGCGACGACAGCGGCGGGTTCCTGTACCGAGTGACCGGGGGAGCCGCCCGCTTCGTGACGCGCTTCGACGACATCGGCAAGAAGACGTGAACCAGGGTTCCTTGCGAGCGAAACTCCCACGAGGCCCTCGCGGCAGAACTACGACTACCTCGTGGCCCAGCAGCCGGCGGGCCACATGGTGTCGAACAGTCGGGGACTGGTGCGACGAGCTCCGGCTCCCGTGTCCCGAATAGCCAGAGGTCGTTTCAGATCCTCTCTGAAACGACCTCTGACCTGCGACTTCGTAAAGTCGGGACGACAGGATTTGAACCTGCGACCCCTTGACCCCCAGTCAAGTGCGCTACCAAGCTGCGCCACGTCCCGGTGCGATGTCACACGGGGTGGTGCCCCGCGTGATCACGCAGGTCAACCCTACCGCACGCGTACGGGTGCGGGTGCCGGACGCTCGGTGACCGTGGTCGTGAGGCGCTCCGCGCGGCGGGCCGGGACCAGGAGGGCCGCGCCGGCCGCGCCGAGGCAGAGCACCGCGAGCAGGGCGTAACCGTGGGTGTAGCCGGACTCGTAGGGCAGGCCCGAGGGCTGAAGCCGGCCGGTGACCAGGACGCTGGTGACCGCGGCGCCGATGGAGCCGCCGATGGTGCGGATGTTGGCGTTCATGCCGGTGGCGGCGCCGGTCTGCTCGGGCGGGACGCTGCCCACGATCAGGTTGGCCATCGAGGCGAAGGCGAGGCCGATGCCCAGGCCGAACACTCCGGACGCGACGGCGATCTGCCACTGCTCGTCGTGCCAGAGGGCGAGGATCGCACAGGCGACGGCACCGAACGCGGCACCGGTCGCGAGCTGGAACTTGGCGCTCATGACGGGCGCGAGCCGGCCGCCGAGCACGCCGGACAGGAACATCGCGAGCAGCATCGGCAGCATGAGCAGTCCGGACGCGGTGACGCTGGCGCCGAAGCCGTAACCGGCGGAGTCGGGGGTCTGGAGGAAGCCGGGCAGGAAGGACCAGATCGCGTACATGCCCGCGCCGAAGAGCAGGGCCGCAGTGTTGGTCGTCCACACGGCGGGCAGCCGCATCACCCGCAGGTCGATCAGCGGGTTGCGGGAGCGGGCCTCGGTGGACAGCCACACCGCGAAGAGGACGACGGCGGCGGCGAACAGGCCGATCACCTTCGCCGAGCCCCAGCCCCACTGGCCGGCCTGGCTCAGCGGCAGCAGCAGGGCCACCAGCCACGCGGACAGCAGCCCGGCGCCGAGCCAACTGACGCTGCCCGTGGCCCTCTTGGGCGACTCGGGGACGTAGCGGAAGGCGATGAGCACGGTCACGGCGACGATGCCGACCGGTATCCAGAACAGCCAGCGGTAGTCGAGCGCGGACACGATGGGTCCGGCGGCCACGATGCCGACGCCGCCGCCGGCCGCGATCACGGCGGACAGGTTGCTGATGCTGCCGCTGACACGGGCGGTGTCGAACTCGTCGCGGATGATGCCGAAGGACAGCGGGAACAGGGCGCCGCCGACGCCCTGGATCACCCGGGCGACGATCAGGACGCCGATGCTGGGCGCGAGCGCGGCGACGAGACAGCCGGCGAGCACGGCCAGCAGGACGGCGACGAGGGTGCGCTTCTTGCCGACGAGGTCGCCGACCCGGCCGAGGATCGGGGTGAAGACCGAGGCGGACAGCAGGTACGCGGTCATCACCCAGGTCGCGGTGGACTGCGAGGTGTGCAGGGCGTGCTGGACGGTCGGCAGGGCCGGCGCGATCAGCGACTGGAGCATCGAGAACACGCCGGCACCTGTCGCGAGGACCGCGAAGGTGAGGCGGGTGGACTTCCGGGGCATGAAAAGCCTCTCCGAGGACGAACGCGGAGGGTGGTCGGTCGGGGTACGGGCGGCACGGTGGGCGCGCGGCCCGTGAGGGTCGTACGGGTTCGTACGGTCCGGCCGCACGCGGACACGGGGGACCGCGGCGATGCCACTCCGCACTGCTAAAGTGGAGGTACCCCTCCACTGTAGCGGAGGCACACCTCCGCTTCAACCGAGCCGCTCCCCCTGGAGGCAGCTGTGACGGCCACCTCGTTCCCCATCAGCGAGATCGTCGCGTCCAAGCGGCCACACCGTAAGGACGCCGCCCGCAACTACGACGCCCTGCTCGACGCGGCGCGGGATGCCTTCGCGGAGAAGGGTGCGGACGCCGCCCTGGAGGACATCGCGCGCCGCGCGGGTGTGGGCATCGGCACGCTGTACCGCAACTTCCCGACCCGCCGCGACCTCTTCGAGAGCGTGTACGCGAACGAGGTCAACGCCCTGTGCCGGGTGGCCTCGGAGGTCGCCGACCTGCCGCCGTGGCAGGCGCTCACGGCCTGGCTGGACCGGTTCGCGGGCTACATGATCACCAAGCGTGCGGTGCGCGAGGCGCTGAACGGGGAGTCCGAGGTCTTCCAGGCGTGCCGCGAGTCGATGTACGCGGCCGGGGACCCGCTGCTCACGCGCGCGCAGGAGGCGGGCGAGGCGCGCGCCGACATCTCCTTCGGCGATCTGCTGCGGCTGGTGGCCGGGGTGACGGCGACGGCCTTCGACGACGAGGCCCAGCGCGACCGCGTCCTGACGATCGCCCTGGACGGCGTACGCACCCGCTGACAACGGCTCGCGCCGCGGACAGGGGGCACGCAGGGGGCCGGCGCCGCGGACGCCGACCACACAGCGGCTGACACCGCGGACACGGGGCACGCATGGGCCGGCACCGCGAACAGGGGCCACACCGGTGCTCGCGCCGCGGACAGGGTCACGCTGGGCTGACGCCCCAGACGCCGACCACACAGGGACTGACACCGGGCACGCCGGACTCGCAGGGGCTGACACCCCGGACAGGGGCCACACCGGTGCTCGCGCCGCGGACAGGGGGCACGCAGGGGCTGACGCCCCAGACGCCGACCACACAGGGACTGACACCGGGCACGCCGGACTCGCAGGGGCTGACGCCCCAGACGCCGGGCTCGCAAGGGCCGGCGCCGCGGACGGCCACACCAGTGCTCGCGCCGCGAACGCCGACCACGTAGGGGCCGGCGCCGGGCACGCCGGACTCGCAGGGGCTGACGCCGCGGACAGGGGACACACCGGTGGTCGCGCCGGGGACAGGGACACCGGTGTCGGTGTCGCGGACGCCGGGCACGCCGGTTCCCTCGGCCATCGGCGCCGACGTGCCCCGAGCCGACCCGACCCGCCGACACCGGGCCCGCCTCGCCCTGGCCTGTCAGCCCCGGCCCGCTCCGTTGCCGTCCGCCGGCGCCGACCTGCCCCGGGTCTCGGCCGTCGGCACCGTCCCGCCTCCCCCCGGCCCACCGACACCGGCCCACCCTGCCGTTACCCCACCCCCCGCGGTGGCCCCGTGGTCCCCCGGATTTCCAGGCGCGGGGGTGTCAGCAACAGGCGGGCCGGGGTGGTCGGGTGGTTCAGGCGGGTCAGGAGGTGGTGGGCCGCCCGGTGGCCGAGTTCGTGCGGGGCCGTGTCGACCGTGGTCAGCCACACGTGCCGCAGCCGGGCGATGCTCGTATTGTCGTACCCGGTCACCGACAGGTCGTGCGGTACGCGCAGGCCCAGCTCCCCGGCCGCCGACAGCACACCCACGGAGGTGATGTCGTTGACGGCGACCACGGCGGTGGGCCGGTCGGAGCGGGCGAGCAGCCGGACGGCCGCGCGGTAGCCGCCCTCCTCGGTGAGGTCGCCCGGCTCGACGACCGCCTCCGCCCCGTGCTCGCGCATCGCCGCCTCGAAGCCGCGCCGCCGCAGCTCGCCGACCGCGCCGTACCCGGTGACGTGCGCGATCGCGCGGTGCCCGAGCCCGAGCAGGTGCTCCGTGACCAGCCGGGCCCCGGCCTCGTCGTCGCCCGCCACCACGTCCACCCCGGGCAGCACCGGCTCGCGGGCACCGGCCACGACGACCGGCATCCGCGCGGCGACCCCGGCGAGTCCGGCCGCGTCCGGCAGCGTGCCGACGACCACCAGACCGTCGGCGCCGAGGTCCAGGAAGGGGCCGGCGAGGTCGTCGCCGCTGCGGCGGCCGAGCCGGGCGTCGGCGAGCAGCATGCGCAGTCCGGCCGCGTGCAGCACGGAGTTGAGCCCGTCGAGCAGATCGACGTACCAGGGGTTGCGCAGGTCGTCGAGGAGGACACCGACCGTGCGCGTGCGCTGCTCGCTCAGGCTGCGGGCGGCGGCGTTCGGCCGGTATCCCAGTTCCCGTACGGCCCGCAGGACGGCCTCGCGCTTCTCGGGGCGCACCCGCCCGGAGCCGCGCAGCACGAGCGAGACCAGCGACTTGGAGACCCCGGCCCGGTCGGCCACGTCACGGATGGTGGGCGGTCTCATGGGATGGACCGTTCCACGCGGCCGGGCGCCTGTCAAAGGCCCCCGTGGCCCCGATGGGGGGCTTGACACCGGGCCGTGCGCGTCATCACTGTGGCGTCGGCGGGAGATGGACCGGTCCAACCCGATGGGTCCAAACCGGTGCCTGCCGGGTTCCCGGGAGTCCGAAGAGGGGCTGGCATGGTGGAAGCGCTCGGTGTCGCGGTCGTCGGATTCGGCTGGATGGGCCGGGTGCACACCCAGGCGTACACCCGGGTCGCCCACCACTATCCGCACCTCGGCCTGCGCCCCCGGCTGATCACGGTCGCCGAGGAGGTGCCGGGCCGCGCCGAGGAGGCCGCCGAGCGCTACGGGTTCGCCTCGGCGACCCGTGACTGGCGGGAGGTCGCCGCCGACCCCCGGGTGCGGGCAGTCAGCATCACCGCCCCGAACTTCCTGCACCGGGAGATCGGCGTGGTGATGGCCGGGGCCGGCAAGCACATCTGGATCGAGAAGCCGGTGGGGCTGACGGCCGGGGACGCCCGCGCCGTGGCGGACGCCGTCGCCGCGGCCGGGGTCCAGGGCACGGTCGGCTTCAACTACCGCAACGCGCCCGCCGTGGAGGCGGCCAGGGACCTGATCGCGGCCGGCGGGATCGGCACGGTCACCCATGTCCGCGTCCGGCTGTTCAGCGACTACGCCGCCCATCCCGACGGGGCGCTGACCTGGCGCTACGAGCGTGAGCGGGGCGGCAGCGGGGTGCTCGGCGACCTCGCCTCGCACGGCGCGGACCTCGCCCGCTTCCTGGTCGGCGACATCGTGTCCCTCACGGCCGACACCGCCGTGTTCGTGCCCGAGCGCCCGCGTCCCACGGGTGCCACCGCCGGTCACACGCTGGCCTCGGGCGGCGAGCCGGGCCCGGTCGAGAACGAGGACTACGTCAGCTGTCTGCTGCGGTTCGCCTCCGGTGCCCGGGGCGTGCTGGAGGCGTGCCGGGTCTCGGTCGGCGAGCAGAACAACTACGGCTTCGAGGTGCACGGCACCAGGGGCGCGGTCCTGTGGGACTTCCGCAGGATGAACGAGCTGGCGGTCAGCCGCGGCACCGCGTACCAGGACCAGCCCGTCAGCACGGTGTTCGTCGGCCCGGGGGACGGTGAGTTCGGCGCCTTCCAGCCGGGCGCGGCCAACGCCATGGGCTACGACGACCTGAAGGTGATCGAGGCGTACCGCTTCCTGCGCTCGGTCGCCGAGGGCGTCCCGCACGGCACCACGCTGACGGACGCCGTGCGCAGCGCGACCGTGCTCGACGCGATGGCCCGCTCCGCGGAGAGCGGCGCCTGGGTCACCGTACCGGTGGTGTAGGCATGTTGTAGGGCGTCACCACCTGGATCGCCGACGGCAGGGTGGGTCCCGCGGGCGGCAGGGCGCCGTGGGCGCGCATCACCAGGTGGCACGCCTCGCGCATGTCGTGCCCCAGGTCGTGGTGGAGCACGGCGGACAGCCGGTGCTCGCGCAGCAGCCGGGTGTTGTCGTGGTCGAGGTCGTGGGCGACGAACACGGCGCACTCGCGGCCGAGATCGGCGAAGGCCCGCAGCGTGGCGATGTTGCCGCCGCCGATCGAGTAGACCGCTCGGATCTCCGGATCGCGTTCGAGGGCGGCGCGGACGAGGTCGTACTGCGTGGCGTCCAGGCCCTGGCCCTCGGCGATCTCGACGAGCGTGCGCTCGGGGCGCAGGGCGCGCAGGGCGGCGCGGAAGCCCATCTCGCGCTCCTCCTCGTTGCGGAAGAAGCCGCTGCTCAGGCTGGTGAGGACGTTGCCGGGGCGGTCGCCGAGCCACTGGCCCGTCAGATAGGCGGCGGTGGCGCCCGCGGCGCGGTTGTCGATGCCGACGTAGCCGATACGGCCGCTGGCGGGCAGGTCGGTGACCAGGGTGACGACGGGGATGCCCGCGGCGGTGAGCCGGCCGACGGCCTCCGTGACCTCGGGGACGTCGGGGGCCTTGAGGATCACGCCCTGCGAGCCGCGCCGGGCGATCCGGTCCAGGGTCGCGACCTGTTCGGCCACCGGACCCGTCTCCCGGAAGTGGAAGCGGGAGCGCAGCACGGCCGGGTGCAGGGAGGGCAGTTCGGCCTCCAGGGCGGCCCGGACGGCGGTGGTGAACCGCTCGGGGGCCTGCATCACTATGTCGATCATGAAGGTGCGGCCGACGAGCCGGACCTGGGTGCGCTGGCGGTCCAGGTCGGCGATGGCCCGGCGCACCTCCTGGGCGGTGCTGTCGCGCACCCCTCCCCGGTCGTTGAGGACGCGGTCCACGGTGGCCTCGCTGAGACCGGCCTGACGTGCGATCTCACGGATGGGAAAGGGGTGGCCCATGGGGCGGGACTCCTCGGCCGCTTGAGGGGTTTTTGATGGCTTCCTGCTGGTTGTTCGAGGTGTTTGTACTGACAAGAATGACAGCACCACGTCACCGCCGTGACCGAGGGCCCGCCGCAACCGTGACCGGAAGCGGCCGCCTCCGTGACCGAAAGAAGGACGCCGATGTCCCTCACCACCGCGCACGACCGCGCCTGGCTGTCCGAACGGGACTGCGATCTCGACGCCTTCCGCGCCCTGGTCGAGCGGACCACGGACCTCGCCGACCATCCGTACGCCGCGTCGGTGGAGCGGAACGTCCTGATCTACGACAGCGAGCGGCTGCGGGCGGCCGGGGACCGCCGGGCGGTGGCGGCGGAGCTGGTGCGCGCGCTGAGCGAGGGCCCTGGCGTGGTGGTGTTCCGGGGCGCGTTCCCCGACCCGTCCGTGGTGGACCGGGCCACGGTGGTGTTCGAGCGGCTGATCGCCGAGCAGCGGGCCGCGGGGGCGACCGCGGGCGACCACTTCGCCGCGCCGGGCGCCAACGACCGGGTGTGGAACGCGCTGGAGAAGACGGCGCTGTACGACCCGGAGGCGTTCGCCGACTACTACGCCAACGACGTGCTGGCGCTGGCCGCGTCGGCGTGGCTCGGGCCGGGCTACCAGGTCACCTCGCAGATCAACGTGGTCAACCCGGGCGGCGCCGGGCAGACCCCGCACCGCGACTACCACCTCGGGTTCCTGTCGAACGAGGCGGCGGCCGGCTATCCGGCGCACGTGCACCGCCTCTCCCCCCTGCTCACCCTCCAGGGCGCGGTCGCCCACTGCGACATGCCGGTGGAGTCGGGCCCGACGCTGTACCTGCCGTACTCCCACCGGTACGAGCCGGGCTACCTGGCCTGGCGGCTGCCGGAGTTCCGGGCGTACTTCGAGGCGCACCACGTGCAGCTGCCGCTGGCCAAGGGCGACGCGGTGTTCTTCAACCCGGCGCTGTTCCACGCGGCGGGCACCAACCGCACCGCCGACGTCCGCCGGACGGCCAATCTGCTCCAGGTGTCGTCCGCGTTCGGGCGGGCGATGGAGACGGTGGACCGGGAGGCGGTCGCGGGCGCGGTCTACCCGGTGCTGCTGCGCCGGAAGGCCGACGGTGTGGACGAGGAGTGGCTGGAGAACGTGATCGCCGCGAGCGCGGAGGGCTACGCCTTCCCGACCAACCTGGACCGGGACCCGCCGGTGGAGGGGCTGGCGCCGCCGTCGCAGGCGGACGTCGTCCGGCGGGCGCTCGGCGAGGGGCTGCCGCCGCGGGCGCTGCGGGCCCGGCTGAGGGCCGGCGCGGGCCGGCGGGAGAGCTGAGCCGGCCGTGGGAACCGAGGGAGGGCACACGCCCGTGGGACTTCTCGACGACAAGGTCGTCCTCGTCAACGGCGGCAGCCAGGGGGTGGGCGCGGCGATCGCGCGGGCCGCCGTCCGGGAGGGCGCGCGGGTCGCCGTGTCGGGCCGCAGGGCCGAGCCGGGCGAGGCGCTGGTGGCCGAGCTGACGGCGGCCGGCGGCAAGGCGCTGTTCGTCCGCGCCGACCTGGCGGACGCCGAACAGGCCAAGGCGTCCGTGACCGCGGTGGTCGAGGCGTACGGCCGGATCGACTGCCTGGTGAACTCGGCGGGGCTGACCGCGCGCGGGAGCCTGCTGGACACCACGCCCGAGCTGTTCGACGCGCATGTCGCGATCAACCTCAGGGCGCCGTTCTTCGCGATGCAGGCGGCGGTCGCCGACATGGTGGCGCGCGGGGCGCCGGGCACGGTCGTCAACGTCATCACGTCGTCGGCGCACGGCGGCCAGCCCTTCCTCGCGCCGTACGTCGCCGCCAAGGCCGGGCTGATCGGCCTGACCCGCAACGCGGCGCACGCCCACCGCTGGGACCGGGTCCGGATCAACGGCCTGAACATCGGCTGGACCGACACCGAGGGCGAGGACACGACCCAGCGGACCTTCCACGACGCCGGCGACGACTGGCGCGAGCAGGCCGCGGCCCGGCTGCCGATGGGCCGGCTCGGCCGGCCCGACGAGATCGCCGACTTCGTGGTCCTGCTGCTGTCCGACCGGTCCGGGGTGGTCACCGGCTCGGTGATCGACTGGGACCAGAACGTCCTCGGCGGCCTCGACTAGCCGCCCCGCGGGACAGACCGCGCCACGCCTCGGTCGGGTGCGGCAGCGTCGTGGCCGGGCGCGCAGTTCCCCGCGCCCCTTCGGGGCGCCCTTCACCTCCCTCTGTACCAAGGAGCAGTAAGCACATGCGTATCGGAATCCTCGGCCTCGGCCGTATCGGCGCCTTCCACGCCGAGACCCTCTCCGGGCTCGACGCCGTCGAGTCCCTCGTCGTCGCCGACCCGTTCGCGGACGCCGCGCGCGCCGCCGCCGAGCGGTTCGGGGCCGAGGTCGCGGACTCGCCCGAGGCGGTCCTGGCGGCCGGGGTGGACGGCCTCGTGGTGGCGGCGGCCACCGACGTCCACCCGTCGCTGATCCTGGCCGGTGTCGAGGCCGGTGTCCCGGTCTTCTGCGAGAAGCCGGTCGCCCGCACCATCAAGGAGGGTGTGGAGGTCCTCAGGGCGGTGGAGGGCAGCGACGTGCCCATCCAGATCGGCTACAACCGCCGCTTCGACGCGGGCTTCACGGCCGCGCGGGCCGCCGTCGCGAGCGGGGAGCTGGGCACGCTGCACACGGTCCGCTCCACGACGCTCGACCCGGCGCCGCCGCCGGCCGCGTACGTCGCCGCGTCCGGCGGGATCTTCCGCGACTGCTCGGTGCACGACTTCGACATCATCCGCTGGGTGACCGGCCGCGAGGTGACCGAGGTGTACGCCGTGGGCGGCAACCGGGGTGCCGACTACATCAAGGAGGCGGGCGACGCCGACACCACGGGCGCGGTCCTCACCCTGGACGACGGCACGATCGCGGTGGTCTCCAACAGCCGCCACAACGCCCGGGGTTACGACGTCCGCATGGAGCTGCACGGCTTCCGGGACTCGATCGCGGTGGGCCTGGACGACAAGCTGCCGCTGCGCTCGGTCGAGCCGGGGGTCACGTTCCCCGCGGGCACCCCGCACGACTTCTTCATGGACCGCTTCGCGGCGGCCTACCGCGCGGAGCTCACCGCGTTCACCGAGGTCGTGGCCGGCACCCGGCCCTCGCCCTGCACGGTGGCGGACGCCCTGGAGGCGGGCTGGATCGCGGAGGCGTGCACGCTGTCGCTGCACGAGCACCGTCCGGTGACGCTGGCGGAGGTCCGCTAGGGCGTGTTTCGAAAGTAGCGCCGTCCGCCCGGAGGGCGGGGCCCGCGGCGTCTGGTGCGTGCAGTCGCAAGGCGGAGGATCGCCCTCGTA